>NZ_JBAKHX010000122.1:0-15285 GCF_036906915.1 Micromonospora sp. CPCC 206061
CCTCCCCATCACCACCACCCGAAACCCGCACCCCCGAAACGGGGTTATTCAGGAGCCTCCTAGCGCCGCGTGCGGCAGGCGGGGCGCGTTGTCGGCGATGGCTTGGGCGTAACCGGTCAGGTCGTGCCGGTGCGCGGAGACGACCAGCTGCGCCGGGCCGGTCAGCGAGTTGAGGAACCGGCCGAACCCGTCCAACAGCCCGGCCTGCTCCTCGCCGGTGCGCAGGTGGATGTTGGTTGTGCCGCAGGCGATGACGACCCAGTTGGCGCCTTCGGCGGACAGCACTCCGGCCGGGCTGATCGCGGTGACCGGGGAGCGCAACGGCGCGGGCAGCACCGGCTTTCCGGCCACCGCGGCGACCGAGGTCGCCCGCGGCTGGCCGGGAGCCAGGGTGCGGGGCGTGCGGGTGAGCACGAAGGCGTGCTTGAGCCACACATCTAGGGGCAGGCCGTCGCGGCGGCCGAGTGCGATCACCACCGTGACGGCGGCGATCGGCAGGCCGAGGATCAGCCACACCATGGGTGGCAGGATTTGCCCGTAGGTGCGGTAGGCGCCGAACCCGGCCAAGCCCACGCCGCCGAGGATGGCCAGCTGCCGGAACGTCAAACCGAAGGCGATCTTGTCAGCCGCGCCGATGTTCGCGGGCACCGTCGCCCGCGGAACGTCTTCTGTGGTCTGCATTTTCTAACCTCCATTGAGGAAGACACGGCGTAGCCGCCGGTAGTGGTGGTGGGTGTGCGTACTCATGTCGATGCGCTGTGCAGGCGCGGGGACGCGGCGGAACACGTTGCGGGTCAGCGACTGCACAGCGACCGTCCGCAGGACGAGCCCGACCGCGTTGGTGCTGTTGCCCTGATGGGTCACGAACTTTCGCATCAGGCCGGGAATCTTGACCGTGGTCCACAGCACGACCACGACCAGCAGCAGGTTGACGATGTCCGAGCCAGGCAGGCCCAGCAGCACCGGCAGGCTGGAGTTCGGATCGATCAGCAACTGGATGCCCGTGGAGAACACGATCGCCTGCAAGGCGGCGGTCCCCAAGCAGCCCAGCAGGGTGCGCCACCACAAGGCGGCGACCGGCTGGGTGTAGGGCAGGCAGTAGCAGGCCAGCGCGAGCGGGGCGAGCCCGGCCAGGATCACCAGCACCCCGACGCGCACGAACCAGCCGAACAGCAACGCGAAGAACAGAAACACGATCAGCAGCCCGATGATCAGCGCGAGCAGGGCGGTGCTCGGGTCGGTCAGCGCGGAGGCAACGTGGGTCTTGGCCATCGAGACGGCCTGGCTGGTCGGCGCGGCGGTGCCGACCATCGACACCGTCAGCGCGTTGGCGACCTCGATGAGCACCGAGCACAGTGGAAGGGCGAAGTTCGACAGAATGAACCCCACCACCAGGCGGGGCACCAGTTCCTTGACGCCGTACTGGATTTCGACGCTGCCGCCGACCATGGCGACGATCCCGGCGGTGATGATGGCCAGGATGTAGCAGACGTTGACGACCAGCGCGGACTTGCCCGCGATGGTCTGGACCTGCGGCAGGACGGTGACGTCCGGGGACAGGAACACAGATGAGGTCAGGAAGGCCAGCAGCCCGCTGAGAAGGTCGACGACCTTCTCAGCGAGCCAGTTCACCAGGCCGTTCATCAGCCGGTCGACCATGACGGTGGCCTTCAGCCGCCGAGGATGCCTTGCAGCACCTGCAGAACGACCGGCGCGAGCACGGCCAGGGCGTAGCCGATCAGCGCGGACTTGAAGTTCGACTTGGCCTGCTCGACCTGAGCCGGGTCGCCTCCGGCGGCCATGTAGCGCAGGCCGCCGATGACCAGGAACAGGGTGGCGACCAGGGCGAGGATGCCCATGATCCAGCCGGTGATGCCGGCGATGACCTCGCCGATGGTTTTGGGTGCGGCCAGCGGCTGCGGGACGGCAGCGGCCAGGTCAGCCAGAACAGAGACAGTGGTATGCATTGCGCGGCTCCACAAATGTAGTGGGCCGCCGCGGTGAGGAACTAGTCACAGAGGACAGTGCGGGCCGGTTGGGGGCGCTCCTCCCTTGCGGTTTGCGAAGGGCTCGATGTCAGTACGCCGTCGCCGCAGTCCATGCCGGTCCGCGCGAATCCTGTAGCCAGTGGTTGTTCCCCACCGGGCGGGCATGCCGTGGATGGCATGCACCGCTCAGATCTCGGCTGTCAGGTCAGATGAACTCGCCCGCGACCTGTCTGGACCTATCGCAACCTGACACGACCAGACCGCGCCCGCGCGGTAGATCAGCCTGCCCACTAGACAGAGGGGGGCATGGGCCGGCGCATGCCCGGCTGCGGCCCGGGGCGGCGGCTCGAAAACTGCGTCCGGGCCCGGCGCCATGCGCCGGACGCGAAGAGCGAGGGTGGAATCGATGAACCTTCAGACCGCTGCCGTGAGGCTCGATGCCCTCGAATGCCGGCCGCCCGGCGGGGCCGCAGCTTTCCGGCACGGGTCTTGGTCCTCAGGTGCTGGCCACCTCGTCCAGGACGTCGCGGGAGTGCCGCGCGGCACGTTGATTCGGCAGGGCTCAATGATCAGACCGAAATGTGGGCAGACTGGCTGCCGCTTGGCGTCCGTAGTGAGTCGTCGCGGTGGCCGGGAGTGTTGCGTGTACCTGTCGAATGGACGTTCGACCGGAGGGGCAAAGAAATTGACGTCCGGGCCGCGTTTGCCTTCGTGCGTGCTAGGTTGCGCGGGTGTCCGATTTCACCGGGTTCAAGATCGTGCTGGTGGCGGCTCCGACGGCCGCTGAGGAGCCTTTCCTTCGATGACGGCCAGGTCGCGAGGTCCGATCTTTCCGCCCGGGCGCAGATGGTCGCCACTCTTGTGGTTTTCTGCGGCGATCGTGGTGGCCGGTTCGGTGATCGCGGCAGGCGCTGCAGCATATGGCGCGCAGACCAAAACGGCATGGTTGGTCATTGTGATCGCCTCGGCGGCGGCCGCTGTTACCGCCGGCATACAGCCGTTCAAGAGTGGCATCGACCGGATCCGTGGCCGGGTCGAGGATCGGCGCGAGAAGCTCGAAGATCTCAAACAGCAAAAGTTCCTCCTGGTCAACGCTGGGCGCTTTCCGCGTGTGCGGGATGTCAGCGACCCCATGCGGGTTGGTGTTCACCGCGCCATCGAGGGCGCGACGGGACAGCCGGAATATCAACAGCGGGCGTTCGACGACAAGCTGGATGCAGTACTGCGCCGGGGCGGCGTAATCGTGGTGCACGGACCGTCTGCCGCGGGCAAGTCACGCGCCGCGTACGAGGCGGTGCGCCGCACCTTGCCGGACCGGTTCTTCGTGATGCCGACCGTGATCGGGGCGCTGGACGAGGTGCTCGGCCTGGGCGGCCATATCGGTGATGCGGTGATCTGGCTCGACAATTTCAATCCGTCAATCGATCAATCCGTCAACAACGTGCAGGCGCTGGCGCAGCGCCTCGTGCCACCAGGTCGCTCCGACGTCGCAGTGGTATTCACAATGTGGGATGACACTTGGCGTCAGTCGTGGGCTCAGTCTTTGCGCGGAATCGCGAATGATATCCGAATTCCCCGGAACCTGACAGCGGCCGAGCGTGAACGGGCGCTGGCGCGCAGCACGGACCCGCGGCTGAGGTCTGCGCTGAGCCAGTTCGAGTTCGGGCTCGCCGAGTACATGGCGGCCGGACCGAGAACCTTCGACGAGTGGCAGAACGGCCGCAGCATCGACTTGAAGGCGCCTGGTGTCGGTGCCGCGATCGTTTGCGCTGCGGTGGACTGTTGGCGGGCCGGCTACCATCGCCCGCTGTCGAGCGAGGTCCTGCTGCGCCTCTACACCCAATATCTGAATCCGGTGCTCGCGAGCCACCCCGACCTGGCCTCGTTCGACGAAGGGCTGGGCTGGGCCACCACCCTGGTGGCCGGGGCCAGTAGCTGCCTGATCAAGGATGCCGACGGCGGCTACCGACCGTTTGACTACCTGGTCGATAAGACACAGACCGATCCGGACTCACCACCCGTTCCAGATGCCGTCTTCGACCAGGTGGCAGCGCTGCTCGACGAAGCGGTTGCCGTCGAGGTTGCACGGGCGGCCCTCGAGACCGGACGGCTGGAGCTCGCGGACCGCGCTACACGCCTTGCTGTGCAGTCCTCAGTGGCCAAACGACGCGGCAACGCCATCTATGTACTGGCGCAGGTTCTGGACGCACGTGGCGAGCACGAGCAAGCCGAGGCCCGCTACAGGGAGGCCGCTGATGCCGGCGACCCTGACGCGCTGTCGCGTCTCGGCCTCAAACTTGCCGCCGACAGCCGCTCGGGCGCAGCGACGGAGGTGTTCGGCCGAGCCACCAAAGCCCGCACCGCCGCTCTCGCATTGGAGTCCGCATTGCGCAGACCACGGTCGCTCGATCCGTTGGAGCTTGGCTTCACACCACGCCCGCCAATTCCGTGGCTGGCTCCGATGCTACTTGCCGGCAAGCTAGTGACGACGATGATGAAGCTGATCTTCGGAGCCTTTCTCGACAAGCGTGAATTGCAGAACGCGCTACCTTCCCAAATTTTCCAACACGATGCGCCAGACGGGGTGGGCCTGGACTACGTCGCCTCCGTAGGTGACGGGTTCAACGCCACCTACAGCGTGGCGTGGACGTT
Organism: Micromonospora sp. CPCC 206061; assembly: GCF_036906915.1. Taxonomy (NCBI): domain Bacteria; kingdom Bacillati; phylum Actinomycetota; class Actinomycetes; order Micromonosporales; family Micromonosporaceae; genus Micromonospora; species Micromonospora sp. CPCC 206061. Next base: position 4,641 of record NZ_JBAKHX010000122.1, read on the forward strand.
GGCGCAGCCAGAGCTCACGGTGGACGGCCACCGGCTAGCCCGCGGCGACGTGCTGGTCATGGGAGGCAACGAGGTGCTCGGGTTTCCGTCTCGAGAGAACTACGAAGACCGGTGTCTCGGACCATATACGGCGGCGTTGCCCACTGTTGAAGGTGGGCCGGAGCCCACCTTGTACGCGCTGCCCGGTGCGGGCGACTGGGAGGACGGACAGGCAGCCTTCCTGCGCGTGTTCAGCGCCGAGGAGCGAATCGGTGGCTGGCGAACGCGGCAAAGCCGCAGCTACTTCGCTATCAAGCTGCCCGCCGGATGGTGGCTGTTCGGACTCGACACCGCGGGCGGCGAGGTGGACCTGCCGCAGCGCCGCTATTTCCGCGAAGCGGCGCGGATGCTAACCCCGCAAAGCCGGGTCATCCTTTGTCTTCCCGACGCTACCTGGTCCCGCGTGGCCGATGACCCGGACGCCTACAACTCCACCGACCTGTTCATACGGCAGGTGATTGCTCCGACCGGAGCCGGGGTTGCCGTCATCCTGGCCGGCGGGTATCACCATTATTCGCGCTACGAGCAGGCACGAACTGTCGGACCACACGGCACGGGTCGACAACTCATCACGTGTGGCGGTGGCGGGTCCTATGTACAAGGCACCGATCGGCTGGCCGCAGAGATGGACCTGCCACCGCGAACGACGCTTGACCGCCGCGCGACTCCGCCGGAGCGGTTCGTACTGCGGACCGCCTACCCCGACCGCACAACGTCACGACGGCTCGCGGCCGGCATCTTCGGGCGCCTACCGCTACGCAACCCGGGACTGAGCACGCTGCTCGGCGTACTGCACGCGCTCACCCTGCTCGCAATGATCCAAGTCGCCGAGCGCGCGGGCCAGCGACAAGAACAACCCATCGGCGGGCTGACGGTCGCGCTGCTACTGCTGATCATGTCGCTTGCAATCGCACTGGCCAACCTGCTACCCGGCGCATCAACGTCTCGACGCCCGACGCCACAGCCTTGGATCCTCGCGATCTGTCACGGTCTTGCTCACATCGGTCTAGCGGCCGCAGGCACTTGGGTGTGGCTGCAGCTACCGTTCGTCTCCTGGCCATCGCCGATGTCGGCGGTGGCCGCTCTCGTGATCTACGGACCCGTCGCCGGATTCGTCGCCACATTGTTGTTCGCCGTGTACCTGTACGGTGCCGGCGCCTACGGTGTGAACTACACCGAACTGTTCTCCGGCCAAGGACACGAGGCGGCAAGATCATTCCTGAGAATGCGGATCGACGCTGACGGCGACCTCACCATCAGCGCAATTGCCATCGACCGACCCTGCCGACAATGGCACGCAGCCGCCAAGGAACCGGCACACACTCCTTGGCTCCAACCGGGCGAACCGTTGCAGGCGCGCCTGATCGAGCCACCGATCCGCATTCGATAGGTGGTGTCCCTTCCCACACGCAACGACATAACCACACGCGGCGTCATCAGCTCCATGGCCGGCAAGCCGAGCCGGTTCCGAGCGGCAGACCGGTCATTGGCATGATCGACACGCCGTCGCGGTCGGCCATCTCGCGGCCCGATGGCAACCGCTGATCCGACTGTAGCCGGCCCTCGCGGATTTGAGCCAAGATGTCGTCGACTACCCGGGTGAACAGGGAACGGGAATCGGGGCTCCAGTTGCTCATCGCACCACGCCCAACGTCATCGCGCGGCAGGTGGTGGTCAGGTCCCCGGCCAGAACCGCCCTGGCGACACGCCGTTCCGCACGCCGCCGTCGCATGCGCAGCGTCGGCGCGGGCACACCGGTCTCGGTGGCCAGCTGTTCAATCAGCGTGTCACCGAACCGGGTGCCGGCGATGAGCTCGGCCTGCTCAGCGGTGATGATGCCAGCGGCGGCGGCCCGGCCGAGGATCAGTTCCGGATGTCCGTACGGCAGCGCCGGTGACCGGGAGCCGGTGGCCAGGTCGGCGGGCAGTTCCTCGGTCGGTTCGGCTTTGATGACTGCGGCTCCGGCCCGCCACGCTGACCAGCAGAACCGCAGCCACAGCCTCGGCGGTTCCAGCGGTGCGTGTTTGAGTGCGTGCAGGAATCCCGCGAGCAGTTCGGAGTCGATGTCGTCGGCGTGGCGTGGGTAGGCGCTGCCGATGCGGGTCGCCATGTGGGTCAAGCCAGGCAGCGCGACCCCGACCGCGCCGACGACCCACGCCGGCCCCCATTCGCGGGCGTGGTTGGCCAGCTGCCGCCACAGCGCGTCGGTGGTCTCGACGTAGTGCGGTACGCCGATCAGCAGCTCACGCAGTTCGTTGAGCGGCATGGTGCGGTTCGGCAGGCCCGGCACCGGGCGGGCGTCGAAGGCTAGCGGCGCCGGTTCGCAGGTCAGCAGCGCGAACGCGGTCTCGGCGGACGACAGAGCCGACGTGGTTCTGGTGGAAGGCATGGGCGTTTTCCCCTCGAAGAAGCCGCGCCCCGCGAGGTCGCGGGGCGTGATGCTCCTCGATTGGGACAGCTCGACCTGACACCACGAGCCATTGTCAGACCAGGACAGGTCCGGACAGGTGATGTCAGGTTCGCGGGCGGTCAGAACCGGCGGTGACCGGTCCGGACAGGACCCGGGCGGGTTCGATCGGCCTGTCAGGACGGCACTGGGTCACGTCAGAACGCCGTACCGGTCCGGGGGCCAACACGCCTATGACCGACGCCCATCACAACGCACCCGTCCCGGTTGGTGACGTGGTGCCCGGCGACCCGCCCGTCCCGATCACCGTCTGGTCCGTGCCCGCCCCGCGACGCGGCGAGAGCATGTCCAACGCGCTCGGCGTGCGGCTGGTCCACGGCTTCACCCACCCAGGAGACCTCATCATCGACCTGACCGACGGTCCGCAGCTGGCCCGAGCCATCATTAACGCCCGGCGGCGCAGCCACCTCCAGTCCCCGAAAACGGTGGGCTGGGGCAAGGAGAACGCGCCGCTGATCGTCACCGGCTGGCCAGTCGAGGCGCCCGAAGCCGAGTTCTTCACCGCATGCCGTGCCCAACTCCAGCTGGGCGGCTGTGTGGCGGTGCTCCTGCCACATGGCGACCCGACCCTTCCCGCCGATGTCGTGGCCGCCGCCAAGGGTGTGCGGCTGGCGTACCTGCAGCACATCGTCGCCGCCACCGACGCGGCCGTCCGCGACGGCCGGGGCCAGCTCGCCATCCACACTGACGTGCTGATCCTGACCCGTTCTCACGTCGAGGATGGCGGCGCCGATGGCTGAAACCCTGTCGGTCACGTCGGTCTGGCTGACCTGCCAGCGACCGGCCCGTGACCAGCGGCGAGGCCGCTACGTCCCCCAGACCTCCAGTCACCCGGGCAAGATGCTGCCCAACCTGGCCGCGCACGCCATCGCTTCCAACACCGCACCAGGGGATCTGGTGTTCGACCCGATGTGCGGGTCGGGCACCACCCTGGTCGAGGCGGTCCACCTCGGCCGGGACGCGCTCGGCGTGGACATCGAACCGCGGTTCACCGCACTCGCCGAGGCCAACCTCACCCTGGCGGCCAGCCAGGGCGCCGCCGGCGAGGCGAAGGTCGTCACCGGCGACGCCACCAGCTTGCTCGATCTGGTGCCCGCCTCAGCGGTCGGCAAGGTGAGCCTGGTGCTCACCTCGCCGCCGTACGGACGCGGAACCCATGGGCTGGTGCGGGCCACGAGTACCGGCGTACGCAAGCGGGACCACCAGTATGGGGACAAGGCGAGGGGCAACCTCGCCTACGCGGGGTGGTCACGCCTGCTCGACGGGTTCGCCGCTATCCTGGCCGCCAGCTACCAGCTGGTGCGTCCCGGCGGGACCGTGGTCATCACCTGCCGCCCGGTACGCCGACAGCGCGACGACTTCATCGACCTGCCCGGCGAGCTGCTGGCGGTCGCGAAGTCGGTTGGACTGGTTCCGGTGGAGCGATGCGCGGCGATGCTCGCCGCCGTCCGCGACGGGCAGATCGTGCACCGTGCCAGCATGTTCGGGCTGATGGCCGTACGCCGCACCCGCGCCGAAGGCATCCCGGTGCACCTCGTCGCGCATGAGGACGTCCTCGTGCTGCGACGCAGCTAGTCGGCTCCGGTACGCCACCAGCCCGGCCCGCGCTGACCGGTGAACCTTTGTCCCGGCGTCCCTGGCCTGCGGTGTCAGTCCCGCGGGGTAGCGCTGACCGGTGCTGTCAGCACCGAGGCAGGGTCGGCCGGGCTGGGCTGTCAGGTCGTCGAGTTAGCCTCGGGGCACACCCTTTTCGCACCACCCCATTGCTGACCTAACAGCCCGCCGCGCGCCGGCATTGCCCACCCCTGCGGGGGTCGGCCGCCCGACGCTAGGGCTGACAGGCCCTTCAGCACCCCGTCCCCAACACAGTGTCGACCTCGCGCCGCCCGGCGCGGGGCGACCTGTCACATTCCTGTTCCGTGAGGGGCGGCCACCACCGATGGCCGCCCCTTTTCGTCATGCCCACCGAAAGGAAGCCGACCATGCTCAGGAACGCCTGGTACCTGATCACCCACGCCGACTTCTACGACGGCCTACCCGACGCCCCGCGCCTGCCGCAGAAGCCCGAGCTGATGGCCACACTGGACGAGCTGTTCGGCGACGAGGCCGGCATCAGCCCGGCGCACACAGCCACAGCGATGGAGGTCATGCTGCGCATGGCCGAGCACCTGTCCGACGCCATCCCGCACGGCCGGCACACTGTCGGCGACGGCGCCCAGTTCGCCCGGCTGCTCAACGGCCTGAACCTGCTGCTGTCCCACCTCGCCCAGATCAGCCGCCGGCTGGCCCACCAGGTCGACACCGGCAGTGGAGCCGACCTGTCCGCCCTGTCGGTCGGCGAACGGCTGGCGCTGACCGCGGCTATGGCGACGGCATGTTGCCGGCTGGAGGAGTCCGCCGGTCTGGTCAAGGAAGCGCATCTCGCCAGCAGGGTCGGCGCTGCGGCGATGACCATCAACCGGCGAGATAGAGGCACGGATTCGTGAGCTGCGCGCCGAGACGATCGCGATCGAACAGCACGAGTTGCTCGCCACCGACGCCGGCCGTGCGCTGATGGCTGCCCGCATGCCGAGCACGGCCGCCTCACAGACCGCCGCGATCACCGGCGTGAAACGAAGGTGAGCACCCGGATGCCGGAGCCAGCCGACGCGCCCTGACCAAGACCCTCGCCGACGGTGCCGTCACCTTGAAGAAGCGGGCCTTCGACCTGGTCTTGGCCGCCTGAGCCGATCAGTCCACCGTGCAGCGTTGGGCCCGCTCGTTTGCGGGGCTGCCCAACGTTCGGCGCCAATCAATCTTCGCCGGTCTCCCTGCTCGGGAGGCCGGCATTTTTCGTATCTGGAGGTTTCCATGCCAGTCAGCTGGTGGCCAGTCCTAGCCATCACCGCCAGCCGCCCGCTGCGCGCCGAGTTATGGATCATCGAGCAGCACATAGGCTGGGTGTTCGAGTACAACGAATCCATCCTGGACGGCCGTCGGTACGCCAGCCGCCGCCGGCTGATCATCGTGGGCGCGGACCTCATCGCCCGGATCCGCAACCCGTTGTCCTGCGGTGGCTTCGTCGTCGTAGCCACCGTCAACCCCGACAGTCCGCAGATGTTCACGCACGCTGAGCGCGTCGGCGCGTCCTACGTCATCGTTCTGCCGACCGCACGGTCATGGCTAGTCCACCAGCTCTTGCACAACGTGTCGGAGCTGATCCTGCGGGGGCGTCCCCGGCCGGCAACGCGCGCCCGACGGGACGTACAGATATGAGCGAATCGACCCCGCCCACGATTCCGGTGAGGCTGCGTCACCGCCCGCTCACAGCTGGGCTCGTCGTGCCCTGGATCACTGCCCAGACTGCGGACGGCCGCTACCGGTTCGGCGCGGTCGACGCCGATCGCGCCGCACAGGCCCTGCACCGCCGGTGGTGCCAGATCTGCGGACACCCCCTGCAGGCCCGGTACGTGTTCGCGATGCGCGACCGCGACCTGCGCCGCCACATCGCCGCCGAAGCCGCCATGCACCCCGAGTGTTTCCACTACTCGATCGCCGCATGCCCGATGCTGGCCGGCCGCATGGACCACTACCGCGCCAGCGGACACGCCACAGCGTTCACCGGAGTCGGCATCGTGCTCGGCGACCCCGACGGCCACCGCGCCGGCCAGCCTGCCGAGGCATGGCACGCCGTCTGGGCACGCGACTACACGGTCATCACCGACCCAATCACCAACCTGCCGGCGGCGCTGCTGCTACCCAACCAGATCCTCCGCGTGCGCCCCATCACCGCACGCGGATAGGCCACACACCGGACCAGCATGCCGAGCCCAGGCCCGAGCCCGACAACCGGCCTGAGGGGCCGTCCGGCAAGCACGAGGCCGCCGATCAGCGGCCCAAACACAGGAAAAGCGGCCCGCCACCGGCGGGCCGTCATCCGTTATTGGACCCGGGACGCCACCGCCTAGGAAACGTAAGCGTCCCGGGTTCTCTCAATGAGAGGACTCCAGTGTCCATCCATGCTGCCCTTGCCGCCACCGCGGCACTCAGCTTCACCGCGGGCTGGCTCAGCGCCCGCCCAACAATCCGCACACTCCAGGCCCAGGTTGATCTCCTCGAAGTCCGGCTCCGTGCGGCTCAACACGTCGCCGGGCACGACCGGCTTACGGGCCTACCCAACCGGACGTCGGCGGAACAGCTCTTCAACGTCCGTGAACTGCTCGGCGCCGCCACCACCGTCGCCCTGGTCGACCTCGATGGGTTCAAGCGCACCAACGACACCTACGGCCACCACGCCGGCGACGATCTGCTACGCGCAGTCGCCGAGCGGCTGGCCGTCGCTGCCAAGGCACACGGCGGGATGGCGGCACGCCTCGCGGGAGACGAGTTCCTCCTCCTGCTCCCCACGAATGGCGATGAACCTGCCAAGCCGGTGGCCACCATCCTGAACCTCGTCGCGGAGCCGGCCATCCTGCGCACCGACGACGGCCACATCACCTTGCATCCCACGGCCAGCGCCGGCATCGCCGTGTACGACGGCATCTACGGCACGTTCGGCGCGATGCTCCACCACGCCGACATCGCCCTCTACCACGCCAAACGGCACCCCGGCAGCCACCGCACCTACCACCCCGAAATGCGCATGCCCCGCAACAGCGGACGGCACGGCCCACGCCGCCGCGACCAACGCCCGGCAGACGGGCGGTTCGACGGCGAGGTGACGCCATGATCAGTCAGCCTCGCCACGAGATCGTCATGCGCTCAGCGGGAAGGTTGACCTGCGGCGACCTGGCAATAGAGCCGTCACTCGGCATCGCCCGCGTCGCCGCGGTCCGCCACGACGGCCCGTACGTCCACCTCACCTGGGCGGACGACTACGGACCGAGCACCGCTACTAGCCGATACCCCGCCGGCCTAGTGCTGCCAGTGCGGGTACCGCACCCACTGGACCGGCTCAAGATCAAACGAGCCATCGAGCAAGCAACGTGGGCGAAGCGCGCCGTCCGAAGCGACACGGCATGGCTCATCGCCGCGCACCTGAATCATGGCCCGGGAACAGCACTTCACAGGTTCACCAGGGACGGAGCCGTAACTGGTGCACTGTTCGAGGAATTGGAGCAGGTCAAGCGCATGCCTGCCTGGGTAGACGCTCTGGCGCGCTACTGCCTGGATCGCGACTACAAAGGACCGCTGTCCGGCTGGTGGCCGGGTAGAGGAAACGACGAGCCGGCAGCCACCCAACGACCCGCGCCGCCAAGTCGCCGGCGTCGACGCCCGGTGCTGGCCAGGAAATATATGTACACCGAGACAGCGCAGCGGCTCATCGACGCCGCCTTCGCCATGGGACTCGAGGCATGCCGAGACGAGATCATCGCCGCCAAGGCCAAGTGGATCATCCGGCACTACAGCGCTCCAGAGACGGTCTGCCAGCACCTCCACGAACAGCGGCAAACGGGATGACCAGCCGGCATCCCGAGCCAGATGCCACCCAGATCCATCGGCTGTGCGTATTCGACCTTTTCCTGGACTGCGGCCACATCGCCACCGTAGCTATCGACGGCTGGTATCCGGTCTCGATCGCTTGCTGCGACCGGCTCGGCGGCACCATCCTGCACGGTGTGTACGTCCCGTACGCCTCCCATGTGGAGTACGTCAACGTGCTGTCGGAGAAGTACGAGCACCGACCGTTAGGCACGCCCAGCGATCCCACCCGGTTGCTTGGCCGCCGTTCACGCACCGATGATCCCCGGCAACCGGCCTACCGCTGGGCCAAGGGCACGGCTGGACGGTACCCCGCCCGCGTCGGTGCGGCCTGGACCATCGACGGCTCCACACCACCGGCCTCGGAGCGCTGACCGAGCAGCCACCCACTTCCTCACCGCACCGCCGTTGCCGCCGGCATCGCGGCACAAACACGAATGACGGCCCGCCTTCGGCGGGTCGTCGCCGCATTCAGGACCCGGGACGCTCTCGCCTACCAAAACGTTCGCGTCCCGGGTTCTCCACCAAAGGAGGACCCAAGTGTCCCAAGCGCCGAATTTGATCGCCACCACCCTGGTGGCGTGTCTCGTCGCCAGGCTGGTCGCCTGGCCCGCCATCCGCCGCCTGCGTGCCCAACGGGCCGACGCTGTCGGCTTCTACGCCGCCCGCGCCGTCGCCGACAATGCACGGCCCGCGGCTGTCCTGCCCATCGACCTCGGTGACTTCAAGCTCGTCAACGACACCTACGGGCACGAGGCCGGAGAGGACCTGCTGATCGAAATCGGCGAACGAATCACCGAGGTCGCTGATTTGCGCAGCTGGACCGAGGCCCGGCTCTCCGGCGACGGGTTTGCTGTCATGCTGCCCCTGCGGGATCACGAACACGGCCACGTCGCCGACCTCTTCGTCGGAAAGATCGCCCGGCCAGTCGAGTTGGCTGCCGACGACGCGCCAATCACGGTGACCGTCAGCATCGGCGCGACCATCGTCGAAACCACAGACCCACTCGAAGACTTCGCTCTACGCCGCGCCGACGTCGCCGTGTACCGCGCCAAGCATCGCGGCGGAAACCGGTACGCCACCTACGAACCCGGCACGCCAATGCCCACGAGCGCGCCGAGCCGAGGCCCGCGCCTGCGCGACCTGCGCCAGCGATACCGGGGCGTGACCGCATGACCGGCCCGCGTGAAGAAATGGCCTGTGCCACCTGCCTGACCCCACTCAACGTCCTCGACGGCGACTACATCCACCCACTGCACCATGACGACGACGGGCACCAGCCAGTACCCGTCCCCGTCGCCCAACTCGACACCGTGAACAGAACCTGCGACTTCTGCGGCGACCACCACCCAATGTGGACACTGCGCGGTGGTGGGGTCGCGGTACTTGCCAGCAGCGCACAAACAAACCTGTTGCAGCACCTCGGCGAAGCATGGGCCGCCTGCGTGGCCTGCATGGCCGACATCGACGCCGGAAAGGCACACCGGGCAGTCGACCGCGCCATGCGCCGCATGGGCATGCACAACATCCCCTTCGCGCACGCCGAGGCCCAAAGACTGCATCAAGCCTTCCTCGACGAACGGCGACCCGGTCGCACCCTGATCACCACCACCGCGTGGCCGGACCTGAACCTCAGCCCGCGCGACCTGCCAAAGGTCCGCGACCGGCTCGCCGCGTTCTACCGCGGCGCCGACGGGCTACCCGCCAGCATGCGCATCACCCAGACGCGAGACCACCTCGCCGACAGCCTCGACCGAGCCCGGCTCTACTGGATCGACAACAGCTTCACCGAACTGGCCGAACACGCCGCCACGCAGATGCCGGCGGTCACCGCCAACAAGGATCTCGCACCCGGCGACGACGGACTGCTCGTCTGGACACGTCCGGCGACAGCCCGCAGGATCACGGCCATCTCATGGTCAACACACGCCGACATGATCCAGGCCGTGGCCTACCGCGCCATCGGCACCGGCCTCGACGACCAGACGATGCAACACCTCCGCGACGCGGTGGGCTGGCTCGCACCCATACGAACCTTCCAGTTACGCCACGAGCAACTGGTCAACGACGCACACGACCACGGCTCCGCAATCCTCTTGGCAACCTGGCTGCTGATCGCACAGAAAGCCGGCGAAACGGCGCCCGCCGAAATCGACAAGACCATTCGCAAGAGGTACGCCCGCGCCAAGCGGCCGCTGCCCGACGTACGCATCGTGCGTATCCGCGCCCGCACCCGACGAGAGGACACCGCCAGCAGCACCGCGACCGGCACCGGCCGGACCTACACCAGCCGCATCTGGGTCACCGGACACTGGCGCAACCAGGCATACGGACCAGGCCGGACCCTGCGCCGCCCGGTCTACATCCACCCGTTCCTGCGCGGCTCAGAGGACCTCCCGATCAAGCTGAGCACCACTGTGCGGATCCTCGACCATCGCAGCAGCGGCAACCCGGGAGGGGATGCCGGCAAGTAGGAACAGCGACTGGTGGCGGGGCATGACCCCGCCACCACGCTTGTGCCCTTGCTGACTCGGCGCCACACCAGCTCACGGGTCAATCAAACAGCGCCGCGTAGACGTGAGTTCCCCACGCTTTCGCGGAGTGCACTGATCGCGTGGGAGTGTAAAAAGATCGGTGTAACTCCTGATCAAGGAGAGAGCACCTGATGACGATCACGAC
>NZ_JBAKHX010000123.1:0-14913 GCF_036906915.1 Micromonospora sp. CPCC 206061
GGGCGGGGGTGCGGCGCGGCGGGCGGGGGTGCGGTGCGGCGGGCGGGGGTGCGGTGCGGCGGGCGGGGGTGCGGTGCGGCGGGCGGGGGCGCGGGAGGGGTGCCGGGTGTGGCGCGGAGGGAGAAGGGAGAGTGCGCGATAAAGGTATGTAAACAGCGGAATAAAGGCTCAGTGATCCATTGACCTGAGAGTCTGGCGGCGTCACGATGTCGGGCAGGAGGTGGCCCAGGTCACAGGAGGGGGTGTGGTCTGTCGTGGCCACGAGTGGCGCACGAAAGGCGGCACGATGAGCGCAATGACTGACGAGGAACGCCTCGCCCAACTCGGCTACAAGCAGGAACTGCACCGCAAGTTGTCGGGCTTCTCCAACTTCGCCGTGTCCTTCTCGATCATTTCCATCCTCGCCGGCGCGATCACTTCGTACGGCATCGCCATGACGGCCGGTGGCCCGCTGTCCATCACGCTGGGCTGGCTCTTTGTCGGCCTCATGGTCATCCTGGTGGCGCTGGCCATGGCCGAGATCTGCTCGGTATACCCAACTGCGGGTGCCCTGTACTGGTGGGCCGCTGCCCTCGCCAAGCGAAATCGCGCGGCCTGGGCGTGGTTCGTCGGCTGGTTCAACTTCCTCGGCGAGGTGGCGGTCACGGCGGCCATCGACTTCGGTGCCGCCATCACGACGTCCGCCTTTCTCAGCCTCACCTTCGACATGGAGGTCACGGCCGGCCGGACGTTCCTGATCTTCCTCGTCATCATCGTCGCGCACGGCCTGCTCAACACGTTCGGCGTCAACCTTGTGCGGGTGCTTTCCGACGTGAGCGCCTGGTGGCATCTGGTCGGCGTCGCGGTGATCGTGGGCGTGCTGGCGATCGTGCCCGACCAGCACAAGCCGATCTCCGAGGTGTTCTTCGAGGTCAGGAACGCCACCGGCTTCAGCTTCGCCGGGGCGAGCGTCTACGCGGTTTTCATTGGTCTGCTCATGGCGCAATACACGTACACCGGGTATGACGCGAGCGCGCACGTGGCCGAGGAGACGCATGACGCGGCCAAGGCGGCGCCGCGCGGGATCGTGATGTCGGTCGTCGTGTCGGTGATCGCCGGGTTCTTGCTGCTGGTCGCGATCACCTGGTCGATCCAGGACTACGAGGCGCAGCGTACGACCGACCTGGGCCTGCCGCCCGCGCAGATCTTCATCGACGCGGCCGGCGACAACCTGGGCACGTTCCTGCTGTTCATCTGCGTGGTGGCGCAGTTCTTCTGCGGCATGGCGTCGGTGACAGCCAACTCCCGGATGGCGTTCGCGTTCAGCCGTGACGGCGCGCTGCCCGGCTCGCGGATCTGGCGCCAGGTCAACCCGCGCACCGGTACGCCGACGAACTCGATCTGGCTCTGCGTCACCTGCTCGACGTTGCTGGTGCTGCCGTCGCTGTGGAACACCACCGCCTACCTCGCCGCGACGTCGATCGCCGTCATCGGCCTCTACATCGCGTACGTGACGCCGGTGTTCCTGCGCCGCCGCAGCCCGGACTTCCAGCCCGGGCCGTGGAACCTGGGCAAGTGGAGCGCGCTCGTGGGCTGGGCCGCGATCGTGTGGGTCGGCATCATCTGCGTGCTGTTCGTGCTGCCGACAACCTCTCCCATCACGGCGTCCACGTTCAACTACACGATCGTGGCGGTCGCGGTGGTACTCGGTGGCGCGTGGGTGTGGTGGATGCTGAGCGCCCGCAAGTGGTTCACGGGCCCGCGGCAGAACGTGCCCGAAGTGCCCGAGAAGCGGGAAGAGCCGGCGGCGACGAGCACCGAGTAGATTTCGCGCTGTGACGATCGTGGCCGACGCCCAAACCGATCCGGCCGCCATGGCGATGTGGCGGCCGGTCCGGGGCGGCAACGCGTTCGAGATCACGGTGGCGCGGCTGGTACAGGCGATCAAGCTCGGTGTGGTCGGTGTCGGCGAGCGGCTGCCGGCGGAGCGCGAGTTGGCCGAGAGGCTGCGGGTCAGCCGGGTGACGCTGCGGGAGGCCATCGCGGCGCTGCGCGAGGCCGGGTACCTGGAGTCCCGGCGCGGCCGGGCCGGCGGCACGTTCGTGGTGTCGGCCATTCCCGCTCACCCGGCGGGCGCCTCGCGTCCCGACGCCGGCCAGCTGGCCCGGGAGATGGGCGACGCGCTGCACGACGCGCTCGATTTCCGGCGGGTGGTCGAGCCGGGGGCGGCGGGGCTGGCGGCCAGCCGGGCGATGCCGGCGACCGACCGCCAGCACCTGGTGACCTGCCTTGCGGCCTCGCGTGACCGTGACCCGGCGACGCGACGGGTGTCCGACTCGCGGCTGCACCTGGCAATCGCGGCGGCGAGCGGCAGCCCGTCGTTGGCAGCGGCGGTCGCGGACGTGCAGCTCCGGCTCGACAAGCTGCTGGCGGCGATACCGGTCATCAAACGCAACCTGGACCACTCCGACGCACAGCACGCGCAGGTGGTCGACGCGATCCTCGCCGGCGACCTGGGTGGGGCGCGGGCCGCGATGGAGGAGCACTGCGACGGTACGGCGGAGTTGCTGCGCGGCCTATTGGTTTACTAATAGACCTTTCTTATGGGAGAGTGGCCTCATGATCTCGGTTGACGAGCTGCGGGCGGCCGTTGGCACAGGTGAGATCGACACGGTCGTCCTCGCTCTCGTCGACATGCAGGGGCGCCTGCAGGGCAAACGGTTCCACGCCCCGTTCTTCCTGAACGAGGTGGTGCCGCACGGCAGCGAGGGGTGCAACTACCTGCTCGCCGTCGACGTCGACATGAACACGGTCGACGGATACGAGATGTCGTCGTGGGAGCGCGGTTACGGCGACTTCGCGATGGTGCCCGACCTCGGCACGCTCCGCCGGGTCCCGTGGCAGCCGGGCACGGCGATGCTGCTCGCCGACCTCAAGTGGCTCGACGATGAAAGGGACGTGGTCGCCTCGCCGCGACAGATCCTGCGCCGCCAGCTCGACCGGCTCGCCGGCCACGGCCTCACCGCGTACGCCGGCACCGAACTGGAGTTCGTGCTCTACCGCGACTCGTACGAGGACGCCTGGCGGCGCGGATACCGCGACCTCAACCCGGCGAACCTCTACAACGTCGACTACTCGCTGCTCGGCACCGCGCGGGTCGAGCCGCTGCTGCGCCGGATCCGCAACGAGATGGCGGGCGCCGGGCTCGTCCCGGAGAGCGCCAAGGGCGAGTGCAATCTCGGGCAACACGAGATCGCGTTCCGGTACGCCGACGCGCTCTCGTGCGCCGACAACCATGTGATCTACAAGAACGGCGCGAAGGAGATCGCCGCCCAGGAGGGCATGTCGATCACCTTCATGGCAAAGCCCAACCAGCGCGAGGGCAACTCCTGTCACATCCACTTCTCGCTGCGTACCGCCGACGGCGCCGGTGCGATGTATGGCGACGGTTCAGGCCACGCGGCCGGGAGCGGGCAGGCAGCGCACCTGTCGGTGACCGGGCGGCGGGCGATAGCTGGGTTGCTCGCCACGATGCGCGAGATGAGCCTCTTCTACGCGCCGCACATCAACTCCTACAAGCGCTACCAGCCAGGTTCGTTCGCACCGACGGCCGTGCGCTGGGGCACCGACAACCGCACCTGCGCGCTGCGCCTCGTGGGGCATGGCCAGCACTCGACCCGCGTCGAGAATCGGGTACCAGGCGCGGACGTCAACCCGTACCTGGCGATCGCCGCGCTGGTGGCGGGCGCGCTGCACGGCATCGAAAACGAGCTGGAGCTGGAGGACGCGTACGCCGGCAACGCGTACGACGACGCGAAGGCGTCCCGGGTGCCGGCGACCCTGCGCGACGCGCTGGGGCTGTGGGAGGCCTCGCCGGTGGCGCGGGAGGCGTTCGGTGCCGAGGTCGTCGGGCACTACGCCAACAACGCCCGCGTCGAGTTGGCCGCGTTCGACGCCGCGGTCACCGACTGGGAGATGTTCCGGGGTTTCGAACGGCTATGACCATGATCGATGTACAGAATCCAGCGACCGGGCGAACCGTCGCCACGGTCCCGTCGTACTCAGTGGGGGAGGCCGACGCGGCGATCGAGCGTTCGAGGGGGGCGTTCGAATCGTGGCGGCAGGTCTCGCCCGGTGACCGCGCCCGGCTGCTGCGGCGTTTCGCCGCAGTGGTCGACGCGCATCTCGAAGAGCTGGCGCGGCTCGAGGTGCGCAACGCGGGGCACACCATCGGCAACGCGCGGTGGGAGGCGGGCAACGTCCGCGACGTGCTCGACTACTACGCTGGCGCGCCGGAGCGCCTGACCGGCCGGCAGATTCCGGTGGCAGGCGGGCTCGACGTGACGTTCCACGAGCCGCTGGGCGTCGTCGGCGTGATCGTGCCGTGGAACTTTCCGATGCCGATCGCCGGGTGGGGGTTCGCCCCGGCGCTGGCGGCGGGAAACACGGTGGTGCTCAAGCCGGCCGAGCTGACCCCGCTCACCGCGTTGCGCCTCGGTGAGCTGGCCCTGGAGGCCGGGCTGCCGGAGGGTGTCTTCACGGTGGTGCCGGGCAAGGGCAGCGTGGTGGGCGAGCGGTTCGTGACCCACCCCGCGGTCCGGAAGGTGTGTTTCACGGGTTCGACCGCGGTCGGCAAGCGCATCATGGCCGGCTGCGCGGAGCAGGTGAAGCGGGTGACGCTCGAGCTGGGGGGCAAGAGCGCCAACATCGTCTTCGCTGACGCCGACCTGGAGAGGGCCGCCGCGGCGGCACCGGCCGCGGTCTTCGACAACGCCGGCCAGGACTGCTGCGCGCGGTCGCGGCTGCTGGTGGAGCGGCCGGTGTACGAGGAGTTCCTTGAGCTGCTGGAGGCGGCGGTCAAGGCGTTCCGGGTGGAGGATCCGGCGCTGGACACGGCCGAGATGGGCCCGCTCATCTCGGCCGGGCAGCGTGCCACTGTCTCGTCCTATGTGGACGAAGCCGAGGTCGCGTTCCGGGGCTCGGCCCCGGAGGGTGACGGATTCTGGTACGCCCCGACGGTGCTGCTCGCCGGTTCGCCGGCCGACCGCCACTGGCGCGAGGAGGTCTTCGGCCCGGTGGTGTCGGTGCTTGCGTTCGACGGCGAGGCGGAGGCGCTGGCGCTCGCCAACGACACCGAGTACGGGCTGTCCGGCTCGATCTGGACGCGCGACGTGGGCCGGGCGATCCGGGCGGCCCGGGGCGTGGAGTCCGGCAACCTGAGCGTCAACTCCAACTCCTCCGTGCGCTACTGGACCCCGTTCGGCGGGATGAAGCAGTCCGGCCTGGGTCGCGAGCTGGGCCCGGACGCCCTACACGCCTTCACCGACGTCAAGAACGTCTTCATCGCAACCGAGGAGTGACATGGAAAGGCTGGCGGGGCGGGTCGCGGTGGTGACCGGCGCCGGGTCGGGCATCGGGCTGGCCACGGTGCGGCGGCTGAGCGCCGAGGGAGCGATCACGGTCTGCGTCGACGTCAACGAAGACGCGGGTAAGGCGGCCGCGGACGAGGTCGGCGGCGAATTCGTCCAATGCGACGTCACCGACGAGGCTGCGGTGCGCGACCTCTTCGACGGGGTGGCCGAGCGGCACGGGCGCGTGGACATCGCCTTCAACAACGCCGGCATCTCGCCGCCGGACGACGACTCGATCCTGGTGACCGGGCTGGAGGCCTGGGAGCGGGTCATCAAGGTCAACACCACGAGCGTTTTCCTGTGCTGCAAGTACGCGATCCCGCACATGCAGCGGCAGGGCAAGGGATCGATCATCAACACCGCGTCGTTCGTCGCCCTCATGGGCGCCGCGACCAGTCAGATCGCGTACACGGCAAGCAAGGGCGGGGTGCTGGCCCTGACCCGGGAACTGGGTGTGCAGTTCGCCCGGGAGGGGATCCGGGTCAACGCGCTCTGCCCCGGGCCGGTGGCGACGCCGCTGCTGATCGAGCTGTTCGCCAAGGACCCGGAGCGGGCCGCCCGGCGCCTCGTGCACGTGCCGATGGGCCGGTTCGCCCAGCCGGAGGAGATCGCGGCGGCGGTGGCGTTCCTCGCCAGCGACGACGCGTCGTTCATGACGGCGGCGCAGTTCGTTGTGGACGGAGGCGTCACCGGGGCGTACGTGACGCCGCTCTAGCTAGGGCTGCGGCGCGACCGCGATCGCGTCGACCGCCACCCGCTTGCCGCCCGGCAGCTGCACCACTGCGGCGGTGCGCGCCGGAGGGTTGTGCGGGAATGTCTCCGCGAACACGTCGTTGACCGCGTCGAAGTCGGCCAGATCCGTGTACAGGACGGTCATCCGGACGATGTCGGCCGCGCTCGCCCCACCGGCTCGTACGGCCGTCAGGAGGTTTGCGAACGCCTGCCGGCACTCGGTCTTGAAATCGCCGCCCGGCAGTTCCAGCGTGAGCGGGTCGATTCCGGTCTGCGCGGAGACGAAAATCAGGCCGCCAGCGTTTACCACGGGCCGGTACGGGCCGAGCGCGGGCAACGAATCCACGCCGTTGTGAATCATGTCGCTGATCAATTCGGCACCTTCTGTCGGGGAATGACTCTGTAAAAGATCGCCTCTCCCGGCCCGAGACTAAGCGCGGTCAGGCTATCAGCTGTATGGGGTCGACGGACGGTCAATTGCTATCAGTCGAAGTGTTCCCTACGCTGGGTGAGCCATTCGGATAAGGGGAGGCGAATGTGGTCGGTGCCGACGACGATTCCCGGCGAGTGCCCTATACCGATGATCATCATGCTCTCGCCGCTCAGATAATGCGGCGCGTCGACGGCTTTCCCGGATACGCGCTGGTGAGCGGCGTGCCGGTCGACGACCTGACACCAGAGCAGGCGTGCGTATTCGCGCCCGAGCTGTTGAAGTCGGTCGGCGACCCGCTGCCACAGGGGCCCGAGGGTGCGATGACGCTGGGCTGGCTGGTCCGCGACGAGGGCAGCTCGCGCTTCCGGCCCGACGGCACCTATAGGCCCGGGGTCTACACGTCCAAGTCCGCCGACGGCCTCGACATCCACAACGACGGCGCGATGAGCCCGCACGGTCACGAGGTCGACATGTTCGGCCTGCTGTGCCTCGGCGCGGCGCCCGTAGGTGGCGAGTCGACGCTGATCCGCACGCACGCGGTCATCGACGTGCTTCGCCGGGAGTACCCGCGCGAGTTCGAGCGCCTGTGCCAGCCGTACGCGTTCGAGCGGTCGCACGTGGCGCAGAGCGGTCAGGCGCCGGTCATGTGGGCACCGATCTTCGACGTGGGCGGGGCTCGCCCGCGCGTGCGCTGCAACCGCCAGCGGGTCGAGATGGCCCCGGCGATCACGGGCGTGCCGCTCGACGCCGGCGACCTGGCGGCGCTCGACGCTCTCGACGAGGTGCTGGGGCGGCCGGCTCTCCAGTACCGGCTCACCCTGGCCAAAGGCGACCTGTTGGTGGTCGACGACCACGCCGTGCTGCACAAGCGCGGCGCGTTCACCGACGACCGCGCGGCGGGGCAGCGGCGCTGCCTGGTTCGCGTGCTGCTGGTGCGCCGCGAAGCCGGTGCCGATGCCTGACCGGCGGGTTGCGGGCGTGGACCACCATCGAAGTAAGGACCGGGATGCGCGGCCCGGGAAGGACGGCCACTCGTGATCACCGAGATCGTCAGCGCTGTGCTCGGCGCGAGCGCGGCGGCGCTCGTGACCCATTTCGTCGGCCGTTCCCTGTCGCCGAAAGAGGTATCCCTGAACGGGCAGGCCCTGGTCGAAATGGCGGACTATCCCATCAAGGTCGGGAATAATGGCCTGCTGCGGCTCGACATGCCGTCGTTCGAGCGGGTGTGCCAGGAGTTGCTCGCCCACTACAACCCGCGGGCGGCGATCGACCTGCTCTATCTCGCCGAGCACAATCGCGGCGTCGTGGAGCGCTCCGCGAGCGCCGTCCTGCTGCTCGACAAGCTACGCAATCGATACCGCAAGAAGCTTCGCCAGCTCGTCGAGCCGCAATCGCTGGTCGCCCAGCGCGAGCACATGCTCCAGCAGTTTCAAAAGATCACCGCCGGCCTGGGTGACACGTTTGCCGGAGTACCGATCAAGTTCGTCCTGCACGACACCCGCGACCCGCTGCATTCGGTTTCGGTCATCAAGAATTCGATCACCGATCGAAAAGAGGGTGACCAGGCATCCAGTTTCGGCGAAGACGTGATTCGCGCCTACGCGACCAACAGGTGGGCCGGTGTCCGGCACTCGTACCGGCTGCGCCACCCGAAGAACGGGCGTGAGGTCAAGGCGACCACGATCTCACTGGAAGACCGCACCCTCGGGCTGGTCGCGTTCCTCTGCGTCAACATCGACATCGCTCGGCTTTCACCGGATTCGCCGGAGTTGAAGGACCTGGCCGCCAAGCTGGTGGCCACCCCTGGCGGTTGGGGCGCGCAGGTGTTCCGGATACCCGATCAGCGGCCGCCGACCGCCGTGCCCTGAGCCGTCCGAACGGCCCCCGCCAGGGCGTTCGGGTCGCCCCGCGCCCGGCGCGCGATAGGTTGGGGGTCATGAGGCGCCCAGTCATTGGCCTGACCACGTACGCCGAGGACGCGAAGTTCGGCATCAACGACACCTTCTCGGCGGTGCTACCGCTCTCGTACGTGCACGCCGTGCACGAGAGCGGCGGTCGAGCCGTACTGATCACGCCGGACGCCCCTGACATCGACGTCCTGGAGGGCCTCGACGGCATCATGTTCACCGGCGGCTCCGACGTCGACCCGGGCCTGTTCGGCGAGGCGCCGCACCCATCGACCAAGGTCAACCCGAAGCGCGACACCGCCGAACTGCTGCTCCTGCGCGCGGCCATCGACATGGACCTGCCCCTGCTGGGCATCTGCCGCGGCATGCAGCTGATGGCCGTGGCGTACGGCGGCAAACTGCACCAGCACCTTCCCGACGTGCTCGGCCACGACGGGCACCGGCCGACCAGCGGGCCCAAGTTCGGGCACCACGGGGTACGGCTGCTGCCCGGTTCTCGCGCCCACGCGATCCTCGGCGACGAGCTGGTCGTCAACTCGTTCCACCACCAGGGCGTGCGCGACGTCGGCGGGCTCGACCCTGTCGGTTGGTCCACTGGCGACGACCTGGTCGAAATCGTGGAAGACCCGCGGCGGGCCTTCGCGGTCGCCGTCCAGTGGCACCCCGAAGACACGGCCGACTTCCGGCTCTTCGAGGCGTTGGTCGAGGCGGCCCGCTCCCGCCGCACGGTGTCGGCGGCGAGGTAGTTATTTAGGCCCCCCGATCGGGTACTAGCTGCCCAGGAGCCGATCTTCCGGGGGAGCCAGTATGGGGTCAGCGAGTACCGCGCCGGTTCCGGCCGGACTCGCCGTCGCCTTCGACCGTGGGGGCGAGATGGGCGCGCTCATGCGGGCCTACGACTGGTCCTCCGCTGCCGTAGGCAGTCCGGACAACTGGCCGCTCCCGCTACAGAGCGCGGTCAGCATGCTGCTCGCGTCGCGCACCCAGGCGGTGATGTTCTGGGGACCCGAGCGGGTCGCTTTCTACAACGACGGGTACCGGCCCACGATCGGTGACAAGCACCCGCACGCGCTCGGGCGCCCCGCCCGGGAGCACTGGGCGGAGCTGTGGGACGTGCTGGATCCGCTGCTCACCGGTGTCGAGTGCTCCGGCGAATCGTTCTGGGGCACGGACCATCCGTTCCGGCTCAGCCGGCGCGGCTTCCTGGAGGAGACGTACTTCGACATCTCGTACGACCCGGTCCGGCTTGACGACGCCTCGGTCGGCGGGGTGCTGTGCATCGTCAGCGAGACAACCGGGCGGGTGCTGAGCGAGCGGCGGCTGCGTACGCTCGGCGCGCTGGGTACCGGATTGGCGCCCCTGACCGACCGGAGTGGCACGGAGTTCGGCGCCGAGGTATGCCGGCTGCTGTTGACCGAGCCCGCCGACGTGCCGTTCGCGCTTTTCTACCTCGACGGTGCCCTGGCCGGCGTCTGCGGCGTACAGGAAAATCCAGCCGTCATGCCGGATCCGTTCGCGGACAGCGTGCCCACGACGGACCTGCTCCTCGACCCTCCCGCGTCGGCCGCCGAGCGGGCGCTGGTGCGGCCGGTACTGGTCGGTGGCCAGCCGGTTGGCGCGCTCGTCTTCGGTGTCAACCGGTACCTCGCACTCGACCAGCCGTACCGCGACTACTTCGACGTGCTCGCCGACCAGGTGTCGCGCGGCGTCGCCAGCCTGCGGGCGTACGAGCAGGAGCGGAAGCGCGCCGCCCAACTCGCCGCCCTCGACCGAGCCAAGACCGACTTCTTCGCCAACGTGAGCCACGAGTTCCGCACCCCCTTGACGCTGATCCTCGGTCCCGCGGAGGACCTGCTCGCCGATGCCGACCTGCCCACCCGTCACCGGGAGCCGGCGGCGGTCATCCACCGCAATGGCCAGCGACTGCTCAAGCTGGTCAACACGCTGCTCGACTTCGCGGCGATCGAGGCGGGCAGGCTCCGCGCGGCGTACCGTCCGACCGACCTGAGCGCGTTCACCGCTCGGGTGGCGAGCACCTTTCGGGGCGCTACCGAGCGCGCCGGACTGCGCCTGGTCGTCGACTGCCCGCCGCTGACGGCCCCGGTGTACGTGGACCGGGACTCCTGGGAGAAGGTGCTGCTCAACCTGCTGTCCAACGCGGTCAAGTTCACCTTCGCGGGCGAGGTCGTGGTGCGGGTACGGGCGGAGCGCGGGTCCGCCATGCTGTCCGTGACCGACACCGGAGTGGGTATCCCGCCGGACGAGCTGCCGAAGCTATTCGAGCGCTTCCACCGCACCGTGGACGCTCGCGCCCGCAGCCACGAGGGCACCGGCATCGGCCTCGCCCTGGTGCGGGAACTGGTGACCATGCACGGCGGTGCCGTGGGCGTGTCGAGCGAGGTGGGCGTGGGCAGCACGTTTACGGTCACCGTGCCGTTCGGCACCGGCCACCTGCCGTCCGACGGCATCATCCACCGCGCCATCGACTCCGACCCGCAGGTGGCGCCGCTGTACGCAGGCGAGGTGACCTGGTGGTCCAGCGGCACCGACAGCGGGGAAGCGGGGCGGGAAGGCGGCCACATCCTGGTCGCCGACGACAACTCCGACCTGCGTGACCACCTGGTCCGGCTGCTGTCGCCGTACTGGAGAGTGACGGCCGTGCCCGACGGCGAGGCCGCGCTGGCCGCGGTACAGGACCGGCCGTTCGATCTTGTGCTCGCGGACGTGATGATGCCCCGCCTGGACGGCCTGGGTCTGATCGCCCGCCTGCGCGCCGACCCCGCGACCCGGCACCTGCCGATCGTGCTGCTCTCCGCGCGGGCCGGCGACCAGGCGTCCGTCGAGGCATTCGCCGCGGGTGCGGACGATTACCTCGTCAAGCCGTTCGCGGCGCAGGAGCTCGTGGCCCGGGTGCGGTCCACAATGGAGCTGAGCCAGCTGCGCGGCCAGCTCATCCGCCAGCTCCGCGCGCTGGCCGACGCCGCGGTCGCGATCGGCGCGGCCCAGTCGACCAGCGAGGTGGCTCGGCTCGCCGCCGAGCACGGGCAGCGGATGGTCGGCGCGGGCCGCGTCGTCGCATCCATTCCTGGTACTCGGCACGAGGTCGACGCGGGCGGTGCTGGACCGGACACCCCGTCGTCTCCGGTGCCCCTGGTCGGCAGCGGCGGTGCCACGTTCGGCGAACTGCGGGTGTGGCCGCCGGTGGCTGACGAGTCCGGGCGGGCACTGCTTTCCCAGCTCGGCCGGCTGGTCGGGCTGCGGCTGGAGAACGCCCGGCTCTACGAGGCGGAGCACCGGATCGCCACCACGCTCCAGCACAGCCTGCTGCCTCAGGCGCTGCCGGCGGTGCCGGGTGCGTTGGTCGCCAGCCGGTACCTCGCGGGCAGCGCCGAAGCGGACGTGGGCGGCGACTGGTACGACGTGATCCTGGCCGGCGACGGCGAGCTGGTCCTGGTGATCGGCGACGTCGTCGGCAAGGGCGTGCAGGCGGCGGCCGTCATGGGCCAGATACGCAACGCGCTGCGGGCGTACGTGCTGGAGGGCTTCGACCCGGGCGCGGCGCTGACCCGGCTCAACCGCCTGCTGGGTTCGACTGGCCGGCGCGTCTTCGCCACGGCGGCATGCCTGCGCTTCAACCCGCGCACGGGGCGGACGCGGCTCGCCAGCGCGGGGCATCCACCGCCACTGCGGATCGACCCGGACGGTGCCGTCGCGTTCCTGCACGACGAGGCGCTGGGCCCGCCGGTGGGCGCGATGCCGGAGGCGATCTTCCCCACCCGGGAGGGCCACCTGGACCCGGGGGCGCGCGTCCTGCTGTACACCGACGGCGCCCTCGACGATCGGCGCGGCGGCATCGACGCCGGCCTGGACCGGCTGCGCGCCAGCGCGACGCGCCCCTACGACCACGTCGAGGACATGCTGGACGCCCTGCTCGACGAGGCCACCGGCGTACCCCTGCGGGACGACATCGCGCTGCTGGCCGTCGAGGCCACCGAGATCGACCGGTTCGGGCTCGTGCTGCCCACCGACCCGACCAAGCTGTCGGTGCTGCGCCGCCGGCTGGAGGCTTTCCTCGTCGCGCACGACGTGCCGGAAGACGAGCGGTTCGACCTCGTGGTGGCGGTGTCGGAGGCGGCGGCGAACGCGATCGAGCACCCGGTCGACCCGACCGAGTCGAAGATCGCGGTGCGTGCGGAGATCCACGGGCCGGAGATCGTTGCGGTCGTGCGAGACAGCGGGCAGTGGCGGGACTCGGTGAGCGCCGGAATCCGCGGCCGGGGGCTGGTGCTGATCGGGGCGCTCGCCGACCTGGCCGTGGACCGGACGGATCAGGGCACGGAGGTCACCATCCGTCGGGTGTTCAGGGCCGGCTGAGCCAGGCCTGCTCGCCGAGGCCGGCGATGTCGAGCACCCGGCGTACCGTGTGCGAGGGGACGACGGTCATCGTGTCCGGGTACCGGCTGGTGAGCCGGATCAGGGCGTGGATGCCGGCCGAGTCGAAGAACGTGACCTCGCGGAGGTCGAGCGTCAGCTCACGGACGCCCTCGGGGGTCGCCGCCTTGTACATGAGGTCGGCCGTAGCCATGTCCACCTCGCCAGTGACCCGGACGGTGACATGGTCGCCCGCCTGGCTCACCTGGGTGGAGAACTCCTGATCCACGCACTCACCGTTTCACATCGCTTGTCATGCGGCAACCATCGGGGTACGGTCGGGCGGCGCTAGGGTGGATGCCATGAACGTCCGCGCTCCACTGGTGGCCGGCCAACTATCGCCATGGCGCCAGGTGCCCGCTCAGATCGCCCGTCCCGAGTACGTGGGCAAGAAACGCCCCCGCGAGTGGCGCGGATCGCACGTACAGACCCCCGAGACGATCGAAAAGATGCGTATCGCGGGCCGGCTGGCGGCGCAGGCCACCCAGCTGGCTGGTGAGCACTGCAAGCCGGGCGTCACCACCGACGAGATCGACAGGGTCGTGCACGAGTTCCTCTGTGACCACGGCGCCTACCCGTCGACCCTCGGTTACAAGGGCTTCCCGAAGTCGTGCTGCACCAGCCTCAACGAGGTCATCTGCCACGGCATCCCCGACACGACCGTGATCGAAGACGGTGACATCATCAACGTCGACGTCACCGCGTTCATCAACGGCGTACACGGCGACACCGACGCCACCTTCTGCGTCGGTGAGGTGTCGGAAGAGGCCAAACTGCTCGTCGAGCGCACGCACGAGGCGATGATGCGCGGCATCCGCGCGGTCGCGCCGGGACGACCGCTCAACGCGGTCGGCAGGGTCATCGAGGCGTACGCGCGCCGCTTCGGGTACGGCGTGGTGCGCGACTTCACCGGTCACGGCATCGGCGAGGCGTTCCACAGTGGCCTGTACGTGCCGCACTACGACGACCCCCAGCTCGACGTGGTCATGGAGCCGGGGATGACGTTCACGATCGAGCCGATGATCACGCTGGGCACGCACGAGTACGAGATGTGGCGCGACGGCTGGACGGTGGTCACCAAGGACCGCAAGTGGACCGCCCAGTTCGAGCACACCATCGCGGTGACCGACGACGGGCACGAGATCCTCACCCTTCCGTGACCGCCGACAGACCGGCGGCCCTCGACCCTGACCACCACGCCGACGTCTCCGGCGGCTGGCTGCGTCCAGCGGTGTTCGGCGCGATGGACGGCCTCGTCACCAACATCGCGCTGATCGCGGGCGTGGGCGGCGGCGGGGTATCGCCGCGCAGCATCGTGCTGACCGGCGTGGCTGGCCTGGTCGCCGGGGCGATCTCGATGGGCCTCGGCGAGTACACCAGCGTGCGCACCCAGAACGAACAGGTGGCCGCCGAGGTGGCCAAGGAACGGCACGAGCTCGAACGCTTCCCCGACGCGGAGGCGCGCGAGCTGGTCTCCCTCTGGACCAAGCGCGGGCTGCCTCGCGATCTCGCCGAGCAGGTGGCCGACATCCTCAAACGCAACCCCGAAGAGGCGCTGCGCGTGCACGCCCGCGAGGAACTGGGTGTCGACCCGGAAGAGCAGCCCAGCCCCTGGGTCGCGGCCGGCTCGTCGTTTCTGTGCTTCTCCGTCGGGGCGCTGGTGCCGTTGTTGACCTATCTGTTGGGCTTCGACCAGCTCTGGCTCGCGCTGGCGGTGGGTGGCGTGGGGCTGTTCGTGGCAGGTGCCCTGGTCGCCCGCTTCACCAGCCGCTCCTGGCTGGGCAGCGGCCTCCGCCAACTCCTCCTAGGCGCGGCAGCCGCAGCAGCAACGTACGCGATAGGCGCCCTAATCGGCATAAACGGCGCCCCCTAACAGTCCCGGCCCCGCCTGCGCCCCGCGTCGTGCGCCCTTGCGCGCGCCCCGCGTCGTGCGCCCCTGCGCGTGCGCCCCTGCGCGTGCGCCCCTGCGCGCGCCCCGCGTCGTGCGCCCCTGCGCGTGCGCCCCTGCGCGTGCGCCCCT
>NZ_JBAKHX010000124.1:0-14821 GCF_036906915.1 Micromonospora sp. CPCC 206061
GGGCGTGGGCGAGGCACCAGCGTGTACTTCCGCGATCCGGACGGGTCGCTGCTGGAGTTCATCGGCTACGGCATTCAGACATGACCTCGCTTTCTGTGTATAAAGGATCGCGAAGAGTAGTCACCGTCGTATGGTGACGGTATGGCAAGGCGACTGGAGCGTCTCGCGCCTCTAACTGGGGTCGCTTTTCTGATCTTGGTGCTGATCGCTTTCGCCGTGGGCGGGGAAACCCCCGACAACGACGATTCGACTGCCCAGATCGTGTCCTTCTGGCAAGAAGACGACAGTCAGCAGGTCGTGGCCGGATGGGTTCTTGGCGTCGCGGCTCTGTTGCTTGTTTGGTTCGGCGGCAGCCTGCGGCGGGCCATATCGCGCGCCGAGGGCGGCGACGGCCGGCTGGCGGCGATCTCCTTTGCTGGCAGCGTCATCGCCAGCGTCGGGATCTTGTTGTTCGGCAGCCTGACGTTCGCCGCGGCGACCCTGGCCGACGAGGTGCCGGCGGAGGTCATCCACACGATCTCGGCGCTCAACAACACGCTCTTCTTCCCGCTCAGCGGCGGAGCCGCGCTGCTGCTGCTCGCTTCGGGCCTCGCCTTCGTCTACACGGCGGTGTTGCCCCGTTGGCTCGGCTGGATCGCCATCGTGATCGGTGTACTGATCCTCACGCCGCTGGGATTCTTCGCCTTGCTCGCCTGGCTGCTCTGGATCGCGGTCGTGAGCGTCTTGCTCTTCAGGCGTGGTCCAGACACCGGCGCCGCACATCCGCGGTGAAGTACCACTGGGATCTACAGCGACCACGCCCCGTATCGGATGAGGCACGCGACGAGCGATTCGCCGCAAATGACTCCGCGTCGGCGACGGTCGCGGCTCGCATACTTACCCGGTTCTTCGACCGCCTGGATCAGCGTCACCGGAACTGATCCGACCGTATGAATAGAACGGCGGCTCGTCTGTCCACGAACGGTCCCTCGACGCCCTCGCTTCCTGCTCTGCCCGCTCAACCGCCATCTGCGGGAGCAGTTCCTACCTGTTCGCCGTGGCGCCGCGCGTCACCAAGAGCAATCCACCGATAGCCGTCAAAACCATGCTCACCAGCAACAACGCACGGCTACCTCACGTCCTCACACCGAACGTCGCGCAACAGACGGTTCGCGTCACGTACCGCGCTGGGTGGACGCGAACATACGGCATGCGGTGGACGACTCGACGACCGCGCCCTTATAGCGTCATGCAGGTAATCCGCGAAATCTTCGACGAGAAGGGGGAACTAGTGAAGAAAGCAACTCCGGTCGGGCGATTGGCACAGGTGGCTGCGGCGATTGCTCTGGTTGGTGGCCTGACGGCCGTAATGCCGACCACGGCGGCGCACGCAGATGTATGCCGTGGGTATACAGTTAAAAACTCCCTGAGTGGATGGGACGAAGTCCGAGATGACAAGGGTACAATCCGTCTCAGGACTGGCCCATATGGAAGTTGCTCATTCGCCTATTCTGCCAATGAAGCAGGTCGTACGTTCTATTATTGGTGCCAGTATATCAACAGTTACGGCAATGTATGGTACTTCGTTCGGATCGAGGGAACCAACAGAACAGGTTGGATATGGGAAGGGAGCGTGTACTTCTGGGGAGTACCGCCCATTAATGGACACTGCGACGATTAAGCCACAGAAGGTCACGTCTAGCGAAATGGGGTAACGGAGCTTCGCGTGATCCGTTGTACAGGGAGCTTTGAAACGACTCCACTATGGAGTGTTGCCTCGTGTCGACCAATGTCCTCAACCCAGAGGCGGACAGGTCGCACTCCGGACCCAGCGCTGCGATGCGCCCGATCGCGCTTCCAAACACTCGACGGGACGCGGGGCACTACCGTTCCGGTCCGGGACGTGTCCCGGACCGGAACACCTGCTCGACATCCCGCCCCGGCCAAGTCCCGGTCTCCTGCTTGCGCCAGGTCGTGTAGCGGGCCAGCACGAGCGGGACATCGCCGACAAGCGGGACGCCATGCCTCGAGGTGGATACCGCCTTGCCGCCTGACGTGCGTGACCCGCCGCGCCGCCTCATGACGCGCCGTAGCGAGCGGATCGCGGCATGAGAATGCGCTTGATCAAGCTCGATACAGCCTTCGAGCACCACCAAGGCGGCGACAGGCGGACGAAAGGATGCCGTCAGCTCGGTGAAAGCGCTGCCTTCTACCGTTTCCCCACCAGCTATCCCGTCAAGGAGAGGTCTGCTGGTGTCCTGTTGCCGTGAGGGAACGGATCGGCAAATCGGACGACCTATCCGCGAATTGAGAGGATGTTCATGCACCTGAAGCGAGTGGCGGTAGGAGTGGCTATCGCGGCCATGGCAACCTTGGGAATAGCCACTGCCGCAGCAGCACCCGCGAGCGCCGCGTACCAGGCGCCGGAAGCATCTGCGAGTGCCGCGATGACCACGAGCGGTGATGTTGGCATCGCGGGTGCGAACTACGTCCAGTGCGGCTACTCCTACCAGGATTGCGTTCACACGCGGTCCAACTTCGCGCGGTACTACAAAGTCTCGCCCATCTACCAGTGGCCCGACGGCTGCACCCTCCCTGGTGGGTGCCCTGAGCTGACTTACTATTTCTACTACTACACCTGACGATCCGGCCTGATTAGCTAAAGGCCATTTCCAGTCGTGGTACCAGAGGTCGGGTCCGGGGCCGGGTGATCCCGGGCCTGACCTTTCCCCGTCCGTCCGGACCGCCGATGAAGGGCCGTGCGGGAGGACGCACCAGACACTTAGCTTGTTCTTTAACCTGTGCGCTGTTTGTGGGCGGTGATGGTTAGGTCGCGCTTGGCGGTTTTGCCGACGTCGTGGCGGGGTGCGGGCCGTCGGTTTCGTGAGCCGGGTGGCCGGCCGGGGCTGGGTTTGGTGGGTTTCGGTGCGCTGGCTGGTAGGGCGGTGTTCGGGCGGATGTTCCGAAATCCGCGGCGGACGCGGGCTGGGGTGAGGCGGCCTGGTGCGGCTGGTGGTTCCCAGGGGCGGCGTAGGTCCGCGGCCAGCGGCCGGGCTAGCCGGAGTTGGGTGTGTGCGGCGATGATCAGCCAGGTCCAGCGGTCTGCCGCCTGCGGGGTGCGTAGTTTCGGGCGGGTCCAACCGAGGGTCTGTTTGAACAGCCGGAAGGTGTGTTCGAGGTCGAAGCGACGCAGGAACGATTGCCACCAGCGGTCGAGGTCGGCGGTGGTGGCGTTGATGGCTGAGCACCATAGCCACAACGGCTTTGGGTCGCGGTCACCGGGCAGATGTTCGACCTGCAACCGGATGAGGGTGCCGTCGATGACGGGTAGGTCGCCGTGGTGGTCGATCCAGCAGGTGCGGCGAGTCAGGCGCGGGTGCAGCTGGTCCCAGCTGGCCGCCCGGGCGATGCCGTAGCGGCTGGTGGCGGTGGTCGTCTGGTGCTGCGGTGCCGGCCAGGTGCCCGGGGTGTCCAGCCGGAACTCGGGCCCGTGCTTGGCCGGCCGGTGGCACCTGGCAGGCGGGCGGGTTTGGGCAGGCGCAGTACCCGGTCGGAGCGGAGCCGGCCGAGCAACTGGACGGGCAGGTCAGCCAGCACGTAGGCGAGCCGGGCGGTGTCGTAGCCGGTATCGGCGACGATCAGAATCTGCGGGTCGCCCTGCCGCCAGTGCCCTGCCTCGATGAGCCGGTTAACGACGTCGCGGAGTTGGTCGGCGGTGACCGCGGTGGCGTCGTCGGCCGGGCCGAGCCGTTGCGCGTCCAGCACGGCGGTCCACGAGGTGCGGCCGGATTCCAGCGCGGCCACGAACGAGTACGGCCAGCCCGGGATCATCTGGGCCTGACCCTTGGCCCGGCCGTAGACGTGGCAGAACAGCCGGTCCGGCGAGGTGACCGCTGCGGGACGTAGCCAGTTGCTGACATCGACGGCTAGGACGATCCGGCCTTCGCAGGTGCGCGGCAGCGGCAGCCCTGCGAGGGTCGCCCGCAGGCGGGCGATGTCGATGTCACCCCAGTTCAGGCCGTCGTAAAGGGCGCCGTGACCGCGTCGGTGCTCGGCGGTCAGGGACAGCTCGACCAGGCTAGTGACCGGCCCGTCGGCGCACAACACGGCGTCGACCAGCTCGAACAACGCGTCCGTCCGCGCATTCAGGCACTGGTAGAAGTCCCGACGAAACGCAGCCAGCCGTGCTGCCGGCGCCAACGCCGCAGGTAGCGGTGTTGCGGGCGTGTCGGGTAAGACCAGACCGCCGAGATAGTCCACAATCGTGGCCACGGCCACCATCCGTCCTTCGTGTCCTGCCAGGGAACCGAAGGATCATCGGACGGTGGCCGTTCCACGTCGAGCACCGACACGCCGACGTCTACAAAGGACGACATCCGCCATCGACAGCATCAGAGGTTAAAGAACAAGCTTAGAGCGTGTTTGAGAAGTTGGCCTCGGAGCGGCGTGGCGGGCGTGATCACCGCGGGTCCAACCGCCATCGCAGCGCTCACCGTCTCGTTCCCCCGTCCGGCGGCCCAGGTCGCGGCCGGAATAGGCGTTGGATCCGCGTAAGGCCTCACATGCTTGATAAGAAGCCGATGAGAGTGCCTATAACGCAGATACGGGCATTGATTGCTCCCCGGCGGCAGGTAGGTGCGCAACTCACGGCTCGACCTGGTCGAAGACGTACGCGAGGTTGCCGGCCGGATCGTGAAACCCGGCCACCGAGCCGCCAGGGATCGGCCGTGGCGGCATGACGACCTTGATCTCCGGCCGGTCGGCGAAGAAGGCCGGCACGCTGTCGACCTTGTACATCGGACCGGCGGGGTCACCGTGTGCCACGACCATGATCTGCGCCTTGCGGTCGGGCAGATGGAACGCCACGGTGTTCTCGCCCTCGCGCCACGCCTCGTCGAGGCCGAGCGTGTCGCGGTAGAACTGCAGCGCCGTGGCCAGATCGGGCACCGGGGCGAGAAGGAAAGTGAGTTCCATGACGGCCTCCATAACCGAGTTATGCCATACCCGAGACAGACTATAGTCATGCTGTGCGGAGTTGGGTACCCGTCCCGGGAACGACAAAGGCGCGCCTGGTCGACCAAGCGCTGACTGAGTTCGGCGAGCGCGGCTTCGCCGCCGTCGGGGTGACCGAGCTCGCCCGCGGCGCCGACGTCACGATCGGCTCGCTCTACCACCACTTCGGCAGCAAGGTTGGCCTGTACACCGTGGTCCGGGAAGACGTCGAGCAACGCGTGCTCGACCGAATGGAGGGCGCGGCCGCGATACGCCCGAAAGACCTCGGCGGGGTGCTGCTCGTCGCGTTCGACTACCTCGTACGAGCCGGGTTCGCGAGGCTACTCGCCGAGCCGCACCCCGAGCGAACGGCTGACCCGGTAGAGGCATTCCTCGCCACGTTGGCCGACCGAGACGGGACTCCCGTCAGCCGGCTCCTCATCGCAGCCTGGCGCGCCGCCCTCGACGCGGCGGCCGACGCCATGCGCGATGGCCAGGACCCTGCACCGGTGCGCGCCGCCCTACGCGGGCTGATCCGATAACCAATCAAGAGATCCCGACACGCTGGAGCCGCGGGTGCAGCACCAACCTGCCGCAGCCCTCTGGGTCGACTACGGCTTGCCGCCGCAATCTCAGGCAGGAGGATCATCCATCGGCCCAGCACGGCATGGGTGTGCGGCCGGTTGTCGCAGCCAGAGCGGTGATTGCCGTCGCGGCGAAGGCGGAAAGGCCAGCGCAAGGGCCAAGGTGCCCTCGCGAACGACAGCGTCCTGATGCCCAGACGTCGGCATCCTCGCCCGCGAACTGGGGGCATGTTGGGTGTCCTATGAGGACCAGTCGAAGGTGCGGCGGGCCTGCCGGGCTGCAGGACGTCCGCAGGTCAGCCGGCGGGCCGTGCCACCGATGGCGGCCCAGCGGATCATCGCTTCGGAGTAGGCCGGGTTGCGTTCGTAGTCGCGGGCCAGGCGGCGGTGGGCGGTCAGCCAGGCCAGGGTACGCTCGACCACCCACCGTCTCGGGATGACGGCAAACCCTTCTGGTCCTTGGGCTTGCGGACGATGGCGATGGCGGTGGCCAAGATCCGGGCCGCCCAGTCGACCAGTTGGCCGGCGAAGCCGCCATCGGCGAACACGAACCGCACCGGGCCGACGTAGTAAAGCTGAGCAGCAGTTGCTGCCGGTGATGGCCGACGGTGGGCGGATCGTCAATGTCTCCTCCGGAGTGACCCGGATGGCGACGCCGCAGCTGACGTACTCGATGACGAAGGGCGCGATGGACGTCCTGACCCGCAGCCTGGCGCTGCTGCTCGGCGACCGGGGGATCACGGTCAACACGGTCGCACCGGGAATTACCCACACCGACATGAATGGGTGGCTGCGTGACAACGAGGCGGGACAGCAGGCGGTTGCCGCAATGACGACGCTGGGCCGCGTGGGCGAGCCGGCTGACATCGCCGACGCGGTGGCATTCCTGGTCTCGCCGGATGCCCGCTGGGTGACCGGCGCATTGCTGGACGTCAGCGGCGGGCTGTTTCTCGGCCCGGCGCCGAGCTGAGCGCCCCTGCCGGCAAGGCGGGACATCCTGCACCTGATCGACGTGCCGGTTCTGCTTCTCTGGGGTGACCAGGACCGCTACCTCCCGGTACGGCTACTCGACCGGTTCACCTCTCAGCTGCCGAACGTGGGGGCGCACGTCGTACCCGGCGGCGGGACTCCCTGCATGACGACTGCCCGAGCAGACCCTCGCGCCGCTGCCGCGTTCTTCTCGACCGCTGACCGGCCGGCCAGCGGTCGACCTTTGCGCAGTCAGCCAAATGTTGGCGGTCATCGCCGCACGGGCGCGGCCGCATCGCGGTGGATTGTTGGTGGTTCAATTCTGAAGGCCCTTGAGCAGGGTGCCGATCACCCGGTCGGCGAGGCGGGCGGTGGCGTCGGGTGGCATTGCCTGCAATGGGCCGGCGGTGGCCAGCATCGCGAATCCGTGGACGGTTGACCAGCAGCTCCATTCGACGTCGACGCGTCCTTGCGGCGTCATCACCCGCGCCTCGACCATCGCGTCCAGGGTGTCGAGGAGGATTTGGTGCGGTGGAGGTGGCGGGGGTTCGGTGGCAAGAGGGCCGGGAGGGTCCTCCTGTGATTCGCAGGTCAGCGCGAACCAGCCCGGTTCGGTGACGGCGAAGTGGATGTAGGCCAGGCCGAAGGCGCGCAGTCGGGCGGACGCGCGTTCGGCCTGGCTGGCCTCGCCGGGAACGGCGTCCATCCGGTCGAGGATGGCACGGGACAGGCGGTGCTGGGCCTCTTGTGCGACGGTGAGGACGAGGGCGCGGAGGCTGGCGAAGTGCCGGTAGGCGGCGTTGGGTGAGACGCCGACGGCGCGGGCCAGTTCCCGGATTCCCAGGGTGCCGACGCCCTTGGCCCGGGCCATCGTCATTCCGGCCTCGATGAGGGCGGACCGCAGGTCGCCGTGGTGGTAGTGGCTGCTCATGTCTTGACCCCGTCCCCAGCCAATGTATACGGTGTGAACATCGATGTGGACATCGTACACATCTAGGCGCCGTGGCGCCATCCCACCAATCGAGAGGCATCACCGTGGACCAGACGACGATTCTCGCCACCGTGGAAGCCGAGCGACTCAAGCTCTGCGACTTCCTCGACACCCTCGACACGACCGACTGGGCCACACCGTCCCTGTGCGCGGGGTGGACTGTGCGTGACGTCGTGGCGCACCTGACCACCCCGACCAGAACTACGATGCTCGAGGTGATCACCGGAGCGGTCCGGGCGCTGGGCAGCTTCCACCGGATGGCCGACCGGCAGGCGCACACTCGGGCAGCGGCGTTCCCGCCTGCGGACCTGATCGCCCAGCTGCGCGATACCGCCGGGTCGACCCGCCGGATGCCCGGAAGTGCACCGATGGATCCACTGGTCGACGTTCTGGTGCACGGGCAGGACATCGCACGTCCGCTTGGACGCTCCTTGCCGATACCCGTCGACTTGGCCGTGGCTGCACTCGATCACGTCAAGGCGAACGGGTTCTCGGGCGCACCCAAACGAATCGCCAACCTTCGACTCGTCGCCTCGGACGCGGACTGGGCATACGGCACAGCCGGCGACGAAGTGCACGGGCCGGCTGCGGACCTGCTCCTCGCCGTCCTGGGCCGGCCAGTCGCCCTCCAGCACCTGTCCGGCACGGGCGTCGATGTCCTGTCCGCACGGCTCAACCACGCCTGATTCCCGACGAGTGGAGGAGTTTCGCATGGACGGTGCAGATCCCGATCGCTGGTCTGCTGTCGCCGCCGACTGGGAACGGCTATGGGACGGATTCGGCGAACCCGTCTGGAACGCCATCCTCGAACCACATATTCAGTCCCTTGTGGACGAGTTTCTGCAATGGCGTCGCCGCGGAATCGGGCACGCGCTACTCAACGAACTACTCGCAGAACGGCCCGAAAAGTACGCCATGCTCAGCTCCCTGCCCGACACCCCCGCTCGGGCCGTGTACGAGCGCTGGGGCTGGCGCCCGGTCGCCTCAACGCGACCCGATAGCGGCCTCCCCCCGTGGCACAAACTCATCCTTCCCCTGGGCACATCGAAGTAGGCACGTCGCGTCCAGGTATCAGTGCAGAGCCAGGTAAGTCAGGACGTACAGAGCGATGATCGGCGTCCGTGAGTACGCCGTGAGCTGTTCGCCCGACGGCGGCCGGGCGCCAAGGCCGCAAACGGGGTCCGCATCCGCGGCGCTGGGTACGGCCTGGTTCGGAGCGGCTGCCAGCATCGCACTACCGGTTCGTTTCTGCTTCACGCCCTGAAGTCCCTACCTCGCGAGCTCGGCTATGTTCCGGTGGTTCTTCGGGAACAGGGGGCCGACCAGGATTCGGTCGAGGCCCGGCAGCCGCATTGCCTTGAATCCCCAGCGCCGCAGCAAGAGCTTGGCCGACGAAGTCGGCAGGAACCACTCGGTGACCCGGTTACGAGCCGCCTGCTGCACGGCCGTCGCGACTGGCCTCCAACGGCGCTCGTAGTCGGCCAGTCCCTCCTGTACTGATGCGGCGGCATGCAGCCGCTCGGCCAGCACGTACGCGCCCGCGATTCCCAGCGAAGCGCCCTGCCCGGCAAGCAGGGACACCGCATAGGCGGCGTCGCCGACCAGCGCGACCCGCCCGTCGGTCCAGCGCGGCGCGTCGATCTGTGCGACCTGGTCGTAGTAGATCTCCTCCGGCGGCGGGCAGTTGGCGAGGGCCCGCTCGGCCAGGTCGCCCATACCGGTGTAGGTGCGGCGCAGCGCTTCGCGCGGGTCCTCGGGTAGGCGCGTGTCCTCGGTGCGGTGCACGGCGAACACCGCGACGCGCCCCTCGTCGAGCCCGTAGAGGCCCATCTGGCGGTTGAGCGTCTCCGTGAGCACGAACTGTCCCCGGACCTGCTCGAACACCTTGGGATCGTGGAAGACGTAAGCCCCGGTGTGCATGCCCAGGTAGCGGAAATAGTCGGTCTCTGGGCCGAAAGCCAGGCAGCGGACCCGGGAGTGGATGCCGTCGGCGCCCGCGATCACGTCGGCCTCGACAACGGTGCTGTCGGAGAGCTGGGCCCGGTCGCCGTCGATCCGGTCGATGGTCGTGCGGTAGCGGATCTCAACCTGGTCGCTGAGCGATTCGCGGAGCATGCGTTCGAGGGCGGGCCGCATGATGCTGGCGATCTCGCCGTCGAGGGCCTTTGCGAAGAGCGTGTAGTCGACGCTGACGGTCGTGCGGTCGCGGGCGTCGATGTAGCGGAAGGACTTGACCGAGCTGGCGAGCTTCCGCAGGTTCGGCCGCAGGCCCATCGCCGTCACTGCCTCGTACCCGGGGCCGAAGAAGTCGATCATGTAGCCCTGCTCGCGTGGTCCCGGAGCGTGATCGACGACGTGGACCTCCCAGCCGTGGTGGTGCAGGCGGTGGGCGAGGGCCAGGCCGGCGAGGCCAGCGCCGCAGATCAGGGCTTTCATCGGTGTTCTCCGTTCTCTTCGCTGGCGGTGATCTGACGCAGGAGCGGGGCGATGTGCGCTGCCGAGAGGTCCGGGTCGAGCCCTTTGTGGAGGACGAAGCCGTCGAAGACCGCCATCACCGCACTCGCGGCGCCTTGGGGGCTGGGATGTCCCGCGCGCGTCAGCGCATCGGTGAGCGAACCGCGGAAGTCGGCCACGAGTGCGCTCATCCGCTGGCGCAGTTCGCGGTCGCGCGTGGCGGCGAGGTAGGTCTCGATGAACAGCAGGGAGGGCGGATCGGACCCGTTGTACTGGTCGAGGTCGAACAGCATCGTCTCGATGCCGTCGGCCGGGCTGATGGCCGAAGTGAGGACCGCAATGGTGCGGTCGAGCATCTGCCGCATCTCCTCCAGCGCGGCATGGCACAGGAGCGCCTGCAACGACTCGAAGTGGTAGTGCACCAGTCCCGGACGCACCCCGGCCCGCTCGGCCAGTACCCGGGTGCTGACGGCACTCCAGCCGAGCTCACCGATCAGCTCCCGGGCGGCCGCAAGCAGGCGTGCCCGCACAACCCGGCCGCGTTCGGTATTGGTCTGGCCCGACATACCTCATCCTTGGTCGATCGTCCTGGACGATTGACCAAGCGTAGCACTTGACAAGATCGGTGATCTTGGTGTTGAGGTATCCGCCGCAGGTCTGACCCGGACTAGCTGAAGCCGCTTGGTTCAGGACGTATGCACCCACTGAGCGGCGGGTTCCATGCACCAGATCCGGTGCGCATGACGCGTGGGAACGGTCCACCGCCGAGGTCAGGTGTGGGAGCCGCGCCAGACGTGGGTCAGGTAGGGAAGGTCGGACGCGGCGTCCCACGTGGGGCTCGAACAGTAGACGGCGTCGCTTGACGATGCGGCCACCCGCAGGCTGTTGTCGACGTACGGGAAGGAGAGTTCATTCCCGCCGTCGAAGGACCAGTACAGGTTCGTGGTGTTCTGGTTGCAGTTGCTCTGCCAGACGGCGTTTCGGCCGCCTCCCGACTCTGAGTCCGACATCAGGCACTCGCCGGAGTGCCGGTTCCGCAGCTTCTGATACCGCCCGTTCCAGTTCTCCACGGCGCCGATCCAGTCCCACTGCTGGGACGGGCCGCCGTTACAAGGGGCCGTCCAGACGGCCGACGTGGTTGCCGAGCCGTTGAGACATTGGCCGTTGTATGCGCTCTTGAACGTCCAGTAGGTAGCCGCGGCCGAGGCCGGGGCCGCGGACAGGGCACCGGAACCGGTGACAAACAGAGCGGCGAGGCCCGCGCCGAGGGCGGCTCGCTTCCGCCACACAGAGATGATCATGACGGCGCACTCTCGCGCTCGCAACCGACGCCAGGCCGACGCGGCGGTGTACGCCGAGTAGCGAAACGGTGAAGATCGCGCGGAGTTGACCGGCTTGCCGTCGGCCTGGGCTGCTCCTCC
Organism: Micromonospora sp. CPCC 206061; assembly: GCF_036906915.1. Lineage (NCBI taxonomy): Bacteria > Bacillati > Actinomycetota > Actinomycetes > Micromonosporales > Micromonosporaceae > Micromonospora > Micromonospora sp. CPCC 206061. The sequence goes on from NZ_JBAKHX010000124.1 coordinate 11,391, forward strand.
CTTAGCGGTTGCGCAGCGCATGAATTTCTATAGTGGACGGTCAGTGGACTCGCGTTCCTGGGTCTCCGCGACCCGCTCGGCCAGCCCGGGGTGCTCGGCCAAGGCTCGGCGGGCCGGGCGCAGTAGGAACCACGCCACCGCCGGTGAGCCGATCAGAATACCGCCCGCCATCGCCGCCGGGCAGAACGAGCGGGTGGTGCTGCTCGGCGACCTGAACGGCGCCATGGATGACCGCACGTTCGCCAGCATCACCGGACAGCTGCGCTCGGCCCAGGACACGGCCGGGAAAGGTTTCGGGTTCAGCTGGCCGGCAAAGTTCCCGGTGGTGCGGATCGACCATATCCTGGTCAGAGGCGTGGAGCCGGACAGCTCGTGGGTGCTGCCGGCTACCGGCAGCGAGCACCTGCCGGTGGCGGCTGGAATCAGCTGGTGAATCCCGCGTCAAGACTGACGCTGCATTTGCTACAGGCGCCCTGGCAACCGCGACCTGATCGGCGCCGCGATCGTTGTGTGGCGGCGCCCGGATGCCGTCCTCGGCCGGTGGGTCTGTCTTTCGGCAGAGTGACTGGTGTCGGCGTGGTGGCCTACCGTCGTGGCGTGACGTGGGTGATCGTTTCTGTGTCCGCGCTGGTGGCGGTGTTGGTACTTGCGTTGCCCGGGCGCAGGTGGCGACGCTACCGCCAGGGCGGTGTGGCGGCTTGTGCGGTCGCGGTGGTGTCGTTGGTGGCGAGCCTGGCCCACACCGGAGCCGTTATTGGCCTGGCCGGCGGTTGGTTGCTGGTTGAGTTGTTCGCCCTCGCGCTGCTGGTTCAGACCGCGGTGCGGTGGGCACCGATCACGATGGCGCTGGCCGCCGCTGGGCTCGGCACCCTCGCCGCTGCCGTACAGCCGGCTCGGATGCTGTGGGGAGCCACGCCGCCGCCGACCCGGGCTGAGGCGGTCTTTCTCACCGTTTGTTGGGCGACGGTCGTGCTGGTGGCGGCCGCGGTGGGCGGCCTGCGGCGGTTGGCGCACCGGCGTCGTACGCGGATGATGGCGCGGGCACGCCGCGAGGAGCGGTACGCGCTGGCCGGCGATCTGCACGACCTGGTCGCCCACGACGTCACCGGAATCGTCCTGGAAGCGCAGGCCAGCCAGGCCGAGGGCGGCACCGCGCCGGACGGGCAGACGCTCAGCCGGATAGAGCAGGCGGGATTGCAGGCGCTCGCGGCGATCGATCGCACCGTCGATGTGTTGCGCGACGACGACGCGCCCCGGCAAGGGATCTACCGAATCGCTGACCTGCCCGCGCTCATCGGCCGATTCGGCAACGGGCGTGTCACGGTCCGTGTGGACTTGGCCCCGGAGTTGCCCGGACGGGTGCCCCGCGAAATCGGCGACGCGATGTACCGGCTGGTGGCAGAGGCCCTCACGAACGTGCGCCGCCACGCGCCCAGCGCGCGAGTCGTCAGCATCAGCGGTTTAGTCGATGGCGACAACATCCTGCGGTTCGCGATCACCGATGCCGGTGCGACGGCACGACGCGCGGCACGATGGAGGGCTGGGCGCGGAGGCTTTGGTCTGGTCGGGCTCGCCGCCAGAATCGAGGCCCTGGGCGGCACGCTACACGCCGCGCCCACGGCGGACGGGTGGTCAGTGACCGCCGCGCTTCCACTGCCGCCCGGGAAGGTTGGCACAACGAGGTAGGAGGCAGTCATTACGGGGGTCAGCATTCGTGTCCTCGTCGCTGATGACCAGGACACCGTGCGTCGTGGACTTCGCCGGCTCATCGACGCGCAACCCGACATGACCGTCGTCGGCGAGGCCGCCGACGGTCGTACCGCGGTGCAGATGGCCCGATCGCTGCGGCCAGACGTGGCGCTTGTCGATATCCGGATGCCCGAACTCGACGGTCTGGAGGTGACCCGGCTGTTGGCTGGCCCAACGGTCGCCGCACCGGTCCGCGTGGTCGTGGTGACCACCTTCGATCACGACGAGTACGTCTACGCGGCCCTGCGTGGCGGTGCCTGCGGCTTCCTGCTCAAACGCGCCGGACCCCGGCTGCTGGCCGAGGCCGTCCGCGCGGCCGTTGCCGGCGAGTCACTGATCAGCCCATCCATCACGGTGCGGCTGTTGCAGCACCTGGCGACACCGCCGCCGGCGCGCCGCCCCGTGCCGAACATCCTGTCACCGCGTGAAGCCGAGGTGACACAGCTGATCGCCCGTGGCCGATCCAATGCCGACATCGCCAATGAGCTGTTCGTCTCCGTGGGCACGGTCAAGACCCACGTGGCGAACATCCAGGCCAAGCTCGGAACGACGAACCGGGTGGGAATCGCCGCGTGGGCCTGGGAGACGGGCCTCGTGCAGCCCTGACCCGCCGCCTCGGCCGCCACGGGGCCAGAATCCGTCCGAAGACAGATGGGCCTGCCGGCCGGTGGACCGGATCCTGAACGGCGACAACCGACGCCGAACGGCAGGACCATGATGACCGGCACCGCACAATCCATCCCTCCCGTCCACCGCGCAACGGCGATACGCCGACAGTCCCGACTGGGCCGGGCGGTAGCCCGCCGACCCACGATGTGGTTCTTCATCCTGGCGTTCGTGCCGGCCTGGGCCTACGAACTGGTCTGCATCCTCGTACTGGACCTGCCGCTGATGCCGTGGATGATCGCCGCGCCGTTCCTCGGCCCAACCGCCGCCGCGTTCGCCGTCACCCACGCCCTCGAGGGCCGCGCGGGACTACGCGAACTCCTGCGGGACCTGAACCACTGGCGCGTCCCGGCCCGCTGGTACCTACTGGCCCTCATCGGCGTCCCAGCGCTGCTGATGCTCTGCGTACTGCCGCTGCCCGGTGCCCCGGCCGCGTTCGATCCGCAACCCGCCGCGCTACCCAGCTGGCTCGTGCTGTTCGTCGTCGTGCTGGTCGTGGGCGGTCCGCTCGGTGAGGAACCCGGATGGCGGTGCTTCGCCACCCCACGCCTGCAGGACAGGTTCGGTCCGGCGGCCGGCACGTTCGTGCTGGGAATCTTGTGGGCGTTGTGGCACCTGCCACTGTCCCTGATCGAGGGATACAACCACGCCGGCGCCGACCTCGGTGGCATCATCCGACCGTTCCTGGTCTTTCTCGCCTTCGTCATCTGCGTCTCATACCTGTTCACCTGGGTGTTCAACTACACCGGCGGCAGCGGTCCGATCGCCGTCCTGCTCCACACGCCATTGAACGTCTCGCTGCTGCCGGTACTCTTCCCGACTCTGTCCGACTCGCTCCGCTACCAGATCTGGCAGGTCGCCGGGTTCGGCCTAGTCGCCGCCATACTCCTGGCAACGACCCGCGGACGGCTGGGCAAACACACCGCAAGAAACCTCGGCGCAGGTGGGGGTGAGGGACTGTCAAGATAACGGTGTAACTGGATCTTGCTAACTGTCTACTTGCGACCGGCGGACAG
>NZ_JBAKHX010000125.1:0-14635 GCF_036906915.1 Micromonospora sp. CPCC 206061
ATACAGCACGGCGATGCCTATCAGCGGCAGCCCGACGGTGCGGGTGGTCGTCGCGGCCGCGAGAAGCAGGCCCGCCCCGCCACAGGCCACGACGCCGGGGCGCCGGGACCAGCACAACGCGAGCATCCCACCGACCAGCAGCGCGGTGAACAGCGCCTCGGCCGCCCGGTCTGTGGGGTCGAGTGCCGCCTCGACGCGGGGCTGGCGAGCCACCGAAGCAGCCGGTGCTGTGCGAAGAACGCGAAGCCGTTGTCATCCCAGGTGTTGGTCTGCCGGTGGCGGCCCAGCCAGTTGTCGCGGTGCCATCCGAAGCGAGGATGGGGCGTGCTCGTGTGCAGGCGGGCGAGCGCGTGCGCGAACTGCTGCTCCCAGAACGTCTCGCTGCGTGGCCTGGGCCGCAGCACTGACAACACAAGCAGTTCTCGGTCCGCCAGGATCACCTCTGGTGTCGCCACGCCGCCGAGCTCGCGCAGGGCGGCCAGCCCTTCGGCCTCGTGACGAAGACCTCGTCGGCCGGCGCGTCGGCGAAGGCATTGGCGAACACCGGCGGCGCGTCCCGGCGGGTGGCTACGCCCGCGAGCGCCGCGAGTCCGCCCGTCGCCGGCTCCACCGTGACGACATCGCGCATCCCGGCCCGAAGCAAGCACTCCAGTAGGAACGAGGCCGAGCCGATCACGACGAGATCCTCCAACTTCGGGTGCGTGGTCGCAAGACCTTATGTGACCAACAGTTGGCTACCTCCGAGGACCAACCTGCAGGTTCAGCGGCCAACGCCCCAACACGCCGCCGATCGTGACGCGTGCGAGGAGTTCTTCGTCGTGGTCTTCGTCCTGGGCGTGGACCTTGCGGTAGTCGTCGTCGCTGACCAAGGGCTCGTGGACGACCTGGGAGGACCAGATCCAGGTCTCGGGGTTGTTCCAGCGCACTTTGGTTTCGTGGCCGAGGGCGACGTCCTCGACGTCGATGAGGACCTCGTCCTTGCGTTGCTTGTTCCAGACCTGCCGGCCGGTATAGCGGGGTTGGTGAGGATGACGCGGACGGCGGTCTTGGACCAGGCGATGGTGGTGCGGTGCGGGTTGCGGGCGCGGTCCTGGGCGGATGGGCTGAGGATGCCCCGTCGCCTACATGCGCGGCCACCGCGCACCACTCGGCCTAGACATATAACCCCCAAGGGGGTATACAGGGGTTATGCGGGACGTGATGGTCGTGACCATAAAGGGGACTCTGTGATGCCGAAGATCAACGTCTACCTGCCCGACGAGCTGGCCGAGGCCGTCAAGGAAGCCGGCGTGCCGGTCTCCGCCGTCTGTCAACGAGCTCTGGAGCAGGCGGTGCGGCGAGTGACCGCGATCCGGGAAACCGTCCTCGGCGAGCTGGACGACGCGGACCTGGCCGCACGGATGCCACACCTCACCGCACGCGCCCGCACCGCGCTGAAGCTCGGTATCGAGCAGGCCCAGACGGACCAGGCAGCCGCCGTGAACACCAGCCACGTGCTCGCTGGCATGCTCGCCGAGGGCGGCAACCTGGCCCTGCACGTGCTGCAAGCGATCGAGATCGCTCCGGAGCAGGTGGCCCGCGAACTTGCCCGCCAATCATCGACAGAACCCGTTGTCACCGACGACGACTCGCAGCGCTTCAGCGGTCCGGCGGCGAACGCGCTGGAAACGGCCGTCACGGAAGCCACCGCACTCGGGCACAACTACGTCGGCTGCGAGCACCTCCTGCTCGGTCTAATCGCCGAGCCCGACGGGGCAGCCGGCCAAACCCTGCGGTCCCTAGGCGCCGAACTACGGCTAACCCGCCGGGCGGTCGCCGCAGCCCTGGCCGGCTACGTCCACCTGCGAGCCCAAACCAGCCAATCCACCGCCAGTAGCGCCGCAGACACCGACCCCATGGCGGTCCTAGCGGCCACGCTCCGCCAACAGTTGCAACCCCTGATGCACCGCATCGAGCGACTGGAGGAACGCATCGGTGTCGCCGAAGGCTGAAACCAACCTCCACCACCCGCGCGGTTCAGCACACAGCCCATCAGGCGACCGCCCCAACCACATCGGCGCGTACCAGAGCATCCGCGCCGCGACCGCCGCCATCGCTGTGACGGCGCTCTTCCTCCTGCTCGTCCTACCGCTAGTAGCGGCAGCCCACTAGCCACCTACCCCCTGCCCACCAGGCACGCGGCCCCGACACCGTTCGGGGCCGCTGTCTTGCGCATCCAGGCCCTGATCGCTTCAAGATTCAGGAGAAGGATCCGGCGAGTTGCCGGCACCTCGCGGCGGCAGGGTATAGAACGCGCACCAAGACAATCGCCGACAAGAAACGACCGGCATGCGTCCCACGGCCCAGGACCGAGACCGACAAGACCGCCTTGCGGCGTGGCGTCTCGCTTGGTGCAGAGAAGGCTGGTACGTCGACATCGAGCACGCCGGTCATGTCGTGACCCGCTCTGCCACATGCTCACCCACCCGCACGTCCAAGAAGGACAGACGGTCGTGGTGGGCCAGATCATTGGTGTGGTGGGATCGTCGGATCGCTCTTCGGGCCCGCACCTTCACTATGAGGTGCATCTGGGTGATCATTCGTCGGAAAGCGCCACGGATCCGGTGCCGTTCATGGCGCAAATGTGCGCACCGTTGGGTTTGGTTGACTTGTAGGTTCTCATTTGAGTTGTCGCTTTCTCAAATGAGATGTCGCCTACTTGTCGCTTGCGACATGCCGGTGAGAAACGTGTCGGCGTGGCTCCGGGCTTGATGGTACCGCCGGGGACAGTATCAGGGTGTGGTACTCGGTCGTGAGAACCGAGTCAGCCGTGTCCGGGTGAGGTACCGCCGGGACGACGGCGAGTTCGTGGACACCACCTTGGATCGTGTGGTGGTCGATGACGTCGCGGCAGGGCTGCCGGTTCGTGAGTTCCGCTGGTATCGAGGCAGGCGGCACTACTCGGGCTGGTATTGGTCGGCGACGTTGCAGCGGCTGGTCGTGTACGAGAGCCGGCTGGAGTTGGCTCGCATCCTCTTGGCCGACTTCGACGAGGACGTCGTTTGCGTGGCGGCGCAACCGTTCCAGCTGATCGGCCCAGATTCGGGCCGGACCCGGCGGCACGTGCCGGATCTGCTGCTGGTGCACCGTAGCGGCGCGGTCACGGTGGTGGACGTCAAGGCGCCGACCAGGGTGGAGGATCCCGCGGTGCAGGCGGTGTTCGCTTGGACACGTGAGCAGTGTCTACCGATGCTGGTTCGCCCGGTGGTGCTGCACCTGTTGTGGACGGGCGTGGTCGGTCGAGTCCGGCATGATCCCGGCACGGGCCGCCTCGGCGGCGCAGTCCCGGATCGCCAACCCGATCATCCGCCCGACAAACCCGCCCCGAGCAACTACGGGCAGTTCATAGCCGTCCAGGAACAGCCGCAGGTGTCGCGCCCGCGTGGCGGCGTCCGGCAGGTCATTGCGTTCGGCCACGTCGTCGCCGTGCAGTTGGGCGTGCCACCACCCGGCCACGGCGACCTCGTCGAGCGGGTCGACTGGCCCGGCCAACTCCCAATCGATGAACGCCGCCGGCCGGCCATCGACGATGACGACGTGCCACGGCCCAGCGTCGCAGTGCCCGATCAGCGAGCCCTCGCCAGGACGGTGCATCCACCACGGCTGCCAGACCGCATCCGCTGACGGCATGAAGCTGGCATTGGCGTGGTGCAGGTCGCGCAGCAGAGCACCGGCCTGCCACACGCCCTCGTCCGACCAGGCGTGAGGGTGCACGAAGCTGCCCTCGAGCCAGGTCAGCACCTCGTTGCCGTCGGCGTCTACGCCGTCGCCGACCACCCGCGGACAGCCGGCGAATCCGACCTGTTCCAGGTGGCGCAGCAGAGCATGAACCGTGCCGGTCCACGGCCGGACCGGCCGCCTTACGGTGTTCCCCACGCGAACGACGCGGCTGGGGCCGCCTTTCGGTCGCAGGCAGCGGCTCGAAGGACGATGTGGAATCCACGAAAATCTCTCATATCAGCGCGGTAAGCGGTGAACATGGCGCCGAACCAACAGGCGCCAGCAGCTGGCAACGCGGAACCGGTCCACGGCCAGAGGAACCGCAACGACGCGAGGAGCCGAACGTCGCGCCGGACCCAAACGGCCCGGCGGCAGCCACTCGAAGCTAGTGGCAGCAGATCAACGCGCGGTCAACACCCGCATCGCGGCGGTGGCAGCTACCTCGCTGAAAACCATGCACGCCATGTGGACCTCCCGAATGAGCGCTGACGTGGCGACGGTGCGACCTCGCACCTCGTCTTGCCACCGAGTTCCTTTGCCGTCGCGGCGTCGCAACTACGACCACGTGCACACCAGCGCTACGGGTAACGCCTCCGCTAACCACACCAGCCTGGCGCCGATCAGCCATCGCGCGGAGCTGTGTCGATCGTAGGTATGGATGCCGAAGTCCCGACGGGCCGCTGCCAGCCGGCGATCCTGGCAGCCTTGGCCGACATAGGCGGCCTACTCGTTGTGCAGGACGGTCGCGATGGTGAGTCGTGCCGCTGTACGAGCGGGGATGAGTGCGCCGAGGACGGCGATGGCGATGCCGGCCAGGGTGAGCGCGGCCAGTTGTTGTACATGCCAGACGTCCTTCATGGACTCGGGAAAGGAGATGATGCCGACGTTGTCGACGATCAGCCGGTGCGCGGTGATCCCGAGCGGGATGCCCAGCAGTCCGGCGATTACGCCGAGTGCTGCCACTGATGTGACGGTCATGGTCACAACCTGGCGTGGTGTCATGCCGATGGACTTGAGCATACCGAGGTCTCGACGCCGTTCCCGGATGTTGAGCAGCACGGTGTTGAAGACGCCCAGGGCGGCGACGATGCTCAGCAGCACGGTGAACACGGTGGCGAAGCTGACGACGACGGTGGTGGCGGCGTCTGCGGAGCCGAGCACCGACGGATGTAGGCCGGGGTCGGCCGTGGTGACCGCGCGGGCGTACGCGTGGGCGTCGGTGCCGGGCGCGAGCGTCACGGTGTAGTCGATGGCTCGCAGGTCGGGTACGAGCGTGGCGAGTGTCTGCCAGGTGGTTTCCAGAGCCCGGGGGTTGCCTACCATGACCTCGCCGACGAGGGTCACGGTGATCTGCTGGTCGCCGCGGGTGAGGGTGATCTGGTCGCCGACCGCCAGCCCGTGCTGCTGGAGGAACGCCGGCCCGGCGACGGCCTGGCCCGGGCCGTCGGGGTAGTGCCCGCCGACGATCTGGGAGGCGGTGATCGGTGGGTCGCCGCGGTAGGCGTCGACGAAGGCGGGCTGGGTGTGCCCGACGATCCCAGCCTGGGCGAATGTGCGGATGCTTACTTCGCGGGCACCGGGGATCGCGCGTAGTCGCGCTTCGATCTGGGCGTCGCTGAGCGCGGTAGGGGTCTGCCGGCTATCGGGGCTGCCTGGCTGCACACCGACCCGAGCGCCGTCGGAGCGGCCGGTGTCGCCGTAGGCGAGCATGGTGGCGGTCAGGCCGGTGGCCAGCGTGGTGGCGGCGACGCCGAGGCCGATGGCGCAGATGGTCATGGCGGCGCGGCCGGGCCGGGCGAACGGCTGGCCGAGGCCGAGGCAGACCGGTCGCGGGAGGCGGGTGCCGCTGAGCCAGCGCTGGATGCGCAGTCCTCGGCCGGTGCGTGGGGCGTTACCGGCGCTGATCGCCTGCGCCGCCGGGAGGCGGTGGGCGCGCAGCGCGGGGATCAACGCTGCGGCGCTGACGAGGGCAGGCATGCCCAGCAGGGCGATGACTGGTACCCAGGTGCTGACGGCGATGGCGGCGACGCCGGTCTCGACGCCGGTGAAGGCGACCTGGAGGATCGGCTCCGCGATCGCGGTGCCGAGCAGGGCGCCGAGGATACAGCCGGCGAGGGCGGGCACCGAGACCATCGCGAGGTAGACGGCGATCACCTGGTTGGGGGTGAAACCGAGGGCCTTGAGCACGCCGATGTGCCGGTGCCCGGAGACGACCGCGCCGCTGACCACGTTGGCGACGATGAGCACGCACACCAGCAGGCCGAGCACGCCGAACACGGTCATGAACGGCAGAAAGGCGCCGGCCTGCGCGGAGAAGGCCCGCTTGAGGGTCAGGTACGACTGGGCGTTGGTCAGCGCGCCGTCGGGCAGCCCAGCGGTGACCGCGGCCAGGCCGCCGTTGACCTGTTGATCGGTTGCCGCTGTGCGGAAGCGGTACAGCATCTGCCAGCCGGTCGGCCGTATCGCGGTCATCTGCTCGGGTGTCACCCAGCCGCCGGCGGACTTGCTCATGCTGGTGGCGAAGCCGACCACGGTGAGCGGTGCCACCGCGTCCACGTCGAGGCGGGTGCCCAGATTTTTGGGGTTGGGGTGGCCTTGGATAGGCAGGTTGATGACGATCTCGCCGGGTGCGGTGGCCCACCGGCCGGTCAGGAGTTGGACGCGGTCGACCGGGCCGGCCGGGTCGGCCCGCCCGACGACGGTGAGGGGTCCGGCAGGCCGGCCGAGCCAGTCCTGGCGGATCTGTAGGACTGTTTGACCGAACGGTCCGGCGGCGTTTTCGACGTCCGGCCGCTGGCTGGTCTGGGCCAGCTGTGACTCGGCGACTTTCGCAGCGTCGAACGTGGCGACGAGGTGGGCGCCCTGTTGTTGGGTGAAGGCCTTGTCGAATGGTGATGAGGCGGCGTTGAGCAGTCCTAGGGTGATGACGGTCGTGGCGGTGGCGGCCAGGACGACCAAGCCGATGACGAAGGTCTGCAGCCGGCGGCGTTTGACCGCGGCGCGGGAGGCGCGCCAGACGGCCCTCATGCGGCCCTCTCCAGGATGCGTTCGCGGACCACTCGGCCGTCGGCCATTTCGACCAGCCGGTTGGCGCACCGGGTGGCCAGATGTGGGTCGTGGGTGACGATCAGCAGGGTCTGCCCGCTGCGGTGTAGGTCGGTCAGCAGGTCCATCACCTGTTCGCCGGAGCGGCTGTCCAATGCCCCGGTCGGTTCGTCGGCCAGCAGCAGGGCCGGACGGTTCATCAGCGCCCGGGCCACGGCGACCCGCTGCCGTTCACCGCCGCTGAGGGTGGCCGGGTAGGCGTTGGCCCGGTGGGCGACGCCGAGCCCGTCGAGCAGTTCCAGGGCCTGCTTGCGGGCCGTGCGAGCGGAGGCACCGGCCAGCTGCGCGGCCAAGGCCACGTTGTCCAGCGCCGGCAGGTCGTCGAGCAAGTTGAAGAACTGGAAGATCATGCCGATGCGCCGTCGGCGGTACATGGCCAGCCCGGTCTCGCTCAGCTTCCCCAGATCCTCGCCCTCAACGGTGACGGTTCCGGCGGTCGGCCGGTCCAGACCAGCGACCATGTTGAGCAAAGTGGACTTGCCGCACCCGGACGGCCCCATCACCGCGACGGCCTCACCGGCGCGGATCCGCAGCGACACGCCGTCCAGCGCGGCGGTGTCCCCGTATTCCTTACGTACGTCGTCGACTCGAACGACGAGCTGATCCGTGTTGTCTTCTTGGGTCACGGCACGACGCTATGGGTGCGGCTGTCACGTCGCGTCCGGCTGCGGAGCCAACTTGGCGCGTAGTACCTGAGAGCTATGCGCTACCGCTCGGGCGGACGACGCCTGTCTCGTATGCGAAGACAGCGGCCTGGGTGCGGTCCCGTAGGCCGAGCTTGGTCAGGATCCGGCTCACGTGGGTCTTCACGGTCTGCTCGGCCACCACAAGGCGTTCGGCGATCTCCGCGTTCGACAGGCCCTGCGCGATGAGCGACAGCACCTCGGTTTCGCGTTCGGTCAGCGCGCCGACGCGGTCCTTGAGCGGGGCCCGCGGGGTGTCGGCCAGCCGGGAGAACTCGGCGATCAACCGCTTGGCGACGTTCGGGGCCAGCAGCGCTTCACCGGCCGCGACCACCCGCACCGTGTGGGCGAGCTCGGCGGCCGAGGCGTCTTTGAGTAGGAACCCAGAGGCGCCGGCGCGCAGCGCCTTGTATACGTACTCGTCCAGATCGAATGTGGTCAAGACAAGGACCTTGACGGCGGTGTCGGCGGGTTCGGTGAGCTGTCGGGTCGCTTCGATCCCGTCCACCACGGGCATGCGGATGTCCATCAGCACGACATCCGGGGCCAGGTCGGCGGCCTTGTCGACCGCATCCTGGCCGTTGACGGCCTGGCCGACCACCTCGATGCCGGGTTCGGCGTTGAGCAGCACCGTGAAACCCTGACGGACCATGATCTGGTCGTCGGCGATCAGCACGCGGATGTTCGTCATGCGAGATCCTCAACAGGTGGTGTAGATCGGGGCCGGCAGGGTCGCGGTCACCTCGTACCCGCCGTCCGCGGTGACTCCGGTGGTCAGCTTCCCGCCCAGCATCGCGACCCGTTCCCGCATGCCGAGCAGGCCGTGACCGGCGCCGGCAGACGGTGACGCTGGCCGGGTCGGGGCAGTGTCGCGGACCTGAATGACCAGGTCGGCCGATTGGTAGGTGAGCTCGACCCGCACGGCGGCGCCGGGAGCATGCCGGATCGCGTTACTCAGCGCCTCCTGCACGATTCGGTAGGCGGACAATTCGACACCGGGCGGCAGCGGCCGCGGCTGGCCGATTGTGCGTGCGGCGACGGCGAGGCCGGCGTCGCGGACGTTGCCGACCAGTTCGTCCAGCCGATCCAGGCTGGGCTGCGGCGCGTGGTCGGCATCAGACGGCGGTGCGTTCTCCACACGCAGCACACCCAGCACCCGGCGCAGCTCGGCCAGGGCTTCCAGCGCGTTGCCGCGAATGCCGGCGAGGTTCTGTTTCAGCTCCTCGGGCGGCTCGGCGACCAGGTGCGGGGCGACCTGCGCCTGGATAGAGATGACCGACAGGTGGTGGGCCACCACGTCATGCAGTTCCCGGGCGATGCGGGTGCGCTCTTCCAGCAGGGTACGTCGGGCCCTCTCCTCAGCCGAGATCTGCTGCTGCGCTGCTAACTGGGTGCGAGCCACCCGCCGGGCGCGCCGCACCGCACCGAGCAGCGCGGCCAGGCCGCATACCGAGATGATCGGCGTGTTGGCGATCGGGGTCCGTGTGCGGGTGTTCGGATGGTGTGGTGGTCGCCAGGCGGGTGCGCTCGGCACGCGGTGACCCGCCGCGGCTTTCTCCGGCGGGTGAGGCGACAGTGTGGATCCGCTACGGCGTGAACGATGTGGCACCGGTCGCGTTGGACCAGGTGCGGGTTCGAGAGTTCGCCGGGTCGGTGCCGTGGCGGCGGTGGCGTTCGCATCACGGGCAGGCACACTTGTCCGGCGGTTTCTGGTCCGCCATCGTGGGCGGGCATGTGGTCTACGAAAGCCGTCTGGAGCTGGCCAGGCTTCTCGTGGCTGACTTCGATCCACTGATCACCGCGATCTGGGCGCAGCCGTGCCGGCTGGTCGGCCACAGTGGACGGCAAGCAGCGCCACCATGTGCCGGACTTCCTGTTCGCGTCCCCCGACCGGGGACGTCACGGTGGTGAACGTCAAGCCGGTGCACCGGTTGGCCGATGCTCGGGTGGCCGAGGCGTTGGCGTGGCCGCGAGCGCTGTTGACCGGGCACGGGGCTGCCGGCTTACTCGCGGGCTTGGCCCCTGACCCTTACTCACGGGTATTCACTCGTCCGGCCACGCGATCAAATCGGGTGGTTTTGACAAATCGGACATATTCTTTAGGTGCGACTCATCCCGGATCCGATCCTGAGAGGAACGTCCCTTGACCAAGCGATGCAACGTTCAGATCGCCACGTGCGTGGTGCCCAACTCGACCGAGCAGCCGGTGCTGACCGTCTCCGGTTCCGGCACCTCCCTTACCGCGTCGATCTACAAGCCTGCGGACGGCCACCATGACCGCCAGGTGTGGACGATGGAGGAGACGACCGAAACCAGCGGCAGCGAATCGACCGGCTTCCGCCTAGTCACCTACCGGACGTTCACCATGACGATCGGCAAGCAACTGATGGCACTGACCCGCACCGCGGCCAAGCACCCGCTGGCGGTCCAGCCCTACACCCCCGGCGGCGCGAACCAGATCTGGTACGACGTGCTAAACCGGTCGTCAACGAACTTCACGCTGGGCTCAGCCGACAGCACTCCGATCTGCATCGACCTGCAGGACAGCAAGACCAAGGACGGCTCGCCGGTCTGCTCCTACCCGCTGAACAACCCGTTTACCGCCAACCAGGCATGGCAGTTGAAGTGGCTCAACGACCTGCCGGGCTCGCACATCGCGCAGCAGTACGACATCGCCAACCTGTTGCTCACCGAGGCGACTAAGAACCCGCAGTTCCGAGCCATGCTGATCGCCGATCCCGCGCGAACGTTCACCGATGCCGGCTACCCGCTGCACATCGAGGAGTACGCCGAATTCAACAGCTTCTTCCGGTCGCACAAGCCGCTGATGCAGGCGCTCGCCAGCGGCGCGGACGCGACCGTCACCGCGGCCTGGCCGTGCGTCGTCTGCCAGATCGCCCTATACTCCGCCGCGGCCGTCCTGGTCGGCATCGGCGCTTTCGGGCTGGCGCTGCTGACGCCGACCACCCCGATCGTGGTCTCCCTCGCCGCGACCGCGTCGGTGACCACGCCTCAGGCACTGGCCTTCATCGTCGGCCTCGGCGCGCTCGCCGACTTCTCGGTCGCCTCCGTGCTGACGGCGCTCTGCGAGTGGCTCAACATCTGCGGCTGACGTGCCACCGGCATGATAAAGGACCTGTCCAGCGTGGAAACCGCGCAGTGGGACAGGTCCTTCATCAGATTCTTCAGCAGCGGCGCCGAGACCCAGACCACAACGAGCAGCGGGCTGACTCAAAGAACTCGGCATACACGAACAAGACCTCTGCCGACACCGCCAGCGCATCGAACAAACGGCCGGAATCCGCATCTTCCGACCCAACCCACCCCTGGCCCCCATCCCAGAAGGCGCACAGTTTCTCTGCCACGCAGCCCGAGCGCTACAACGACTCGACCAATCCACTTCCGGAAAATCTTGAGCACCCCCAACACCGCAGGCCCATCCAAGGACCCAAGACCCAACCGAATGCTCAAGATCTCGCGGACTACCTTGTGCTCGAATCACCGGGAACGACGGCCACTCCAGGCTCCAGATTGCTCACGGATTCGCGGAACCTACACAGCAGTTGGCTGCCGCATCCGGAGCGGCGATCCGGGGCGATGTTGAGTGGTGCCTGCACGCCGGCGCTTGGACACAACCGGTCAACGCTCCAATCGTGTCAAGCTTCCGCACACCCGAGCGGCCGGACCATGACGGCGTCGACCTCGCCGCACCCACCGAGACACCCATCCGGGCCGCCGCAGGTGGACCCTGGCCTGGTTGGTGGCTCATCCCACTACCCGCCTGGCCGACGCAACGAACGCCATCTTGCTTCAGAGGCTCCGTCATGGCACATCGGCCCTCACCCGTGCAATTCGCTATCCCTCGTCCATCTCATGGTGTGAGCTGCTCAGGGCGCTCCGATGCGGCCGTCGGTCGTCTCCGCAGAGGCCAGCCTTCGGAGTATCTCCATGTCGGTGATGTCCTTCTGTCGCCATGGCCGGCCGTTGCGCAGGCGGGGGAACTGCTCCTTCATGGCGAGCATGCCGGAGACGCTCATGGCCAGGACCGGCGTGCCGTCGAGCGTCACGGGCTCCCCGCCGAACGATCCTGGCGGGAACAGCCAGTCGGCGAACCGCCCAAGGGACTGGCTGAACGATCCGTCTGGCCACCGATCGAAGTAAGCGGTGCTAAACGAAACCTCGTCCCACGTGAACTCGCAAGATTCCTCTGGCGGTTGAGTCGGCAGAGCCATGGCACCAGCTCCTACGAGAAGCGCCTTCGAGCGCTCGGCATAAATGCGCTCGACCCAGAACTCCACGTCGCCGTGCTCACGCGTAATCCGGCCGATCCTCGCATCGAGTCCCCAACCTCCGAACAGCCATGCTGAGATATCGTCCGCCTGCAGGACCGCGACGACCTTGCGAATAACACGCAGCTGCCCTTCGGTCTTCTCGGCTCCGGACCTATCTGGACCACGCCGCTGCCCACGACATCAGCACACTCGAAGCGATCCGCGACGCCGTCGAGGGCAAGTGCTGGCTACCGCCCTGCCCCGCCTGAGACGGGATCAAGGACCCTCCGGAACGGACACATTCAGAGACTTGCAATACCCGACTGCACCGTTTGGCACCTCCGACTCCGGCTTCCCGCGCCGAGGTCGAAAGCGAACAGGCTCTCGCCCGCGGCGAGCACCTCCTAGCAATGATCGACGCGCTCGACCACACCGACCTACAGGGCCCGGCCGCCGACGAAGCCGACCGCCGGCTCAAAGACTTTGCCAGCCAAGCCCGCTTCCAGGGCTCTGGCATCACCGACCAGCGGCGGCTGCTGCGCCTGATGCGCCGCGACGACCCCGCCATATATCCGGGCGCATACGTCACGTGCGTGTCCGACCCGGCCAAGGCTCTCTGCCGTCGCGGTGAAACTGCCGGGCAGCACCCGGATCTCAACGCCTGCCGCCCCCTGGACTGCCGCAACGTTGCGCTCACCGCCAACAACACGACCGCGTGGCAGGCCGAGATCGACAACATCGGTCGGCGGCTCCAGTCCAGACCACCGCTCCCGCCGCTGCTTCACCACCAGATGTCCGACCGCCTCGACGAGCTGACCAAGTTCCTGGCCCGCCGCCACGAACGGCGGACCCCGTGACACCCGCCGTCCGCCCCGGCACCGACCTGGCCAGCTACAGCAAGGGAGGTTCAGCTCCCATCGACCGAGAACGTCGACAAGGCCAAGGCGGAAATCCTCGCCGAGACTCACACCAGCGGCGCCAGACCTACCGTCGTTGCGCTCGCCCGGCGTGTCGGTCTGACCAACGCCACGTTCTGGCGGTACTTCCCCGACGTCGCCCGCGAGGTCGCCGCAGCCGGTCGAAACGAATCACAGGCGGAACCGTCGTGCACGCGCCTTCCCGGCTCCAGGACCTGGAGCGCCAGAACGCGGAACTCCGCCGCACCAACCGCGATCTCACCCTCACCGTCAAGTTGGCCGAAGCCGCCATACAACGACTCGCCCTCGAAAACCACCGGCTCCGGCAGGAACTCGAAGCCGCTACCCGGGTCACTCGACTCGACGACAAGCGCCGAAACACGCCAGCACCACCCACACGCACATAGCGACGCACCACGATCGCGAACACGTTCACCAAAGAGTTCGACCGGGCACAGCGGCGCCGCCTGGGTGATGTCACCGACGATGGGCATGAACGGCTGCCGGTGTTCCGGGTCGGGCTTACCTCGCGGACCACGCTGCGGACCTTGAACCGGATGATCTGCGAGTTCTCCGGGCACCGGGCGGGCTAGCGCCGCGCAGCTGGGCACGTTCGCGGTGGACTGTGCGCTGTCGTGCCAGAGCCGCGTCGGGATCATCGACGACCTCCACTTCGTGGATCTGAATCGCCGCGACGGTGTCGAGGTGTTCAACCACTTGAAGTGGCTGTCGAACGAGTTGCCGGTCACGTTCATCTACGCCGGCGTCGAGCTGGCCGAACGGCGGCTATTCACCGAAGGGCTGTCGGGGGACAGCCTGGTGCTGGCACAAACCGCGACGCGGTGGACGCGGCTGGAGCTGCCGCCGTTCATGGTCACCAGCAACACCGGGCGCAGGCACTGGGCCAGTCTGCTAAAGGCCACCGAGCGGCAACTGGTCCTCGCCGCTGCCCGGCAGATGATCGCGGATCTTTCCCGTCACTTCCACGGCTGCTTCATCAGCAGGTAGACGGCAACGGAACCCACAAGTGCGCCGAGGACGAAGCCCCGGAAGCCGCTTGCTGAGCCAGAACGAACCTCCTCCTGCTGACGCCCCGAACGGACCTGCGCGGACTCCCGCTCGCCTCGCGACAGCCTCTCAGCCAGCTCATACGCGAGCCATCGCCATCTGCTGATCACGAACCACGCTTCGGCGGGGACCTTCGACCCTTGCTTTTCAACTGCGACGTGGCCTCATTCACCTTCTCCTTGAACGCGTCGCCGGCGATCTTTCGCACGAGTTGTCTAGCCGCTTCGCTCGGCCCGCCTGCACGATCCGCCACCTGCCCACCTCCTGGTCGAACGGTGCCGACGATTCGACATTCCGGCCCACGCTGCGCAACAGCCACCTGTCGGATAGCAGTCAGGTCGATCGGCAGCGAAGTCGATCAGCGTGCTACCGCGCGGTGGTAACGCCCGTCATAGCGGTGCATCCAACCGAACGGACCGCTGCCGCGCTACGGATAACGCCGCCCTAACCCCTCTCCGCCTCAACAACGACAGCTCAGACCGGTCCTACATGTACGCCACCTCAACCGGCGCCGTGCGATGGAACACCGGCGCCACCGACAGCAGCACGGTCTGGGCGTTCGAACGCAAGTAACTAAACCCCCAACGAGATGCGGGGCTGGGGCCGGCGAGCGTTCGCCGGCCCCACGCGCAGCGCTGTCCAAATCGGACCAGGTGTGCTCCAGTAGCGTCGCCTACCTCTCGAAATCATTGACAATCGGCACGTCTTAGCCCTGATCCACCGATGAGATTCGGTTGAGGGCGGTGTGGCAGACGGGAAAGTGCCCTCTGAACTGGGAAGATTGAAGTTGCTGACGCTTCTATCTTCTGGTTCGAGAGGGCACCGTCGAGGT
>NZ_JBAKHX010000126.1:0-14418 GCF_036906915.1 Micromonospora sp. CPCC 206061
TCACCACCGTCGCCAACCCCACCCCAGCCGCCGGACGAGCCGCCGTCGACATGCTGCTCCAGCACGACGGTTCCACGTCCGGCCGTATTGGCCGCGGTGGCCTCCGCACGGCCACCGACGACCGCCGCACCACAGCACAGGTAACGCTCCAAACCGAACTGGTCGTCCGCGACTCGACGGGCCCAGCGCCCGGCGCAGTCATCTGCGAGGACAAGGAGTGAGCACGGAAATGCACCCCGCCACAGGCAACTCCAGGCGCCGGCTGCTCCGCGGCATTGCCGCGGTAGCGATGGCGCTACCCCTCACCTTCGGCGCCGCCGCATGCGGTGGCGACGACAACGAAGGCAGCAACACTGATGCCAACAAGTCGGTCGAGCTGTCCGTCTTCTACTGGGGCAGCGAGAAGCGCGCCGAGCTGACCCAGAAGGCGCTCGACGCGTACAAGGCGAAGAACCCCAACGTCAGCTTCAAGATCACGTGGCAGGCCAACCAGGGCTACGCTGACAAGCTGGCCACGCTGGCCGCGTCCGGTGACGTGCCGGACCTGTTCGCCACCGACGACAACATGCTGGCGGACTTCGCCACCCGCAACGTCACCGCTGACCTGACCGAATACAAGGGCAACAAGCTCGACCTCAGCAAGTTCCCGCCCAGCCTCGTCGAGTACGGCACGGTCGACGGCAAGCTGGTCGGCATCGCGGCAGGTGAGAACACCCAGGGTCTCGTGTACAACAAGACGCTGCTCACCTCGAACGGCCTCCCCGAGCCCACCACGGGCATGACCTGGGAGGCGTTCATCGACTGGGCCGCACAGGTCACCGCGAAGACCAAGGTGCCCGGCACCATGGACCCGAGCGCCGACTACAAGGCGTTCTGGGTGTGGCTGCGCCAGCAGGGCAAGGACCTCTACAACGGCAAGCAGCTCGGCTTCACGGCCGACGACGTGGCCAAGTGGTTCACCCTGTGGAAGGGCGCTCGCGACAGGAAGGCGACCCCCACGGCGGACATCATCCACGAGGGCAACGTCACCGACATCTCCAAGCAGCTCGTCGTGACCGGCAAGGCCGCCACCTCGTGGGTCTGGGCCAACCAGATGCCCGAGCTGAAGAAGAGCACCAAGGACGAGCTGGGCGTCATCGCGTACCCCGGCGACCCGAGCGCCCAGTGGGCCCGCGCGGCAATGTACTGGAACGTCGCGAACAACAGCGACAAGAAGGACGTCGCAGTCGACGTCATCAACTTCCTTGTCAACGACGAGGCGGCGGTCACCGCTCTGGGCACCGACCGTGGCCTGCCGTCCAACACGGAGCTGCGGACCAAGTTCGCCGAGACGGTCACCGACCCGGCGATGAAACTGTCCATCCAGGTCGAGAACGACCTGGCGAGCAAGTTCGGCAAGGCGCCCCAGGTGCCGCCGAAGGGCCACAGCACATTCCGGTCCGAGCTCGTGAAGGCGGCGGAGAACGTCCAGTTCGGACGGGCGACGCCGGAGAAGGCCGCGGCTGACCTGATCGCGGTCGTCCAGCCGAAGCTGGGTTAGCGGCGCTGACTCGGCTAGAGGATCTGAAGGGAGAAAGCTCGTGGCGTTGACCACGGCAAACACGCCGTCGGTACGCGCGAGCCAGGCCACCGGGGCTTCCGCCAAACGGCGGAGGCCCCGGCGCGGCCCGCAGCGCGAAGGTCTGGCAGGGTACATCTTCCTGTCGCCATGGCTCATTGGATTGATGGGCATCACGGCGATACCGATGCTCCTGTCGCTGTACCTCAGCTTCACCAACTACGACGTCCTCAGCCCGCTGGGCGAGGCTGAGTGGGTCGGGTTGGCGAACTACAAGCGGATGTTCACCAGCGATCCGTCGTACTGGCGCTCGGTCACCGTGACCGTGTCGTTCGCGCTGATCGCGGTACCTCTGAAGCTCGCCGCCGCACTCGGCGTCGCGCTGCTGCTCAACAAGGCCTGGCGCGGCGTCGGCCTTTTCCGCGGCCTTTTCTACCTGCCATCGCTCATCGGCGGCAGCGTTGCCCTGGCGATCGTCTGGGTCAACATGTTCAACCGGGAAGGCGCGTTCAACGGCTTCCTGCGGATCTTCGGCATCGAGGGTAAGCCCTGGGTCAACGACCCGAGTTGGGCGCTGGAGACCCTGATGGTGCTCGCCATCTGGCAGTTCGGCGCGCCAATGGTCATTTTCCTGGCGGGCCTGAAGCAGGTGCCGACGGAGCTGTACGAGGCGGCGTCGGTCGACGGCGCCGGCCGGTTCCGGCAGTTCATGAGCGTGACGCTGCCGATGCTGTCGCCGGTCATCTTCTTCAACCTCGTGCTGGAAACCATCAACGGCTTCCAGGGCTTCACCGCCGCGTTCGTACTCAGCGACGGCACCGGCGGGCCGGTCGACTCGACGCTGATGTACACGCTGAACCTCTACCTCAAGGGCTGGCGGGAATACGAGATGGGCTACGCGTCCGCCATGGCGTGGGTGTTCCTTTTGGCAATCGGCATCATCACCGCGGTGTTCTTCTCCACCGGCCGGTTCTGGGTGCACTACTCGGATGGAGATGATCGCTGATGGTCGCTTCGACTCCGGCGGTCTCCCGCCGCCGCCCCGGCCTTGCCCGCGGGGTGGTGCGCACCGCGATCCTCCTCCTCATCCTCGCGATCGTGCTGTACCCGCTGATCTGGATGGTCGGCACCTCGTTCAAGGGTCAGACCGAGATCGTGAGCAACACCGGTGTACTGCCCCGCGAATTCACGCCGGGCAACTACACCGACGGCTGGAGCCACTTCGACGTCAGCTTCTCGCGGTTCTTCCTGAACAGCACGATGGTGGCGCTGCTGACCGTCATCGGTAACGCGGCCTCCTGCCTGGTCGCCGCGTACGCCTTCGCGCGGCTGCGATTCCCGCTGCGCGGCTTCTGGTTCGCCGTCATGATCGGCACCTTGCTGCTGCCGCAGCACGTGCTGACGATCCCGCAGTACATCCTGTTCAAGCAGTTCGGCTGGGTGGGCGGCGAGTGGCCGTATCTCCCGCTGCTGGTGCCGCAGTTCCTCGCGACCGAGGCGTTCTTCGTCTTCCTGATGGTGCAGTTCATGCGGGGCATCCCGCGCGAGCTCGACGAGGCCGCCAAGATCGACGGTGCGAGCCCGTTCGGCATCTTCCGGTACGTGATGCTGCCACTCAGCCGCCCGGCGCTGGTGACCACGGCGATCTTCTCGTTCATCTGGACCTGGAACGAGTTCTTCCGCCAGCTGGTCTACCTGTCGGACCTGTCGGACTACACGATCCCGGTGGCGATGACGCTGTTCATCGACTCCACGGGCCAGAGCGCGATCGGGCCGATGTTCGCGATGTCGGTGTTGTCGCTGCTGCCGGTGTTCCTGTTCTTCGTGGCGTTCCAGCGGTTGCTGGTCGAAGGAATCAACACCAGCGGCCTCAAGGGGTGAATCGGAATGCCGAAGGTGGCTGATCGCGTGGTTGAGCAAGCAGGTCGAGCCGCGCCTGAGGATGAGATACCTCGTCGTGGTGGGGGCGGGTGGCTCGACACGGTGCGCAACGCGAGCGACCTCGCGCTGCTCGGCATCCTGACCACGGTCGGTTCGCTCGGGGTGGTGACCGCCGGCGCGGCGGTCGCCACCGCCAGCGCGGCCGTGCACGACTGGGCCGCCGACGAGCAGTGGCCCGGGTTCCGGATCACCCTGCGCCGGTACGTGCGCGGCCTGCTGCCCGGCATCCCGGCGACGCTGGTGGCCCTGGTCGTGTCCGGCCTGCTAACGCTCAACCTGTCGGCCATCGCCCGCGGCGTGGTGCCCGGCGGCGCACCCCTCGCCGCGGCGACGATCCTGTTGATCGTCGCCGCTGCCGGATACGCCGGCATCGCCGTCGTCGAGGTGGGCCGCCGCGGTGGCGCAGGCTGGCGGGCCGCCGCTCGCGCCGCCGCCCAGACCGCCCAGCGCCGCCCGGCCACGGTACTGGCCTGCGCCGGCGTCATCGGCCTGGTGATCGCGCTGGCCCTGATGGTCATCCCGGTGCTGGTCCCGATCCTGACCGGCTACGCCATCTTTGCCCTCCACGCCGCTACTCGTCGCCTGACGTAACCCGCGACCACCCCTTCGTCGATCAAGACGATGTCTCAACGATCAAGGGTGGCGCGAAGGGATCTCGCGTAAGCGGCGGCGTCCGCCTAAGGTCGGTTGCGTGCGTCTGACTATCGGGGTTGTGACCGCTCTCGCGGTGTTGCTCGGCGGCGCCGCGTGCCGCGACGACGCGGATCCGGCAGCGAGCGGCGACGGAAAGGTCGAGCTCAACGTCTACTGGTGGGGCGGTGACAAGCGGGCCGAGGTGACCGAGCAGGCGCTCAAGCTGTACACGCAGCGCCACCCCGACATCACGTTCAAGACGCACTGGCAGAGCAACCAGGGGTACTACGACAACCTGGCCACCCAGGCAGCCGGCCCGGACGCGCCCGACCTGTTCCAGATCGACGACAACTACCTCACCGAGTACGCCGAGCGGAACGTCACGCTCGACCTCAACCCGTACGTCGACAGCGGCGTGCTCGACCTGTCCAAGCTGCCCGACAGCCTCGCCAAGTACGGCCAGGTGGGCGGCAGGACGGTGGGTGTCGCGAGCGCCGAGAACACGCCGGCGATGGTCTACAACAAGACCCTGCTCCAGAGGCTGGGCGTGGCAGAGCCCAAGATCGGCATGTCCTATGTGGAACTTGTCGCGTGGGCCAGAGACATCACCGAGCGCACCGACGGCAAGGTCGCCGGCACGATGGACCCGTCCGCCGACTACAAGGCGCTGTGGCTGTGGCTGCGCGCGCAGGGCAAGGAGCTGTACGCCGGTCGGGAACTCGGGTTCACGGCGAGCGACCTGGCCACCTGGTACGAGATCTGGAAGACCGCGCGCGACACCGGCTCCGCGCCGCCGCTGAGTGTCATCAAGGAGGCCAACGGCGGCGACGTCACCAAGCAGGCCGTCGCCACCGGCAAGGCCGCCACCTCGTTCATGTGGTCCAACCAGCTTCCCGAACTCCAGCGGGCCACCAAGGACCAGCTCGCCCTCGTCGCGTACCCGGGAAACCCGAAGGGTCAGTGGGCGCGCGCCTCGATGTACTGGTCGGTGTTCCGCGGCAGCCGGCATGCCGACGTCGCGGTCGACGTCATCGACTTCCTCGTCAACGACGCGGAGGCCGGCAAGATCCTCGGCACCGAGCGCGGCCTGAGCCCCAACACCGAGGTGCGCAAGGTCGTGAGCCAGTCGCTGAGCGACGCGACCACCCGCGCAACCATCGAGTTCGAGGACTCCATTACGCCGAGGTTCGGCCCGGCACCGGCACCGCCACCCAAGGGACATGTCAAGGTGCGGGCGCTGCTGGTAGCGGCGGCTGAGAGCGTGCAGAACGGCAAGGCGACCCCGCGGCAGGCGGCTGAAGACCTGATCCGGCAGGCGAACGCCGCGTTGGCGACGTGACCCCTACCTGTGTTTGATGCCCTCGCTTCGCTCTGGGGCTCACTCCTGGGCGAACTGGCTCACCGAGAAGTCGTCCTGCCGGGCGCAGACCATGTACCGGTTGTTCCAGGAGCAGCTCCACGACCGCACGTCGTTGAGCTGCCCCATCTCGATCGGCCTTTTCGCGTCGGTGTGCAGCCCGGCCACGCTGTAGTCGCCAACCGAGTCGCTGGACGACTCCAGGAAGATCATGTTGCCGCCGTCCACGCGGGCGATGGCGCCTTCCCGGTTTACCAGTTCGGTGCCGTCGTCGGCGAAGACGAGGGTCCGGTAGTCGCCGGTGATGGTGCGGGCGGCGACCTGATCGCCGAAGTGGATCAGCAGCTCGGCCTGCGGTGCCGACTTGTGCCATAGCCGGCCGCCCTCTTCCAGGTCGACCGCCACCACCTCGGTGGTCGTCCCGTCGCTGCCGGCGGTGTCGAGCAGGCACAGGCGCTTCTCGCCACACATGGCGAGAAGGTTCAGGTCACGCTCCTTGTCGGGTGACGTGTACAGGTTGTTGGGCTCGCCCAAACTGTCCAGGTCGTACCCGGACAGGCGGTAGCTCTCGTCCACTGAGGCAACGATCATCTGCCCGTTGTAGACCACTATCTGGTCGTCCGGATCGGCCACATTCGGCCGGGTCTTGAGCACGTCGCCGTTCACCGCGTCGATCACCCGCGCCGACCGGTCCGCACCGATCTGCACGATGCGCTGGTCGTCGTCGAGCCGCTGGGCGAACGGGGTGCCGCGCACGTCGGATGGGCCGGACACGTCGGCGACGGTGAGCGCCTGGTACACCGCGTCGTCGCCGTCCCCGTACCCGTCCTTGGGATTCTCGTGCTCCCACCTCGTCGTCCCAGTGCGCAGGTCGAGCCCGAGCAGCCGGTCTTCGCCCTTGTTGACCAGCACCATCACGCCCTTGGCGAAGATCGCGCGGTCGTCGCCCCGGATCAGGCGGTTCCACAGCTCGTCGCCCGAGTCGGCATCAAAGACGATCATGTTCCGGAACTCGGAGTTGGAGCTGCGGTCCTCGTACGCCACGACCACGTCCGGCAGGACGGTGATGCCGGCCCACCGCTCCGACAGGCTCGACGTCTGCTTGCGCCACCGCTCCTTCTTGCCCGGCGGGTCCACGGCGACGATCTCCAGCCGCTTGTCCTCGCGCTCGTACGCGAGATACGCATGGTCGCCCACGAACCCGGTGTAGGCGTAGTAGGGGGTCTCGCCCTTGCCCACGGGTATCGAGTACAGCTCGCTGACCGGCTCGAACGCGATCTTGTCGTACCCGCCGCTCGTGAGGAAGACCACCGTGGCGGTGACGACGCCCGCGAGGGCCAGGACCGCCGCAGCCAGCCAGAGCACCGGCCGCTTGCGCAGCGCCCGCGCCGGTCCACGCCCGGCATCGTGGGCCGCCGACATCTGCACCGTCGGTTCCGCTGGCGACACCGGTACCGCACTCGTGGGAGCCGTCGCACCTGGCACCCCCACCGCGGGCACCGGGGCGACGAGCTCGGTCAGCGCACCCTCGGCGACAGGCAGTTCGGGCTGCTCCAGCACCGTCGGCGCGATGCCCAGCTCGGCGTGCAGCATCCGGGCGACCAGGGGCACCCGCGACGACCCGCCGACCAGGAACAGCCCGGCGAGCTGGTCGGGACGCAGGCCGCAGTTGCCGATCACGGCGCCGGCCTCGTAGACGCTCCGCCGCAGCAGCGGCGCGACGAGCCGCTCCAGCTCGTCGCGGGTGAGGTGGACGGCCTGGTCGACGCCGGGAACCGCGACGGGAGCCGTGGTCGTGCGGGAGAGCATCTCCTTCGCGCCGCGCACGTCGTCCCAGAACTGCCGGCGGTGCCGCCACTGGACGGCGGTGGTCGGTGCGGTGAGGGCCTGCCATGCCGCCGGGTGGGCTCCGGCGAGCAGCCGACCGAGGTGGTCTACCAGCGCCGCGTCGAGGTCGAGGCCGCCCAGCTCGGCGAGCCCGCCCGAGCCGACCACCACGAACGTCGCACGCCCGTCCTGATCCACCGCCTCGTTTCGGACCACCGCGATGTCGAGGGTGCCGCCGCCGAAGTCGAAGACGGCGATCGCGGCACCGACGGGTACCGGACGGCGCAGCACGTCGGCGAAGTACCGTGCCGCCGCGACCGGCTCCGGCGCCATCCGGGTGCCGCCGTTGTCAGTGCCGACCGGCGGCCAGCCGGCGCGGGCCACGGCGGTTGCCAGCACGTCCCTGCGCCGGGCACCCCACGAGGCCGGATAGGTCAGCACGGCTGGCGGCAGGAAGCCCACCGCCTCGACGGCCGTGCGGCCAACGCTGCTCAGGACCGCCGCTAGCAAATCGGCCGTCGGGATCTCCCGGCCACCGAGCAGGACGCCGGCGTCGTCGACGTGCCGCTTCGGGTTCGGCTCGTAGCGGGCCGGGTCGGCCTGGCCGAGCCGCTGAGCGTCTCGACCGGCGTGCAGCCTGCCCACGTCGTCGAGATAGACGGCTGACGGCGTGATCGGCTGGCCGTCGAACAGGAGCGGCCGGGTGCGGCTGTCGGGCCAGCGCAGCACCGCGACCGTGTTGGAGGTGCCAAGATCCACGCCCAGGGCGTAGGCGCCGTCCTCCTGTGCCATCCGACCGGTCCTCCGAGCAGGGGTGAGGGGTTACCCGGTCGGCATCGTATTGCCTGGTGTCAGGCGGCGCTCCGGCGGCGTGTGACCTCGGCCAAGGTCACGGCGGCGGCGACGCTGGCGTTCAGGGATTCGACGGTCGACGCCATCGGGATACTGGCCCGCAAATCACAGGTCTCGCCGACGAGGCGGGACAGGCCGCGCCCCTCCGATCCCACCACGATCACCAGGGGCCCCACGGCCGCCTCGAGGTTGTACACGTCGGTCTCGCCGTCGGCGTCGAGGCCCACCACCACGAATCCGGCCTGCTGGCACGCCTTGAGGGCGCGGGTCAGGTTGGTGACCTGCGACACCGGCAGCCGCGCCGCCGCGCCAGCGCTCGTGCGCCAGGCGGTGGCGGTGATGCCCGCGGCCCGCCGCTCGGGCAGGAAGACACCCTGCGCGCCGAACGCCGCCGCCGACCGGATCACCGCACCCAGGTTGCGCGGGTCGGTCACCCCGTCGAGCGCCACCAGCAGCGGCGCCGCGTGCTCGGTGGAGGCCGCGATCAGATCCTCGAACGGCTCGTACGCGAACGGCGGCACCTGCAGCCCCACGCCCTGGTGCAGCACCCCGCCGGTCATCCGGTCGAGCTCCGCCCGGCTGATCTCCAGGATCGGGATGCCCCGGTCGGCGGCGCTGCGGACGAGCTCGTTGATCCGGTCGTCGATGTCGATGCCGTGCGCGATGTAGAGCGCGGTCGCCGGTACCCGCGCGCGGAGCGCCTCCACCACCGGGTTGCGCCCGACGAGCAGCTCCGGGGCGTCCCTGGGCGTCGCCGACTTGCGGCCGGGCGCGACCCTGGGCCCGGACCGGCCGCTGCCCTTGGCGGGCTTCGTCGCCTTTTTGCCGGTGCCGCCCCGGCCCCACGTGGTGTCCTTGGTGCCCGGCTTACCGATCTTGGGGGTGCGCCCCTCGGCAGCCGCCGCCTTCCGCTCCTTCTGCTGCTTCCAGGCGGTGCGGTTGGGCAGCTGCTCCGTGCCCGAGTACCCCTTGTGCCACGGGCGCTCGTCGGCGGGTAGGGTGCGGCCCTTGCCCGCGAGGCTGGCCCGGTTTTTTCCGCCGGAGCCGCCCGCGGCGCCCTTCTTCGGCGTGACCCGCCGGTTTCGCCGCTGGGAATTACCGGGCATCGTCAACCGTCCATCGTGGTCCGGCCGGCGTGTCTTCGACATTGATGCCGGCGTGCTTGAGCTGGTCGCGCACCGCGTCGGCGGCTGCCCAGTCCTTCCTAGTGCGGGCCTGCGCCCGCTGGTCCAGCGCCAGTGCCACCAGCGCGTCGACCACGCCGCGCAGGTCGCCCTTCTGCTCGCCACCGCTCCAGGCGGGATCGAGCGGGTCGAGCCCCACGACGTCGAGCATCGCCCGCACGCCCGCCAGCGCACCGCGTACGCCGTCGTCGTCGCCGCTGGCGAGCGCGGTGTTGCCCTCGCGAACCAACTCGCGGACGGCCGCCATCGCGGCCGACGTGTTGAGGTCGTCGTCGAGCGCGGCCACGAACTCCGCGCTCGGCTCACCGGGCCGCACCACGCCGACCCGCTCGACGGCTCGCTGCACGAAGCCCTCGATCCGGCGGTAGGCCACCGCCTTTTCGTGCAGGGTCTCGTCGGAGTAGTCGATGCGGCTGCGGTAGTGCGGCTCGACCAGGTAGTAGCGCAGCTCGGCGGGGCGAACGCCCAGGGCGGCCACGTGGTCGAGGTCGATGACGTTGCCCAGCGACTTGCTCATCTTGGCCTCGCCAAGGTTGAGCAGCGCGTGGTGCACCCAGTACCGGGCGAACGGCAGGCCGGCCGCGCGCGACTGGGCGATCTCGTTTTCGTGGTGCGGGAACGTCAGGTCGAGCCCGCCGCCGTGGATGTCGAACTCGGCACCCAGGTATCGCCAGCACATCGCCGAGCACTCGATGTGCCAGCCGGGCCGGCCGCGGCCCCACGGCGACGGCCAGGATGCGTCGACCGGCTCGCCGTCCTTTTCGCCCTTCCACAGCGCGAAGTCGTTGGGGCTTCGCTTGGCCCGCACGGGACCGTCGTCGGGCGCCTGCATCGCGTCGGGCTTCTGCCCGGAGAGCGCGCCGTACTCGGGGAACGACCGCACGTCGAAGTACACGTCGCCGGAGCCGTCCTGCGCCGCATAGGCGTGCCCCTTGTCGATCAGCACCTTGATCAGCTCGTGCATCTCGGGGATGTGCCCGGTGGCGCGCGGCTCGTACGTCGGAGGGAGCACGTTGAGCGACCGGTAGGCCGCGCTGAGCACCAGCTCGTTGGCGTACGCGATCGACCAGAACGGCCGCTCGTACTCGATCGACTTGGCGAGCACCTTGTCGTCGATGTCGGTGATGTTTCGGATGAACGTCACCTCGTTGCCGGCACGGAGCAGCCACCGGCGTAACACGTCGTAGTTGACGCCGGAGCGAAGGTGGCCAATGTGCGGCTCGGACTGCACGGTGAGACCACACAGGTAGATCGCAACCCGGCCGGCCTCCCGCGGGACAAAGTCCCGCACCGATCTGGTCGCGGTGTCATACAAGCGCAGCGTCACCTTGCAAGGGTAGCTGTCCGCCTACCAGGGCGCTGTCATCGGTACGCGATGTCGGCTGTCGAATAAACGCAGTTGGCGCCGTCCGCGCCGCTGCCGATCTTCGTGGGCTCGCCGCTCGTGACGCCCTGGTACTTCTCGCAGATCACGATCTTGTTGGCGCTGTCGCCCACGATCGAGATGCCCGAGAACCGCGCGGTGTCACCGTAGTTGGTGTTGATGCCGGCCAGCGTCTTGGCGGGCGCGGTGACCGTGATGTCCTGGAACACCACCGC
The DNA here is from genome assembly GCF_036906915.1 of Micromonospora sp. CPCC 206061. Classification (NCBI taxonomy): domain Bacteria; kingdom Bacillati; phylum Actinomycetota; class Actinomycetes; order Micromonosporales; family Micromonosporaceae; genus Micromonospora; species Micromonospora sp. CPCC 206061. Next base: position 10,952 of record NZ_JBAKHX010000126.1, read on the forward strand.
ACGCTTCTGCTGGGTGCCGCAGTTGCCGCACGACCGGTACAGCTTGCCGAAGTCTTTGGCCTGGAAGTTGCGGACGGTGAGCGTGCCACCGCCGTTGTGCTGGAAGACCTTGTCGGACGCCGAGCGGGCGCCGCCGCCATCGACGAGGTACTTCGCCGAAGGGCTGCCCTTGAAGGTGGCCGCGTCTTCGCCCACGTCTTCCCACCAGACGTTCTTCAGCGTGCAGGAGCCGGAGCAGTGGACGCCGTCGCCCGCCGGAGCGCCGATGATCACGTTTTCGAGAACGGCGCCGTCGGCCAGCTCGAACATCGGGTCCTGGCTCTCGCCCTGGCCGCCGTCGCCGATGCCGTAGTACCGCTTCATGCCGCCGTCGAGGCCGCTGACCGGCACGCTGATCGGGGCGCTGACCTTCTTCTCGCCGGAGGACTTGGGCCAGGTTCCCGCCGCAGGAGCGGCTGTGGTTGGCGCGGCGGTCGCCGGAGAGGAGGGTGAGGGGCTCGTCGCGGCCGGCGCCGGGAGCGCACCGATCTCGGATACCGCGATGTCGTCGAAGTCGGCCGTGGCGTGGCCGGTGGTCAGGCCGATCTGCCCGGACGGGAGGAGCGTGCTGCTGCCGGACAGCAGCGCCTTGCCGTCGACGGACCCGCGCACGGTGGTGCCGGAAACCTCGATCTTGAGGGTGTACCAGGCGCCGGGCGTCACCGGCACCGTCGCGCTCGACAGCACCTGGAGCGCGCCGCTCTTGAGCGTCTGAAGCTCGACCTTCCCGGCGCCCGTCAGCACCAACCGGTACAGGCTGCTGGCGCTCTGCGCGCGGGCGCCGATGCCCGCGAAGCCCCCTGACCGGCTGAAGTTGGTGGGCTTGACCCTGGCCTGCACCGCGTACGCGGTGAGGTCCTTGTCTCCCGCGAAGACCCGCGCGACATCACTATCCACTTTGGACTGTCGGTATACGTTGTTGCCGCCGTCGGAGGCGACCGCCCACGAGCCCCCCGACTTGGACCAGCCACTGGCGCTGCCACCAGCGAAATCCGTGCTGAAGGACGCGTCAGCGAACGCGATGGTGCCGGCCGCCCCCACGGCCGCTACGACGGCGACAACTGCTGCCCCCAGCAGCACACGCCGGCGCCGTGTGCCTTTCTCCCCCACCTGCTACCTCCCGACAGACGCATTCAGCAGGTTCCGGCAAAGGTTCATTGATGAAAAGGTCTTTCATGAAGACTTAAGACAAGCGATCGCTCGTACGCTGTCGGCGTGACGGAGAATGGCCGGCCAGCCGAGACAGCGCAGACCCTCGATCGAGGGCTACGGCTGCTGCACCTCGTGGCCGACGCTCCTGGCGGCTTGACCGTCACCGAAGCCGCGGCTCGGCTCGGCGTCGGGCGCGCGGTGGTGTACCGGCTGGTCGGGGCGCTGGCCGAGCACGGCATGGTGCGACGCGACAGCCGAGGGCGGCTGCGGCTGGGCGCCGGGGTGCTGCACCTCGCTCGCCGGGCTCAGCCGCTGCTCGCCGACGCGGCCCTGCCCACCCTGCGGGGCCTGGCCGAGCGGATCGGAGCGACCGCCCACCTCACGGTCGCAGAGGGTACGGAGGCGGTCGCGGTCGCCGTGGTCGAGCCGAGCTGGACCGCCTTTCACGTGGCGTACCGGGCCGGCTCCCGGCACCCGCTGGATCGTGGCGCCGCCGGCCGAGCCATCCTCGCCGGGCGGCGGGGCGTGGCCGCACCGGTGGCGACGAGCGGCGAGTTGCAGCCCGGTGCCCACGGGGTCGCCGCCCCGGTCCTGGGCGTCGAAGGGCTGGAGGCGAGCGTCGGCGTGGTCGCCATGAGCGCGCTCGACGTGGCGACCGTGGGGCCGCTGGTGCGCGCGGCAGCCGACGAGGTGGCCGTGGCGCTCCACTGAGAGGGCGGCCATGGTAGCGGCGGGCGGCGGTGTCCGCCGCGTTGTCCACAGGCTGTGGGGATCATGGGGGACAGCGTCGTCCACAGGTCCTGTGCCGGGTGGTCCGGCGTTGCGAGGCTCGCCACCATGCCAGTTGTACCGAGCCGACCCGAGACCTTGGAGTGGCGCGTCTTCCGCGGCAGCGACGCCGTGCGTGACGGCCTGCTGTCCGAGCACCAGCTGCGCAACTCGGCGTGGGTGCACCTGTGCCACGACATCTACGCCGACGCGCGGCTGAAACGCGACCACACGCTCCTCTGCCGGGCGTACGCCCTGCGGCTGCCGGCGCCGGTGGTGTTCGCCGGCCCGTCCGCGGCACACCTGCACGGCGTGCCCCACGCCGCGACGTACACCGACGACGTCCACGTGATCGTGCCGCCCAACATACGGGTGGCGCACCGACGGGGCCTGCACAGCCACGCCCTCGCCCTCACCCCCGAGGAGAAGACCCTCGCCTCCGGCCTCCACGCCACGAGCGGGCCCCGCACCGCGTGGGACTGCGCGGTCTGGCTGGAGCTGGGTACGGCGGTGGCGATCGTCGACAGCCTGCTCGCACTCCGCGCCACCACCCGCGACGAGCTGACCGACTTCGCCACCCAGCACCTCAGCAAGCCCTGGACCAGCCGCGTACGGCGGGTGTTCGACCTGTCCGACGGGCTGTCCGGATCAGCCGCCGAATCGCACCTGCGGATCGGGCTGATCATCGCCGGCCTGCCCCGCCCGCTCGTGCGGTACCCGGTCGAGCTGCCCAACGGCCGGGTGGTCCGCCCAAGGTTGTCCTGGCCGAGGTACAAGCTGGCCATCGAGTACGAGCCGCGCGAGGCCCGGGATCTGGACGTGGTGCACCGGAAACGACGCGGGCGGCTCATCTCCGCCGGCTGGACCGTGCTCACCGTGACCAGCCCGCAAGCACACCGCGACTTCAGCAGCGTCGCCCGCGAAATCCGCCGCGTCCTCACGGCCCTGGGCTGGCACTGACCCACCCCACCGGCGCGTCCCCCGGCCGCGCCACGCGGTCCACACGGTCCGCACGGTCCGCACGCCCGCGCGCCGCGCCCTGCCCCGCCGCCGATCAAGGGCAAACGCACGTGGTTCGATCTCCTTTCACGTGCGTTTGCCCTTGATCCATAGAGATGTCCTTGATCGACGACGGCGGGTGACCCACGCGCGGAACGACGATGCCGACGGCAAAGGCGCGCTCGGGCCCTCGGGCGGCGCGCGGCCAGCGGATGTCAAGGCGACCGCATCCCCATGGCGGTGGCGACGGCCGCGAGGGATTTCGCGCCGGCCGGCGCAGGTCTGGGGGCGCGGTTTCCCCGATGTGGCGAAGAGTCCTACGCCAAGCTCGCCGCTCACCCAGCGTAATAGCGATCGGCGCCCCCACCCGGGGGCGCCGATCAAGGGCAATCGCATCGATCAAGGGCAAATGCACGCGGATCTGAGATCAGAGCACGTGCGTTTGCCCTGAGACGAAACTCGGCCCAGCCACGTGTGCGGCAGCGTCCCGGCGGAGCCGGGACTTCGGG
>NZ_JBAKHX010000127.1:0-14388 GCF_036906915.1 Micromonospora sp. CPCC 206061
AACGCGCAAGGGCGGGAGCGCGCGGCGCCGCGAACGCGCAAGGGCGGGAGCGCGCAGGGCGCGCGCACGGCCGCGAGCGCGCAAGGGTGGGAGCGCGCAGGGCGCGCGCACGGCCGCGAGCGCGCAGGGTGGGAGCGGGGTTGGGGTGGGGTTAGGTCTTGAGTAACGCGCGGATCTCCGCTGCCACGTCTTCGGCGGGGCGGGCGTCGGTCGCCACGGTGTAGGTGGCGACCTCCAGGTACAGGGGGCGGCGCTGATCCATCAGGTGTTTCAAGGTGGCGCGCGGGTTGATCGCCAGTAGCGGACGCCCCGCGCCCAGCCCCACCCGCTTGACCGCGTCGGCCAGCTCCACCGACAGGAAGACCACGGTGTGCCCTGCCAGCGCGGCCCGGGTCTCCTCCGCCAGGACGGCGCCGCCACCCAGCGCCAGCACCCCGTCGAACGATTTCAGCGCCGACGCCACCGCCGCCCGTTCGAGGGCACGGAAGTGCGCTTCGCCGTCCTGCACGAAGATGTCGGAGATCGGGCGGCCGGCGGCGGCTTCGATGTCGAGGTCGGTGTCGCGGAACTCGACGCCCAGGTCGGCGGCCAGCAGCTCGCCCACGGTCGTCTTTCCGGCACCCATCACGCCGACGAGCACGCACGCCGGCGCCATCAGCGGATCACCAGGTGCTCGAGGTATCCGTCGAGGTTGCGGCGGATCTCCACGACCGAGTCGCCACCGAACTTCTCCGTCGCGGCCTCGGCCAGCACCAGCGCCACCATGGCCTCGGCGACCACCGCGGCGGCCGGGACCGCGCAGACGTCGGAGCGCTGGTTGATGGCGGTGGCCGGCTCGCCGGTCACGACGTCCACGGTGGACAGTGCGCGGTTGAGCGAGGAGATCGGCTTCATGGCTGCCTTGACCCGCAGCGGCTCGCCGGTCGTGATGCCGCCCTCCAGGCCGCCGGCCCGGTCGGTGACCCGCTTGACCCCGCTCGCGGTCGGGATGATCTCGTCGTGCGCCTGGGAGCCGCGCGAACGCGCCTGCATCCACGCGTCGCCGATCTCCACGCCCTTGATGGCCTGGATCGACATCAGTGCGGTCGCGAGCCGGGCGTCGAGCTTGCGGTCCCACTGGACGTGGCTGCCCAGGCCGGGCGGCACGCCGTATGCGAGGACCTCGACGACGCCGCCCAGCGTGTCGGCGTCTTTCTTCGCGGCGTCGACCTCGGCGACCATGCGGGCGCTGGCCTCGGCGTCGAGGCAGCGCAGCGGGTCGGCGTCGACGCGTGCGGCGTCTTCGGGGCGCGGCGCCAGGCCCGGCTTGGCGGCCACCGAGCCCAGCTCGACCACGTGCGAGACGATCTCGATGCCGAGGGCCTGCTTCAGCAGCGCCTTGGCGACCGTGCCAACGGCGACCCGCGCGGCGGTCTCGCGCGCGCTGGCCCGCTCCAGGATCGGCCGGGCGTCGGTGTGCCCGTACTTCTGCATGCCGGCCAGGTCGGCGTGGCCGGGGCGGGGACGGGTCAGCGGGGCGTTGCGCGCCTGGTTTGCCAGCTCGTCGGGGTCAACCGGGTCGGCGGCCATCACGGTCTGCCACTTGGGCCACTCGGAGTTGCCCACCCGCACCGCCACCGGGCTGCCCAGCGTGAGGCCGTGCCGGATGCCGCCGATGATCTCGACGGCGTCCTGCTCGAACGCCATGCGAGCACCGCGCCCGTATCCCAGCCGGCGGCGTGCCAGCTCCCGGCCGATCTCGGCGCTCGTCACTTCGATCCCGGCGGGCACACCCTCCAGGACGGCGACAAGCGCGGGCCCGTGCGACTCACCCGCAGTTAACCAACGCAACACGAGGAAAGTGTCTCAGGCGGGGCGGCGGGCGGCGAACAGGGCCTCCCGCATCGCGGCGACCGGGGCGGTATGCCCGGTGAACTGCTCGAACTGGCCCACTGCCTGAGCCAGCAGCAGGTCGAGGCCGGAGACCACGCGGCAGCCGGCGGCAGCCGCCGCGGCGGCCAGCGGCGTCGGCCACGGGTCGTAGAGGGCGTCGAAGACCACGGTGGCGGGCCGCCAGGCGATCACATCGGCCAATGGGTCGGCCACACCGCGCGGCACGGTCGAGACCAGCACGTCGGCCGCCGGCACGTCACCCCACGCGGCGGCTTCTAGGGGTACGCCGACAGCGGCGGCCACGGAACGCAGCTCGTCGATCGCCTCGGGACGCCGGGCGACGACGGTTACGCCGGCGGCTCCCACCTGCGCGGCTGCCGCGATCGCGGCACGAGCGGTGCCACCGGCTCCCAGCAGCGTGAACCGCGCGCCCGCGGGTATGCCGCCCAGCACCTCGACCATGCCCGGCACATCGGTGTTGTCAGCGAACCAGGAGCCGTCGTGTCGGCGTACCAAAGTGTTTGCGGCACCGACAGCGGCCGCGACCGGCGAGACCTCAGCGGCCACCGACAACGCCGCTTCTTTGAGCGGCATGGTCAGCGACAGCCCGGCCCACTCGGGGCCGAGCGCCGCGACGCGGTCGGGCAGCTCGGCCTCCGCGCACTCCACGGCCGTGTACGCCCAGCCGGTGAGCCCGGCGGCGGCGTAGCCGGCGTTGTGGATCACCGGCGAGAGCGAGTGTGCGATGGGCTTGCCGAGGACGGCGGCCCGGTGGATCTCGATCAAAGAACCCCGTTCTTCCGTGCAATTACCTTGTTTGCCTCGTGTTGTGCGGACGTCTCCGCGAACGCCGACTTGCCGGCCTTGTCGATGGCGACGAAGTAGAAGATGTTACCGCCCGTGGGCTTGATCGCACCCTCCAGCGCCTGCTTGCCGGGGTTGTCGATCGGTGTGGGGATGAGGCCCTTGAGCTTGCGGTTGTACGGGTTCTTCGGGTCATTGAGCTCGGAGAGCGTCATGTCCTTGGACGCCTTGCGCGGCTGGCCGTTGAGCTCGCGCCAGTAGTTGACAGTGACGTCCATTTCGAGGCAGTTGCAGGGGAAGTCCTTGTAGAGCCGGTTATAGGCGACTCGTGCGACCTTGGCGAGGTCTTCCGGGATGCCCGCCTCCGCTTGCGCGAGCGAGGCGACGATCAGCGCCTCGTAAGGGCTGATGCCGAGCGGCTGCACGGCCTCGGCGAACTTCATGTCGCCGGTCACCGTGAGGAACCGCTGCACCATCGCGCGAATGATGCTGTCGGCGGTGGCGTTGGCGTCGAACTCGTAGGTGTCGGGGAAGAGGAAGCCCTCGATCGACGGTTGGGTAACCGTCTTGCCGTCGGTGCGGGTGAACCACCAGTCCGGAATGCCCAGCGCCAAGGGGTCCTTGGCCGCCTTTTCGAACTCGGCCGCCGGGATGCCGGTGTCCTTCTCCAGCTCCTTGAAGGTCGCCTTCGCGGAGAGGCCCTCGGGGATGGTGTGGCCGTTGACCTGGCGGTTCTTGGGGTCGAGGAGCATCACGAGCGCGTCGGTGGCGCGCATCTGCAGGCGCACCTTGTAGGTACCGGGCTGGATGTTGGCGCTGCGCGAGTTTTCCTTGGCGGCGTTGACGAACGCCTTGGCGCTCTTGACCACGTCAGCCTGAACGAGCGTGTTGCCAATGTCGGTGGCCGTGTCGCCCTTCTTGACCTGAATTGTCACCTCGCCGGTGCCACCGCTGGTGTAATCGGGAGTCGTGAAGTATCCCTGCACCCGGTCAAAGCCGTACCAGACGCCGGCTCCCAGCGCACCGAGCAGGATCACGGACATCAGCAGCGCGATGATGCTTTTGCCGCCGCCTCCGCCCTTGCCCTTCTTGCGGTCGCCTGCCCGCCTGCGGCCCCGCCGATGACGGCCCTTATCGCCGGGATCATCGAACGCGAGCTCAAGCTCGTCGATCATCACGTACGCCTCCGCTGCGCGTCTAGCCAGCCCTGCAGGATCACTACGGCGGCAGCCTGATCGACGACCGCACGCTGGCGTTTACCCCGCACGCCACGTTCGGCCAGCCTACGGGTTGCCGCAACCGTCGACATCCTCTCGTCGTACAGCCTCACGGGAACCGGGCTGATCGCACCTGCGAGCCGGTCCGCATACGCCCTGACCTGCACCGCAGCGGGTCCGTCCCGCCCGGCGAGGGTCACCGGCAAGCCGACGACGACCTCTACGCTTTGATACGCATCTACGAGCTGTGCAAGTTCAACGATATCGGAAGGCTGCGTATCAATATCCACATTCGGGTCGCGGCGGAGCGTGACAAGAGGCGTCGCGAGGATGCCGTCCGGGTCGCAGACGGCCACTCCGACGCGCACCTGACCGACGTCCACGCCGATACGGACACCGCGCACAAACTCCGCCATACCCCGCCTTCCGGGCGTCTACTCTCCCGTCGCCGCCTGACCCGCGAAGCGGCCACATCGCGCCCGCGCCGGAAGCGCGCCCACGCGGCGACCTTGAGATCCAATCACGGCCACGCGTACGCCGTGGGAGCGGGCACGGCGCGCCAGCGCCGCCGATCGAGGACCTCCGCATGGATCAAGGTCAAACGCACGCGGCGTTGAGATCGAACCGCGTGCGTTTGCCCTTGATCGACGAAAAGCGGGCACCGCGTACGAAGGCGCTGTCAGGCGTCGGCCACCGCCGCCTCGACCGCCGCCAACAGGCGCGGCGCCTCCGGCGCCGGCAGGCCGCCGCCCTGGGCCAGGTCGGCGTTGCCGCCACCCCGCCCCGACAACGCCCCCTTCACCAGGTCGGCCGCCGACAACCCGCGCGCCTTGGCGGCCGCGTTCACGGCCACCACCAGCGAGGCCTTGCCGTTGGCACGAGCCGCCACCGCCACCACCGCCGGCCGAGCCGCGGCGATCTTCCCGCGGATCTCCTGTGCGAGGGTCCGCACGTCGTTGCCGGCGGCGCCTTCCGGCGCCTCGGTGGCTACGAACGCCACACCACGCAGGTCGCGCGCTTCAGAAGCCAGCGCCGCCGCACCACCCAGCACGAGCTGGGCACGCATCTTCTCCAGCTCCTTCTCCGCGTCGCGCAATTGCGTAATCGTCTGCTCGACCCGGTCGGCGACCTGCTCGTGGGGCACCCGGTACAGCTCGGCGAGGCGGGACACGAGCAGGTGCTCGCGCGCCAGGAACCCGAACGCGTCGATCCCCACCAGCGCCTCGACCCGCCGTACCCCGGACCCGATCGACGACTCCGAGAGGATCTTGACGACGCCGAGCTGGCCGGAGCGGGCCACGTGGGTGCCGCCGCACAGCTCCCGCGCGTAGTCGCCCACCTCGACGACCCGCACCTCGTCGCCGTACTTCTCGCCGAACAGCGCCATCGCCCCGAGCCGCCGCGCCTCCTCCTGCGAGGTGATGAACGCACGCACCTCAAGGTCGCCGAGCAGCACCTCGTTGACCTGCTGCTCCACGTCGTGCAGCACGCTCGCCGGCAGCGCGCCCGGGGTGTTGAAGTCGAACCGCAACCGCCCCGGAGCGTTCAGCGAACCGGCCTGCGTGGCCGACTCGCCCAGGAACTCGCGCATCGTCTGGTGCACCAGGTGCGTGGCCGTGTGCGACCGGGAGATCGCCTTGCGCCGGGTCACGTCGATCTCGGCGTACCCGCTCTCACCCGCCCGGACCTCGCCGCGCACCACGCGGGCCTTGTGGACGAACAGGCCGGGCAGCGGCTGCTGCACGTCGTACACCTGGACCTGGCCGCCCCCGACGTTGATGACGCCGTGGTCGGGCTGCTGGCCACCGCCCTCGGCGTAGAACGGCGTGGCGTCGAGCACCAGCTCGACCTCGTCGCCCTCACCGGCGGCCGCCAAGCTGGAACCGTCCGGCCGCAGCAGCGACCGCACCCGCGACTCGCGCGCCACCTCGTGGTACCCGGTGAACTCGACCGGCCCGCCCGCGTCGAGCGCGGAACGGTACGCGGACAGGTCGGCGTGGCCGGTCTTGCGCGCCTGCGCGTCGGCCTTGGCGCGCGCCCGCTGCTCGGACATGAGCCGCCGGAACCCGTCCTGGTCGACCGACAGGCCCTGCTCGGCCGCGATCTCCAGCGTGAGATCGATCGGGAAGCCGTACGTGTCGTGAAGTTGGAACGCCTTGTCGCCGGACAGCGCCGACGCTCCCGAGGAACGAGCGTCCGAGAGAGCGGTGTCGAGGATCGTCGTGCCCGCCCGCAACGTGGAAAGGAACGCATCCTCCTCCGCGTACGCGTACTGCGAGATCCGGTCGAACTCCTGCGCCACCTCGGGGTACGAGGGCGCCATGCAGTCGCGCGCCACCGGCAGCAGCTCGGGCAGCGCCGCCTCCTGCCAGCCGAGCAGCCGCATCGCCCGGATCGCCCGCCGCATGATCCGCCGCAGCACGTATCCGCGGCCCTCGTTCGACGGGGTGACCCCGTCGCCGATCAGCATCAGCGAGGTGCGTACGTGGTCGGCGATCACGCGCAGGCGCACGTCGTCGGGGTGCGACTCGGACGCCGCGTGGCCGGAGTGCGCGCCGTACTTCTTGCCGGTCAGCTCCGCGGCCCGCGACAGGATCGGGCGTACCTCATCGATCTCGTACAGGTTGTCGACGCCCTGCAGGATCGACGCGATCCGCTCCAGGCCCATGCCGGTGTCGATGTTCTTGGCAGGCAGCTCACCGACGATGTCGAACTCTTCCTTCGACCGCACGTTGGTGATCTCGTACTGCATGAAGACGAGGTTCCAAAACTCCAGGTACCTGTCTTCGTCGACGTCCGGGCCACCGTCCGGCCCGTACGCGGGGCCCCGGTCGAGGTAGATCTCCGAGCACGGCCCGGCCGGCCCGGGGATGCCCATCGACCAGTAGTTGTCCTTCTTCCCGCGGCGCACGATGCGCTCGGCCGGCATGCCCGTCTCGCGCCACAGCGCGATCGCCTCGTCGTCGTCGAGGTACACGGTGGCCCACAGCTTGTCGGGGTCGAGCCCGAACCCGCCCTCCGCCGCCGGCTTGGTGACCAGGTCCCACGCGAGCTTGATCGCGCCTTCCTTGAAGTAGTCACCGAACGAGAAGTTGCCGTTCATCTGGAAGAACGTGCCGTGCCGCGACGTCTTGCCGACCTCGTCGATGTCGGGCGTGCGGATGCACTTCTGCACGCTCGCCGCGCGGCGCCACGGCGGCGTCCGCTGCCCCAGGAAGTACGGGACGAACTGCACCATGCCAGCGTTGATGAACAGGAGGTTCGGGTCATCGATCGCCGGCAGCGGAGCGCTCGGCACCACGGCATGGCCGTTGGCCTCAAAATGGGCCAGGTACCGTCGCTTGATCTCCGCCGTTTTCATCGGGCGCCTTCCTGGGTGTCGTCGTAGGTGTCATCGAAATCAAATTCGACGCCCTCGGCGATGGCAGCGTGGATCTCGTCCTCCCGCTCGGCCATGCCCAACCGGACGTCGTCGACGAAGCTACGCACGGACTCCACCAGGCCGCCAGCCGATTCCGACACAGAGGCCGCGATGCCGGCGGGTGTATAGGACTGGGCTCGCTGGCTCACCTTGCGCACGACGAGAGCGCCAACCGCCAGACCGATACCCAACCAGAGCAACCGCTTCATGGCCCTATCCTCCTCCGGGCTCTTAGCGGCCGACCCGGCGGGCCGGCCGAGCCTCCTTGCGGCGCTGCTTCAGCGTTGCCCGCACCTCGCGCTCGTCATCGGCGTGCCGCCGCGCGGCGGCTGCCTTACGCACCCCGTATCCGAACGCCGCCACCTTCACCAGCGGGTTCGACGCCGCGGCAGCCACCACAGTGGTCAGGTTGGCGACATTGGCCGTGACGCTCTGGATGTGCCCGGTCATCGTGTCGAGCTTGGCGAGCTGCAGGTTCACCCCGTCGATCGTGGTGTGCACCTGACCGAGCGCGGTGTTGACGTTTTCAATGGTGAACTTGGCGTTGTCGAGCAACGGTGCCGTGCCGTCGTTCAGGTCGGTGATCGCCCGCGTAGCGGCGTCCACTGTGTGCCGTAGCCGCAGAATCGGCACGGCGAGCACGAGCACCAGCATCAGGAATGCTCCTGCCGCGACCAACCCCGCGACTTCCCCAGCGCTCACTGTCTCCTCCTCCGCCAGCCACTGTCTTACGCCAACGTGGAGACCCTACCGTCAGTGACGGCACTCGGCCTCACGACGGGGACGGTGTCGGATCCTGAAGCGGATCGTCGGTGAAGATCGGGTCCGGATCCACGCCCGTGAGCGACGGATCGGTGCTCGGTTGCGGCCGCGTACGGTCGTCGTCGATCGCGTTGCGCACCTTGATCGATACCGTCGCACCGTCGCACGCCGCGGGCGTCGCCGGCGCCGTCGCTGGCGGGGTCGCTGCCGCCGCCTCCGCCGCACACGACGGCGGTCGCACCCACAGGTCCAGGGTCAACTCGTCCCGCTGCCAGCAGGTGTACTGCCCCTCGACCGGCTGCTCCGGACACAGCTGCGCGGGCGACCACCGCTGCCATCCGGCCGTCGCGAGCGCCGACTCGTACGCCTTCGCCGTGTCGTCCGGAGTCCCGTCCGACTGCACGGTGCGCTCCCGCAACCGGCAGTCGATCAGGCACCACCGGCTGCCACTGATGGCGTCCTCCGTCTGCACGGCCGCCCAGCTCGGCACATCCAGCCCGTCCAGGGTGTTCAACACCGGATCGCGGGTCGCCGCGCGGATGCCGAAATACAACGGCAGGGCCCCGAGCAACACCAGGATCGCGAGCAAGATCGCGATCATCCGCAGCCGGCGCAGGTCGCGTGCCTCCGCACGCGCCGTCGGCCGCCCGCTCCCGTCCGGGTCCAGCTCCTCATCGGGTACGCCCAGCGGGGCGGCCTGAGGCACCGCTGGCCGCGTGGCCGGGCTGCCCGCCTCCACCGCGGCGCCACCGACCACCGGCGCCTTCGCCGAAGCACTTCCCACCGCGGCCGCACCCGCCGCCACGCCCCCGCCCGCGACCGCCCCGGCAGCCGCCGACCCGACCACACCGACCGAGCCCACAGCCACACTGGCGGCGCCGCGCCCGCTCGGGCCATCCGCGCCGCCGGGCCTACCCGCGCTTCCGGGCCTGCTTGCGCCTCCGGGCCCGCCCGGACTTCCTGGCCTGCCTGCGCTTCCAGGCTCGCCGGCACGACCGGGACCGCCCGCGCCCCCAGGGCCACCCGGCCCACCAGGGCCGCCCGGTGCGGGACCCCCAGCGCCTCGACCGCCTGCGCCGCCAGCTACAACACCGGCGGCACCGGGGCCGCGCGCAGCAGCATCCGCGCCCGCGGCACCGCCCGGCAAGACACCCGCGCCCGCTCGCCCGCTCGGACCTCCCGGCCCGCCCGGGCCGTTAGGACCTCCAGGGTCGCTCGCCGATCGAGGGCCCCGCACGACAGAGGCCGCGCCCGCGGCAGCACCGCGCACGCCGGACGCCGGACCCGTCCCCGACCCGGGAACGGACGCCGCCCCGGCCACGGGCGCCGAGGCGCTCCCTGGCACAGAAGCCGCTCCCGCCGCACCCGGCGGCGGCACGCTGGCCCCACCCCGCGCTGGCGCGGCTGGACGCCCGGGCGGCGCGACCGGACTCCCCGGCGGCACCGCACCACCGCGCGGCAGCGGCGGCGGCTCCGGGTACGCCCCGCGAGCCGGACCACCGCCCTGCGGCCGTCCGCGCTGCACGCCAGGCACTCCTGGCACCTCGGTGCCGGCCCGTCCAGCCACGTCGCCGGTCGCCTCTCCAACACCGCGCCGCCGTGCCCCGCCGGGCCCACGCGATCCATCTGGACCGTCGACACCCTCAGGCCCACCGAACCCCGGCCGGCCCGGGCCACCAAAGCCGCCCGGCCCTTCGGGCGCGTCACCGCGCGGCCCGCCACGCATCGGCGGCCTACCGGCTGCGCCCGCTCGACCAGCCGGTGCCTCAGGCCCCGCACCAGGCAGCGGCGGCCCACCGGCCATGCCCATTCCGGCGACGGGGCCACCGGGTACCTCCGGCCCGCCGCCACGCGGCCGCGGCCCGCCCGCTTCCAGCCCCCCGCCCCGCGCTCGCGGCCCGCCGGCCGATCCCGCTGGACCGCCCGGCGGCTCGGCTCCACGCGAGCGCGGCCCGGGCGGCGGCGACGGCTCACCGGGGAAACGCGGGCGATCGGGTCCAGCCGGACCGCCCGGCCCCGCGAACGGCACCTCACCATGCGGCCCACCGGGCGCCATGGGCGGCTCGCCCGGCCGCCGCTGCGGCCCGTTGGGACGCCCAGCGCCTCCCACTCGTGCGGCTCCACCCGGCGGCGGGACTGCCCCCTGCCGGCCAGGCACCACCGGCGGCGCGGCCGGAGGCGGCGCGGCCACCGGGCCTCCCCCGACCCGACCACCGGGCATCCCGGCCCGACCGGCCGGCTCGTCCCCGGGCCCGCGCCCGGCACTTGGCCGGCCACGCCCGGCCAGCACGTCACCCGTGCCGTGCCGACCGCCCGGACCGTCGAACTGCGCATCGCCACCACGCCGGCCACCGGCCGCGACATCGCCGCCGTGCCGACCCTCGGGCTCGACGGGCGGCGCGACGCCGCCATGCCGGCCACGCCCGGCCAACACATCCCCGGTGCCGTGCCGGCCGCCACCCGGCGGCGCTATGTCCCCGGTGCCGTGCCGGCCACCCGGGCCATCGAACTGCGTGTCGCCGCCATGCCGGCCACCGGCCGGGACATCGCCGGTCCCGTGCCGACCACCCGGCGGCACCTCGCCACCATGCCGGCCACGACCAGCCAGAACGTCGCCGGTCCCATGCCGGCCACCCGGCGGCACCTCGCCACCATGCCGGCCACGACCAGCCAGAACGTCCCCAGTGCCGTGCCGGCCACCCGGACCGTCGAACTGCGCGTCGCCACCAGGCCGGCCACCGGCCGGGACATCGCCGGTGCCATGCCGGCCACCCGGCGGCACATCCCCGCCCTGCCGGCCACGACCAGCCAGAACGTCCCCAGTGCCGCGCCGGCCGCCGGGACCGTCTGGCGACGCGTCACCACCATGCCGGCCGCCACCGGCCACGACATCACCAGTGCCGTGCCGGCTACCCGGTCCAGGCGACGGCGCGTCGCCGCCATGCCGGCCGCGACCGGCCAAGACATCCCCGGTGCCGTGCCGGCCACCGGGACCGTCGAACTGCGTGTCGCCGCGCCGGCCACCAGGACCATCACCGCCCCGCGCGCCACCACCAGCCAAGACATCGCCCGTGCCGTGCCGGCCACCCGGACCGTCGAACTGCGTGTCGCCGCGCCGCCCGCCAGGACCATCACCGCCCCGCGCGCCACCACCAGCCAAGACATCGCCCGTGCCATGCCGACCGCCGGGGGCAGGCGGCGGCGCTTCACCGCCGCGCGGACCACCGGCCATCACGTCGCCGGTGCCGTGCCTGCCGCCGCCGTCCCAGGGGCCAGAAGCGGCGCCGTCCCGGCGATCGCCGCGCGGCTCCTCGGGGGCCTGCGCGCCGCCCGCCCAGGGAGCGCCCGGCTGAACGGCGGGTGGTTCGGCGCCACGGCCCGGGCCGCTGAACCGGCTTCGCGGACCGGTGCGCTCACCCGCGACCGGACTCTCGGGGGCCGCGCCCGCACGCGGGCCGGGTGGGCCGGCGCGAGGGGGCGTCGGCGGCGGAATGTCGGGGGCGTTGCCCGACAGCGGCACCGCCGGCGCGTGTCCGGGCAGTGGCATCTCGGGCGCGTTGCCGGACAGCGGAACGATCGGCTCGGGCGGTCCGCTCGGCGAGCCGGTCGGGCCAGCCGGTGGCGGGACCGGACCGGGAGGCGTCGCGCCCCGACCCGGCGCCGGCTCGACCGGCAGCCGGCCGATCCCCGGAAACGAGCCCTGCGGACCCGGCCTCGACGGCGGCTCCGCGTACTGGTCGCCGGGCTGGCCAGGATGCCGAGGCATCGGCGGTTCGGCGGCCCCGCCGTGGCGCGTGCCAGCCGGGCCGGGAACGACAGGAGAACCGGGCGTACCGGGCGGGTCGCTGGGACCCTCGAAACGGCGCGGCGGAGCGGGAGCCCCGGAAGGCAGCGGGGGCGCGGGGGCCGCAGCGGGCGGGCGCGGCTGCGTCACCGCGGAGCGCGCGTCAGGACCTGGTGACTGCGGCGGCGCGGGCGGGCGCGGAGACTCCTCCTCCGGTGGCCGGCGGGTGGGCCAGCCCTCGCCTTCGGCTTCTTCGTCGCCGGTGGGCAGCTTCGAGTACGCGGACGACCCGGCCGCACCCGCCGTCGCCGACCCGATTGCCGAGCCGTCCTGCTTGGCGGTGCGCAGGTCGTCGATCCAGCCGAGTTCCTCGCCGGGCATCGCCTCTTCGGCAGGCGCCTCAGGCTTTCCCCGACCCCAGCGGCGTCCCCGGCCACGCCGGTCGTCGCTCACTGTTTCTCCTGGTTCGCTCGGTCGGCCGGCGCTGAAGGCGACGCCTTCTCTCCCGCCACGTACGACTTCGTCGGCGCGTCGCTCAGTCCAGGCGCCCCCGCGCCACCTCCCTCGCTCACAGTGCCTCCACGTTCGCTCGGTCGGGCGACGCTGAAGGCGACACCTCCCTTGCTCACGGTGCCTCCTCCTGGTTCGTCCGCTGGCCGGGCTCGGCGCCGCGCACGATCCGGCGCAGCACGGGCAGGCGGGAGGCAACGTCCCGCTCGGCTCCGTGCGAGCTCGGTTCGTAGTACTCGGTCCCGGCCAGATCGTCCGGAGCGTACTGCTGCGTGACCACTCCGCGCGGGTCGTCGTGCGGATACCGGTACCCGATGCCGTGCCCCAGCCCGCGCGAGCCTTGGTAGTGGCTGTCGCGCAGGTGGCGCGGCACCCCGCCGCCCCGACCCGCGCGGACGTCGGCGATGGCGGCGCCGATGGCGCGGGTGGCGGAGTTCGACTTGGGTGCCGTAGCGAGATGGATCACAGCCTGGGCGAGGTTGAGCTGGACCTCGGGCAGCCCGACGTACTCGACCGCGTGCGCGGCGGCGGTCGCCACCGACAGCGCGCTCGGGTCGGCCATCCCGATGTCTTCGCTGGCGAAGATCACCATGCGTCGCGCGATGAACCGGGCGTCCTCGCCCGCCACCAGCATCCGCGCCAGCCAGTGCAGCGCCGCATCGACGTCGGAGCCGCGCATGCTCTTGATGAACGCGCTGGTCACGTCGTAGTGCGCGTCGCCATCCCGGTCATAGCGAACGGCTGCCACGTCGACCGCCTGCTCGGCGGTGGCCAGGTCGATCTCGGTCGACCCGAGCGCGGCAGCCGACCCGGCGGCGGCTTCCAGGGCGGTCAGCGCCTTGCGCACGTCACCGCCGGCGAGGCGTACCAGATGATCCTCTGCCTGGGGCGCGAGGGTGACCTCGCCGCGCAGCCCGCGCTCGTCGGCGAGGGCGCGCCGCACGAGGCCGCGCACAGCGTCGTCGTCGAGCGGCTGCAGGGTCAGCAACACGCAGCGCGACAATAGGGGTGAAATGACCGAGAAGTACGGGTTTTCGGTGGTCGCCGCGAGAAGCGTGACCACGCGGTCCTCGACGGCGGCGAGCAGCGAGTCCTGCTGCGTCTTGCTGAAACGGTGCACCTCGTCGATGAACAGCACCGTCGGCCGCCCGCCGGCCCGGCGCTCACGGCGTGCCGTGTCGATCACCGCGCGCACGTCCTTGACCCCGGCGGACAGCGCCGACAGCGCCACGAACCGGCGGTCGGTGGCGCCCGCCACCAGATGCGCGATCGTGGTCTTCCCGCTGCCGGGTGGCCCCCAGAGAATCACCGACATGGGTGACGCGCCGCTGACCAGCTGGCGCAGCGGCGCGCCGGGAGCGAGCAGGTGATCCTGCCCGATCAGCTCGTCGATCGAGGCGGGGCGCATGCGCACCGGGAGCGGCGAGTCGGCGCGCGGAGGTGTGAAGCCGCCGACGTCGCCGCCCCCGGCAGGTGCTGTGCGCACACCGGTGTCGGCAATAGAGAACAGGCCGTCGGGCTCCATTACCGAAAGACACTACCGGCCAGATCTCCAACGCCCGAAATGTGGCGATACTAACCGCGACCCGGCCGGCGCCCGCGATACCACCGGCCACCGCCGCCGCCAGTGCTAGGCCCACGGCCGACGCCGGCGAAGTACAGCGCTAGCGCGAGCAGTCCGATGAGCACGAGGGTGTTCCAATTGAACAGGTCCGGCGCGCCGAGGTCCGTGTCGAGCAGGTCCAGCAACAGCGCGAACCCGAAGACAGCCGCCGCGATGATGGCGAGCATCCTTGTCCTCCTATCCGGGGGCTTCCTGCAGGCCTATGTACCCTTCGCCACACTCCGCCACGCGTCCACCGTGGACATTTCTATGGCCGCTCCCGCAATCAACCGAGGCTTCACCCTCCCAGCAACGCCCGGTGACACTCCGTACACCCGCATCACCCCGCCCCCCGGCCCCCTGCGGCCCCCGGCGGCCCCCGGCGCGGCCCCCCGCGGCCCCCCGCGGCCCGGCG
>NZ_JBAKHX010000128.1:0-14068 GCF_036906915.1 Micromonospora sp. CPCC 206061
AGCGACGCCACCACGAGTTTCACCCACCTGCGGGTGGCCCGAAGGGCCAGGGTTTCTTGATCGGCGGAAGCCGGCGCCGGCGCGGCCCGCGGCGCGCGCCGCGGGCGGGGGGTTAGTGGTCGGGCGGTGATCTCGGGGTGTGCGCTCTCGTCGAAGTCGTTGGCGAAGGTGAGGTTGCGGGCGCTGAAGCCGGCACCGTCGACGGCGGTCGCGCTACCCGACATGCCCCAGGTGCCGCCGTCCGGCTTGGGGGTGCCGCTCACCCGGTCGTCGACGATGACAACCTGGCTGGGGTCGCGGCCCGGGCCGCGCAGCGCCACGTGTGGCCGGTCGGCCGGGACGATCACCTGACCTCGGTAGACGCCGGGCTTGATCTTGATGACGAACGGCGTCGCGTTGCCCGCCGGAACGGCGTCGACGGCGGCCTGGATGGTGGTGAAGTTCGCACTGCCGTCGGTGGCGACGGTGACGCAGCTTCCGCGTGGCCCGGCTGCGGCGGGCGCGCCAGCCAGCACGGTGACCGCCAGAACTCCCGCGACCAGCGTGGATCATGTGCCCATGCATGACCTCCGATGAGGGAAAGCGCTTTCCGACATTTACGTAGATCGCTATGGCTGCACGCGTCGGCGCCTCTGAAACGCGAGTGAAAAGCGCAGGTCACTCGCGATATTGGGCGCCCGTTTGTGACCGGTGTGGCCTGAGGGTAAAGAGTTGGCCCAGATTTATGGACACGGCGCGTCCAATAAACTAGCTTCCCCTGAGACGCCCTGACCGTCCGCTGGTGGAACGGTTCGGCATGGTGCTCACGAAACCCGGCGGCGCTGCCCTTACCCCGTCCGGGAAAACAATGCGAGGTGTTGTGGTGGGGAGACACGCACGGCTCGACGTCGCGACCGTGGTGGCGGCGCGCGACGGCGACCAGCGGTCGCTGGAGGAGCTCGTCGCCGAGCACCTGCCGTTGGTCTACAACATCGTCGGCCGGGCGCTCAACGGCCATTCCGACGTCGACGACGTCGTGCAGGAGACGATGCTCCGGGTCGTCCGCAAAGTGCACAGCCTGCGTGACTCGTCCCGGTTCCGGGCCTGGCTGGTGGCCATCGCCATGCAGCAGATCCGGGCCCGCGCCCGGGCCCGCAAGGAGGCGCTCGCCCGCGGCCTCGACGACGAGGCGCACAACGTGGCGGACCCCGGCGCCGACTTCGTCGAGCTGACCATCACCCAGCTCGGGCTCGCCGGGCAGCGCAAGGAGGTCGCCGAGGCGACCCGCTGGCTGGACGAGGACGACCGGCGGCTGCTGTCGCTGTGGTGGCTGGAGGCCGCCGGCGAGATCAGCCGCGAGGAGCTCGCCAGCGCGCTCAACATCACCTCGGCGCATGCCGCGGTGCGGGTACAGCGGATGAAGAACCAGCTGCACGCCGCGCGGGCGGTCGTGCGGGCGCTGTGGTCCGACCGGCACTGCACCGGGCTGATCGACCTGCTCGAAGGCTGGGACGCCAAGCCCAGCCCGCTGTGGCGCAAGCGCCTCGTCCGGCACAGCAAGGGCTGCAGCGAGTGCGGGCGGCACTGGGCCGACCTCGTACCGGCCGAGCGGCTGCTCGCCGGCGTGGGCCTGCTGCCGGTGGGCGTCGAGCTGGCGAGCCGGCTCGCCTCCGGTGACAGCGTGGTCGCGCGCGTGCTCGCCGATCCGGCCAGCGGGCCCGCTAGCCACCCGGGGCTGGTCGAGAGGATGCGCGAGCAGATCGCCACCCGTCCCGGGGTGCGACTTGGCATGTACGCGGGCGCCGTGATCCTCGCGATCGGCGCGGTGTACGTCATCGCTCCAGACCGGCCGCTGGCCCCGTCGGTACCCGGAGATGACATCGTGGCGGCGGCGCCGCCCGCGACCGATGAGCCCGAGCCCACGCCCTCGCGCAGTACGGCGGCGCCGCGCGGCGCGCGTGCCGAGCGTGCGGCGCCGGCGGGCTCCGACGCCGAGCAGCAGGCGCCGAATCCGGAGTACGGCAGCAACGTGGACGTACCGGACGCACCGCCGCCGGCAGACCGCAAGCCCGGCGCGCTGCCGCGCCGGCCCGATGGCACCATCCGCCCGGCCGGCGGCAACTACGTCAACCCGTACCGGTTCGAGTGCGCGGTGATGCAGTACAACGGCCAGAACGTCGTGCTGAAGGGCCGTGGTTACTTCAAGGTCTGGTGGACGTTCGGCCTCTACAACGGCGGCGGCGAGATCACGATGCCGACATGGACGGGGCTGAAGGGCAAGCTCTTTCACGCCGCGTCCGGCGGCGGTCACCGCATGGACGACACCATGCCGGGCACGCAGGACCCGGGCCAGACCTGGATGGGCAAGCCGGGCCGGCGGGCGACGCTGCCGCGCGGTGCCCAGCAGATGTGGCAGGCCGAGTACTACTACCTCGACGGCGAGGTGACCCTCCACCAGACCGAGGGCATCGTCGACTACGACCTGATGGTGATGGCGAAGACGTGGACGCAGGTCACCGACGACCTCAACCAGAGCCCGTACGCCCGGAACGGGGTCGTCCGGTACGGCAAGGTGCGCGACAACGGAGGCGACACCGCGCCGGTGCCGCAGTACCTGACGCGCGGGGCTCCGTCCGACCCGCGCTCGGTGGCGCAGCAGTCTGACGTATGAGTCAGCTCGGGCGGGATCGCAGCCCGTGAAGCACCATGTCGACGAGGGCGTCGACGTACTCCTCGGTGCGCGCGGACAGGTCTTCGCCCGGCAGCGGGGGTGCCATCGACACCTGCACGGTGGCGACCCCGAAGATCGTGCCCAGGACCAGGGCGGGGGAGGTGTCGGCGGGCAACTCGCCGGACTCGGCGGCCGCCTCGACGATCTGCCGGACGATCGAGATGCTGCCGAACAGGTAGAAGTCACGCAATTCGGCGAACAGGTCCGGGTACGTGCGGGCGTCCAGCCACAGCCGCATGATCGCCAGGCCGGCCCAGCTCCAGTACATCTGGAAGACGGACCGGGCCATCCAGCGCAGGTCTTCGCGCAGGTCACCGGTGTGGCGCAGGCCCTGGAACGGCTCGAGGCGGTCGCGCATCGCTGCGAGCAGCAGGTCGCGCTTGTCGCGCCAGCGCAGGTACACGGACGCCTTGCCCACGCCGGAGCGGCGGGCGACCTCGTCGAGGGTGAAGCCGGCCCATCCCTTCTCGGCGAACACCAAGACGGTCACGCCGTAGACGCGCGCCTCCATCTCGGGGTCTCGCGGGCGGCCGCGCTGCCGCCGCGAGACGCCCCCGGTATCAACCACCGCGCGAGCGTACCGGGCTGGCGGATGCGCGCTGCTACCGGCACGGGCACCCGGTGGCGAGCCGCGTGTCGGCTGGCCTGGGCAATCCGGTAGAACTACGGGAGCGCCGGGCCGGGCGTCGAATACAGATGGTGATGGTCTTGGTCGGTCGGTGAACCGATCGGGATCGACGCCCGTAATCAGCATGACGGTTGCGCTCCGTTTCACAAAAGAGACGGACCGTAGCATCTCGGCCTGAATAGGCTTAGTTTGCTCCAAAAGACGTTCTAACCTTCCAATCCGCCCTCGATCTTCCTACCTTCTTTCATGCGACGTGAAAGGAGGGGTCGGCATGATGCGAGGCGCGGAGTGGGGCTGAGTCATCGATGAGACTGTCGATCTCACTGTGTGCTGCGGTAGCCTGACCGAATGTCGATCGGTCGATGGAAACCCTCCACAGTGGAGAGCTTGGGTCGGCATGAGCAAGGGTGAGACCGGGCAGCTACGGCTGTTGACCGGTCTCGTCCTGCTTTCGGCCGCGGGTTGCCTGGCCTGGGCGTCCGTCCACTTAGAGGCGCCGTCCGCGAGCGACGCGCCGATCCTGCTGATCACCACCGTGCTGGTGGCCGTGGGCGTGGCCTGTTCGGCACCGGTGCGCGTGCGCACGCAGTTCCGCATGAACGCGGTCTCCACAGCGCTGCTTGTCGCCGCCGTGACACTGCCGCCGGCCTGGGCCATCGCCTGCGCCACGGCCGGCATCGCCGTGGGCCGGCCGCTCGCCCGGCACGGCGGTTTCTCCGCGTACAAGGCGTTGCACAACGGCGGCAAAGAGGTGCTCGCCGCAGCCGCCGCCACGTACGCGGTCGCCCTCGCGGGTGTGCATCCGGCACTCGGTGGCGTCACCGGCCATCCCTGGACCGCGTACGCGCTCGCGCTGGTCGCCGGGGCCATCGCGATCGGCGCCGTCGAAGAGCTCGTGATCACCACGACCGTCGCGGTCGCCTCCCGGCGGCCGTGGGGGCAGGTGTTCCGCACCGACCTCGACATCCGGGTCGCGATCAACGTCGGCTGCCTGCTGCTCGCCGCAGCCGCCACCGCCCTCGTCACCGTCAACCCGTGGCTGCTGCTGGCGATACCGCTGGCGCAGCTCTCGCTGTTCCTGCTCTACACGCACCGCCTGCACCTGCGGGCCGAGCGGCAGACCTGGGAGCGCCTCGCCGCGGCCACCGACGCGCTCAGCACCGTCGACCTCACCGGCGTGCTGCACACCGCGGCGAAGGGGGCGGTGGCGCTGTTCGGCGCACGACACGCCCAGGTGGAGCTGTGGGACGCCGACCCGCCGCGGCTGGTCCGCGCCGATCACACCGGCGTTGGGTACGACGGCCCGGGCACGGACGCGCCGGACGGCCCGCCGCCGTCCGCCGAGCGCGTGCTCGGCGGACGCGACGGCGCGCCCATCGGCACGCTGCGCCTCGCGCTGCCGGCGCCGGCCCGGCTCAGCGCCCGCGAGGAGAGCACCCTGCGCGCGTACGCCGCCTCGCTCACCACCGCGATTCACAACGCCCGCGCGTACGCCCACATCCGCGAACTGGCCGACCGGCACCACCGTGACGCGCGCATCGACCCGCTGACCGGCCTGCCCAACCGCCGTCACCTGCTCGACCTGCTCGACGACCCCGACCACGCGCCCACCTGCGGCAAGGCCGCCCTCGCGCTGGTCGACCTCAATCGCTTCAAAGAGGTCAACGACACCCTCGGACACGCCATCGGCGACCAGCTGCTCGTCGAGGTCGCCGGCCGCCTCAACGCGGCGGCCGAGGCGGCCGACGCGACCGTGGCCCGGCTGGGCGGCGACGAGTTCGCCATCGTGCTGCACGGCCTGCCGGCCCCCGCCACCGCCGTGCACCGCGCCCGGCGCATCCTCGACTGCCTGCGCCAGCCCGTCGGCCTCGCCGGCATGCAGGTCACCGTGCAGGCCAGCGCCGGCGTCGCGCTCACCGACGACGGCACCAGCGCCGGCGAGCTGCTGCGCCGCGCCGACGTCGCGATGTACCAGGCCAAGCGGGCCGGCGTGCCGATCGTCGAGTACCAGCACGGGCGCGACACCGCCGACCACCGCCAGCTCTCCCTGGGCGGCGAGCTGGTCCGGGCCCTCGGAGCGGGCGAGTTCGTGGTGCACTTCCAGCCGATCGTCGACCTCGGCAGCGGCGAGGCCATCGGCGCCGAGGCCCTCACCCGGTGGGAGCACCCGAGGCACGGGGTCCTCCAGCCCGACCAGTGGCTGGCCGTCGTCGAGCGCTCCGATCAGCTGGCCACCTTCGCCGCGGCGGTGCTGCGGCAGGCTCTCGCGGGGCTGGGGCAGTGGCACGCGGCCGGATACGAGCTGTCGGTGGCCGTCAACGTATCGCCGCACAGCCTGCTCGACCCGCGCTTCGCCGGTGCTGTCCTCGATGCGCTGCGCGCCCACCGGACCGACCCGGGCTCCCTGGTCCTCGAACTGGCCGAGACCACCTCGCTCAGCCATCTGCAGGCGGTCGGCGGGAGCGGCGGGGCGCTCGCCACCCTGCGCGCCGCCGGGGTGCGGTTCGCGCTCGACGACTTCGGCACCGGGTACTCGTCGCTGTCCCGCCTCGGCGAGGTGCCGGTGCACGAGTTGAAGGTCGACCGTTCGTTCGTGGCAATGATGGGCACCTCCGCCCAGGCGGCCGCCGCTGTGCGATCCACTGTGGAGCTTGCGCGTACCCTGGGGCTCGACGTGATCGCCGAGGGCGTCGAGTCGGTCGAGCAGCGGCGCGCGCTGTGGGAGCTGGGCTGCACGTCCGGGCAGGGCTACCTGTTCGGCAAGCCGATGCCGGCCGAAGACCTGCTCGACGCGCTGCGCGCCGGCTCCGGCGCCCTGGCCCCGCCTGTCCATCGCGGCGCGACCGTCATCGCGTTGCGCAACCGCCCCACCGCCTGACTCGCCCGTCTATACCGGCGACTACCGCGCCCCCAGGGTTCGCAGCGGGCCGTACCCGAGGGCACTGCCCATGCTGGCTCACCACTTCAGGCGTACGCGCTTTTCGTAGCTCCTTACGACGGCGGGCTTGTCGCCGGCGCTGGCAGCCGCGAGCGCTGCCGTCGCCCTACCCGGGTGCGGTGGTTTGGTGTCGGTGAACAGCCACGCCTGGAACAGGCCGTCGAGCTGCTCGCCGGAGACGCGTTCGGCCAGCCGGATGAACTCCGCGGTCGAGCCGTGCGCGTTGCGGTTCTTCGCGTACCACTGACGGACGATCTTGAAGAAGTCCGCGTCGCCGACGGTGACCGCAGCGCCTGCAGCGTCATCGCGCCTCGGACGTAGACGGAGTCGTCGAACAGGTCCACGGGGCCCGGGTCGCCGGGCGGCGGCGCCCAGTACGGCGCGGACAGCGGCTGGGCGTACAGGAAGTCGAAGATCTCTTGAGGGGTGCCCTCACCGATCTTCTCGCTCCACAGCCACTCCGCGTACGTCGCGAAGCCCTCGTTGAGCCACAGGTCGTCCCATTGCTCGACCGCGACGCTGTCGCCGAACCACTGGTGGGCCAGTTCGTGCGCCACCACGTATGTCTCGCCGGTGGTCGCTCCCCGCTCGAAGAAGTACTTCGAGTAGATCGAGCGGGTCTGGTTCTCCAGTGCGAAGAACAGGTTGTCGTAGTCGTCGACGATCGCGCCGTTGGCCTCGAACGGGTACGGCCCGAAGATCCCGGCCAGGAAGTCGGTGATCTCGTTGGTGCGGCCCACCGCGTCGTCGGCCAGGTCCGGCGGCAGGTCGGGGTCGACCGCGATGATGGTCGGCTTGCCGTGGTGCTTGGTCGTGCTGATCCGGAACTCACCGATCGTGGCCGTGGCCGATGGCAGCGGCGAGCAGACTCCTAAGTGGTTTCATGATGGTGACACTAGGTGTTCTGATGACTTCGGACAGTCAAGTCGACACAGGAGGGTCAAGACCCTTCTCCCGGGCGTACGGTCAGCAGGTCGCCCGGCTGGCAGTTCAGCTCGTGACACAGGGCGGTGAGGGTGCTGAACCGGATCGCGCGCGCCCGCCCGTTCTTCAACACAGACAGGTTGGCCAGCGTGACGCCGACCCGGTCGGCCAGCTCCGTCAGCGTCAGGCCGCGTTCGGCGAGCAGCTTGTCGAGGTGTACCTCGACGCGGTGGTCCTCCTCCGGTGGCATGCCGTCAGATCACCGTGTCCAGTTCGGCCCGCAGTGCGCGACCGCGGTTGACGATCTCGGCGACGGCTAGGAAGCCGAACCCTGCCAGCATCCACAGCCCGATCGCCGCCGGTTCGAGGGTGGCCGAGGCGTTCCCGGTGACGCGCCTGGTCAGGTCGAGCGTCGCCACCATCTCGACGATGGCGGCGAGCGGGCCACCCACCAGGGCCACCAGGCCCAGCAACCGCAGCCGGTTGACCGTCACCGCGAGGAAGGGGTCCTCCCGCCGCGCGCGCCGCACGACCGCGTACAGCACCGTCAGCATGGTGACCACGACGAGGTACGTCGGAAGGCTCGTCAGTGCGGCGGCGGCCAGCTCGGCGCGGTCGGGCCGTGCCACGACGACGTCGAGCGTGCCCTCGGCGTCGACCGTGACCCCTGGTCGCAGGGCGTCCGACGCACCGGCGACCGCGCTGGCCGGTACCTCGACGACGAGGTTCTCGCCGACCGCGAACATTGCGATGCCCGCGGCGCCGACCACCGCGAGCACCACGAGTACGAACACGACCGTGCTCTGCGTCTCGGCCAGCCAGTCCGGCCTGCGGAGCCGTTCGGGGATGCGCATGTGACCCTCCTTATCGATTTTCGATATGTCGATAATCGATAAGGAGGGTCCCGTTGTCAAGCTCAGGTCAGCACGAACTCCTCGCCGAGCATCGCCCGCAGCTTGCTCAGCGCGCGGGCGCTGCGGGTCGTCACCAAGGTGGTCGACAGGCCGAGGATGTCGGCGACGGTCTGCACGCTGTGGTCCTCCCAGTAGCGCAGCACCACGATCGCCTGGTCGCGTGCCGGGAGCGTGGCGAGCGCCGTCACCAGCGTGACGTGCAGCTCGGTCGTCGACTGCGCGCCGGCCCGCACCGGTTCCGGCAGCTCGGCGAGCACGAGCTCCGTGTTGCTGCGCCGCTTCCTCTGGTCGAAAACGGCGTTCATGAGGACCCGGCGGCTGTACGCCTCGAGGTTCGCGTTCCGCCAGATCCGGCTCCACGACGCGTACATGCGCGCCAGCGTGGTCTGTGTCAGGTCCTGAGCGAGGTGCCAGTCACCGCACATCAGGTAGGCGACGCGCCGCAACCGCGGAGCGACGGACGCGACGAACGCGGTGAACTCCTCGTCTCGGGCGGCCTGCTGGCTCTGGCGGGCCAGGGTCCATCGGGCGAGCGGACCCCGGGCGGCAGTGGGGACCCGCGTCACTCGGTCTCCCAGGACGACTGCGACTGCTCGGGGCACTCGCCCACGACCGCGGTCTCGACGCCGGGCCTGCCCTCGACGTCCTTGACGAACGTCGCGTATCCCGACGGTCTGGCGAGCTTGACCCGGAACGACTCCGGCAGATGCTCCGGCTTCACGCTCGCGACCAGGTCAGGCGCGTCCCGGTACATCTCCTTGAACTTCGCGTAGGCGGCCTGCCTGCTCTCGTACCTGACCTGAAGGACCCGAGCGTCGGACCGCAGCAGCTCGTCCAGGTCGGCGCGCTGCCGGTCGGTGACGTCGGCGCGCAGGAACAGGACGGCCTCGACCAGCTTCCGCGCCGTCTCCGTGCAGGCGGCCGGCCTCATGGCCATGGCCACCGCGTCCGCCGGCTCCGGCGCCGGTGTCCGTGCCGCGCCCACCGCGATCACAGCCACGAGCACGGTGGCGAAACCCGCCGCGCCGCCGCCCGCGAGCAGGCGGCGCCGGCCGCGCAGGCGCTTCCCGCTTGCCATCGCCTCCCGTGCCAGCTCGCCCGGAGGCTGCGGAGGCTCGTCGTCGAGTGCTCGGTCGAAGAGCGTTCGCAGGCTGTCTTGCACGGTTCACTCCCGTCATTTGGTGGCTTCCCCACCTGTTTGACTGGGTGGAACGGTCACTACGTCACACGCCGAGGCTCAGTCGTAGTATCGGCGGACGCTGGAGCCGGTGCGGGTCACGTCGGTGCCGTAGATGTGGATGGAGATCGCGGTCGTGTCGGCCGTGTTGTGGACCCGGTGGATGTCGCCGGGCGGCGCGAACCCGCTCACGTCACCGGCGCGGTTGTCGCTGCGGCCGACCAGGTTGAGGTCGGCGTCGAACAGCTCCTCGCGCTCGACACCCTGGAGGACGCCGAACACGCACCACGTCAGGTGGTCGTGGATGCGCGTGATCTGGCCCGGCCGCCACACCAGAGCGATGATCGAGAAGGAGCCGTCGGGCTCGACGTGCAGCGTGTGGCTCCGGTACGCGTCGGGCGAGCCGCGGCGTTGCTCGGCGGTCAGCACGTCCGGGCTGGGCAGGTGCCGGCGAAGCTGCTCGGCGACCAGCTGTGCGGTGTCGGACCAGTTGGCGTGGGCGGCGATGGCGGTGCGGACGCCGTCGACGAGTGTGGCCAGTTCGGTGGTGGGGCGGATCTGTGTCGTGGTCATGAGTTGAGCCTGCGCCTGGCCATTCCATATGTCTAATGCAAGTCTTCGTGCCAACCCATAGATATGCTCGATACATGCTCGATGTCACCCGGCTGCGTGTCCTCGACGCGCTCGCACGGCACGGATCGGTCACCGCGGCGGCGAAGCAGCTGCACTACTCGCAGCCGACGGTCAGTCACCACCTGGCCCGCCTGGAGGCCGAGACCGGCGCGCAGCTGCTGCAACGGGTCGGGCGGGGCATCCGGCTCACCCAGGCCGGGCAGCTGCTGGCCGACCGGGCCGCCGAGATCATCGGCCGGATCGACGCCGCCGACGCGGAGCTCGCCGCCCACGTTGGCCTGACCGCCGGCCGGGTACGCCTGGCCGGCTTCTCGTCCGTGATCGGGTCCCTCGTGCCACGGGCCGTGGCGGCGCTGTCCAGCAAGAACCCGGGCCTGCGGGTCAGCCTGGTCGACACGCACCCGCCCGAGGCGCTGGAGCTGCTACGCGCCGGCACGATCGACGTCGCGGTCATCTTCCGCTACGACGAGACCGAACCCGAGCCCGAGGGGGTCCGCCTGCACCACCTGCTCGACGACCCGGTATACGTGCTGTCCACCCGGCGCGTACGGAAGCTGGCGACCCTGAGCGACGACACGTGGATAGCCGGCTGCGAGCGGTGCCGCAGCCACCTGCTCAGGCTATGCGCCGACGAGGGCTTCGAGCCACGGATCGGGTTCGCGTCCGACGACATGGTGGTGATGCAGACGCTCGTCGCGGCCGGCCTGGGCGCGACCATCATGCCCGGACTGGCGCTGCGCGCCCACCGGGCCAAGGGCATCGTCGCGAGCGAGCTGCCCGGATCGCGGCGGCACGTGTACGCGGCCACCTACGGCGAGCCACCCGACCCGCCCGCGACCACCGCCCTCCT
This sequence comes from Micromonospora sp. CPCC 206061, assembly GCF_036906915.1. NCBI lineage: Bacteria > Bacillati > Actinomycetota > Actinomycetes > Micromonosporales > Micromonosporaceae > Micromonospora > Micromonospora sp. CPCC 206061. The sequence continues at coordinate 10,775 of NZ_JBAKHX010000128.1, forward strand.
CACGGCCCTGGCCGAGGCCGCGGCGGCGTAGAGCGATTCAGCCTCAACCTCTTGGGGCTGGACTGGGTCCAAGGTCACCGGCGGCGGGGTGCTGGTCGCCGCCGACCCGGCACAGGTCGGCGACGCCTTCCTCCAGGGGATCTCGCTGCGCCCCGCCGCCAACTGACGCCGCCCGGCTACCGGCTGAGGCGCTGGTAGCGGCGCACGGCCAGGGGCAGGAACCCGGCGAGGATCACGGCCGGCCAGATGACCGCGGCTGCGATCGCGTGGTCCTCGATCCAGTACCCGCTGGGGACGGCGGGGGAGTCGAACAGCGCCCGGATCGCGCCCGCGGTCGAGGAGACCGGGTTCCACGCCGCGATGCCGCCGAGCCAGCCGGCCATCAGGTCCGGCGGCGCGAACACCGACGACACCATGCCGAACGGGAACGCGAGCGCGAACAGGTTCCCGGCCATCTCGCTGTTCTTCACCAGCAGTCCCAGGTGGATGCCGACGAAGATCAGCGCGAGCCGCAACCAGAGCAGGAGCGCGAACGCGGCGAGCGTGTCGCCGAGGCCGCCGCCCGGGCGCCAGCCGAGCACGAGGGCGATCACGACGAGGATCGTCAGGTCGACGGTCGCGTGGATGACGTCGGCGACGCCCCGCCCGGTGACCACGGCCGAGGAGGCCATCGGCATGGACCGGAAGCGGTCGATGAAGCCCTTCTCCTTGGTCAGGGCCACCGCGAAGGCGGTGTTCATGAAGCCGAAGGCCATCGTCATGGCGAACAGGCCGGGCATGGCGTAGTCGAGGTAGCCTTCGCCGGCGCCCTGGCCGGAGACGTCCATGGCGCTGCCGAAGACGTACACGAACATGAGCACCATGACGATCGGAAAGCCGAGCTGCCAGGCGAACGTGGACGGTTGGCGCACCAGATGCGTCAGCTCCTGGAGCACGACGGTCCAGGAGTCGGCGACGGCCCACTTGGCGCGGTTGGCCAACGAGTCGTCGGTGTTGGGTAAACTGTCCACAGTGGTCACTTGGAGCCCTCCGTCAGGTGCAGGAACGCCTCGTCCAGGGTTGGCCGGCGCAGTCCCAGGTCCGCCACCGTGATGCGCCGTTCGCGCAACTCGACGGCGACCTCGGTGAGCGCCTGTACGCCGTCGGAGACCGCCACGCTCGCGGCCAGGCCGGTGCTGTCCACAGTGGCCTCCCGGCCGCTGGCGGCGGCCTTGTTCAGCAGCTCGGTGATCTGTGGCAGGTCGCCGGGTTCGGCGGCGACGACCTCGAGCCGTTCGTTGCCGATGCGGCGCTTCAGCCCGTCCGGCGTGTCCTCGACGATGTTGCGGCCGTGGTCGATGACACCGATCCGGTCGCAGAGCTTGTCCGCCTCGTCCAGGTAGTGCGTGGTGAGCAGCACGGTGGTGCCGGCGGCTGCCAGCTTCCCGACCTGCTGCCACACCTCGCGCCGCCCGGCGGGGTCGAGCCCTGTGGTGGGTTCGTCCAGGAAAAGCACCTCCGGTGCCAGGATCATGCTGGAGGCCAGGTCGAGCCGGCGGCGCATGCCTCCGGAGAACGTCTTCGGCGCCTTGTCGGCCGCCTCGGTGAGCCCGAACTGGTCCAGCAGTTCACCCGCGCGTCGCCGGGCCGCGGCCTTTCCGATGTGGAACAGCCGGCCGAACATGACCAGGTTCTGCCGGGCCGTGATCGAGTCGTCGACAGCGGTCTGCTGGCCGGTCAGGCCGATCCTGCGCCGCACCAGGCGCGCCTGCGTCCGCAGGTCGTAGCCGGCGACCTCGGCGCGGCCGCCGTCCGAGCGGACCAGGGTGGTGAGGATGCGCACCGCGGTGGTCTTGCCGGCGCCGTTCGGGCCGAGTAGCCCGTACACCGTGCCGCGTGGCACGGCCAGGTGTAGGTCGTCCAGTGCCACGGTGTCGCGGTACCGCTTTCGCAGGCCGTCCGCGACCACGGCGTATTCGGATCTTGACAAGGTGTCCTCCCCGTAATTGGGTACGTCGTACGCAGATTAGCGTACGCTGTACCCACAAGCCAACCGATTATTAGGATGATCGCGATGACTACCGAGGTACCAGGCGCATGACCGAGCGCAGCCCCGCCGAGCAACTCCGGCGCAGCATCGACCTGCTCTGGGGCGAATGGGTGCGGCCCACCCGCGGCCCCAAGCCGAGCCTCAACCTGGAGCGGATCGTGGACGCCGCGATCGCCCTCGCGGACCGGGAAGGGATCGACGCGCTCTCCATGCGCCGCGTCGCGGCCGAGCTTGGCGCCGGCACGATGTCGCTGTACCGGCACGTGCCCGGCAAGGCCGAACTGCTCGCCCTCATGCTCGACAAGGTCAGCGAGCTTGGCGACGACGCTGCCCGCATCGAGCACGCGGGCTGGCGGGAGGTTGTCGAGATGGCCGCGCGCGGCTCGTACCAGCTGTACCTGCGGCACCCGTGGCTCATCCAGGTGAACTGGACCCGACCCGTGCTCGGGCCGAATACCCTCGCCAGCGTCGAGGTGTTCGTGCGCGGCCTGCGCGGGCTCGCCATCACCGACCAGGAGCGGATTTCCATCATGATCATGGTGGACGGGTACGTCACCGGCATCGCCCGGCAGCGGATCCAGAACGCCGCGGTGGGGGAGGAGACGGGGCTGACCGACGAGGAGTTCTGGAACTATCAGTACCCGGTGCTCGCCAAGGCGATGGAGTCCGGTGACTATCCGTACATGGCCGCGATGAGCGAAGACGCCTTCGGGCTCGGCTGGGACGAGACTTTCGAGTTCGGGCTGCAGCGGCTGCTCGACGGGATCGCCTCCCTGCTCGACTCGCGCGCGCGGTCGGTGGCAACGGAATCCGGTTCCTGACACAGCGTGTCGTGGTCGTGACGCTCCTGTGTGGACTCGGGCGTTGATCTACGCGATGAAGATCGTTGTCGTAGGGTGTGACGAATGAGCGCCTACGACGACGTGAACGCCGCGCGCGGCCGGGCCCAGATCCCGGGCCCCACGGGTGACAACGGGCCAGCCGTAGGCGGATCACCCCAGCGCACGAGCACCGGCCGCGCGTCGGTTGGTCCCGCGTCGGTTGGTCCCGCGTCGGTTGGTCCCGCGTCGGCGGGTGCGGCGTCGGTGGCAGGTCGGGCGAGTGTCGGCGCGGCGCCGGGCGTTGCCGGGCGTGCCCCGGTAGGCCGGGCGTCCGTGTCCGCGGCTGCCCCGGTGCCCGGCGGTCCGGACGCGCCGCAGGCCCCCGGTGGGCCCGGTGGGCCGACCGGTCCCGGACGGCGCGGCGGTAAGAGCGGCAAGGGTGGC
>NZ_JBAKHX010000129.1:0-13582 GCF_036906915.1 Micromonospora sp. CPCC 206061
CCTCCCCATCACCACCACCCGAAACCCGCACCCCCGAAACGGGGTTATTCAGGAGCCTCCTAGGCGGTGGGGACGGGGTGGCCTCGTCTGGCCGCCACGTGCTCGACCAGGGCTACCAGGACGTGCTTGCCGGATTGGCGGTCGCGTACGTCGCAGGACACGACGGGGACGTTGGCGTCGAGGTCGAGCGCCTGCCGGACAGCGTCGGGCGTGAACCGCCGGGCGCCGTCGAACCGGTTGACGCCGACCACGAACGGGATGCGCCGCCGCTCGAAGTAGTCCACGGACGGGAAGCAGTTGGCCAGCCGCCGGGTGTCGGCGAGCACCACAGCGCCCAGCGCCCCGAACGCCAACTCGTCCCACACGAACCAGAATCGTTCCTGGCCGGGCGTGCCGAACAGGTACAGCTGGAGGTCGTCGTTGATCGTGATGCGCCCGAAGTCCATCGCGACGGTGGTGGTGCGCTTGGATTCGACGCCGAGGATGTCGTCGGTGCCGACGCCGGCGGAGGTGAGCACCTCTTCGGTGTGCAGCGGCCGGACCTCGCTGACCGAGCCGACCAGGGTCGTCTTGCCCACCCCGAACCCGCCGGCCACGAGGATCTTCAAGGCCAGCGGGATGGTGGGTTCAGAGTGCCCGAAGTCCATTGACCACCGCCTGGAGGATGTCGTCGTCGGGTAGGTGAGCCATCGCCGAGGGCTCGTGCAGGGCGATGAGCCCGGCCGCGAGCAGGTCGCCGAGCAGCACCCGGGCGACGCCGACCACCAGGTCGAGGCCGGCGGCGATCTCGGCGACGGAGATCGGCTCGCGGGCCAGGGCGAGGATCGCGCGGTGCTCGGGCTGGAGCTGTGCGGCCTCGGGGGCGCGGGCGGCGCCGGGCGCGGCGAGCACGAACGCGAGCAGGTCGAACCCACCGGTCACCGGCCGTACGCGGCCTCCGGTGACCGTGTACGGCCGCACCACGGGACCGGCGTCGTCGTCGAGCCAGTCGTGGTGCGGAAGGCCCGATCCGTTAGTGGGCATCGGTGTGCACCGTAGTCGTCCTCGTCGATGACGTCATGTTCTGGCCCACCCGCGCGACGAGCATGGCCATCTCGTACGCGATCAACCCGATGTCGGCGTCGATGGCGCTGATCAGGGCCAGACAGGCGCCCATGCCGGCCGCGGTGACGAAGAGGTAACCAGATTCCATCTCCACGACGGTCTGCCGCACCGGACCGGTGTGGAAATGCCGGCTGGCACCCTTTGCCAGGCTCTGGAAGCCAGCCGCGATAGCGGCCAGGTGCTCGGCGTCTTCGCGGGTCAGCCCGCGCGACTGGCCCAGCATCAGACCGTCGGCCGACAGCACCACCGCCTGGCGGGCCGAGGGTACCCGGTCGACCAGGTCGTTGAGCAGCCAGCTCAGGTTGGCGGCCTGCCTTATCTGCACTACTTCTCGTCCCTTTCTGGTGTCGCGCCCTGTACCGCCGCGGTGCCCCGCGCGGGAGCTGCGCTAGTTGGCGCTCGCTCCGCTCGCGCGGGCCCGTTGACCGCATCGTCCGCCTCCCGCCGGCCCCGTGCGGTGCCGGCCTGGAGCGCCGCCATCGCGGCTCTGGCCTGGTCGGCGGTGCGTGGGGTGGGTGGCAGGTCTTCGGGCAGGCCGCCGGCGGGCTCCTCGCGCAGCTGCGGCGCGAGGCTGGCCTGGCGGACGCGGCGTGGAAGGCCGTCGGTGCCGAGCGGCGGCGCCACTGCCGACGCGGGCAAGCCGTCAGGTCCCATCCGCGCCCCCTCACCAGCGGAGTCCGGGGTGCCAAGGCTGGGCGGGGCGACGGCCCGGATCGGGGTCGGCGCGGACTCGATCGCGGGTGCGCTCTCCACGCGCGTCACCACCCGGACGCGCCTTCGGGGCACGTCGTCGGCCGGTGCGGCCAGCAGCGCGGCGGGTTCCTGCTCAGGGAGTACCAGGTCGGGCGGGACCAGGACGACGGCGGTCACCCCGCCGAAGGGCGAGGACCGCAGGCGGATCTTCACACCGTGGCGGGCTCCGAGCTGGGCCACCACGAAGAGCCCGAGCCGCGCGCTGTTGGCCGGGTCGAACTCGGGCGGACGTGCCAGCCGCCGGTTGGCCTCGTCGAGCTCCTCGGACTTCATGCCCAGGCCGCGGTCTTCGATCTCGATGGCATACCCGTTGGGCACCGGCGCCCCGCTGACCTGTACCCGGGTCTGCGGTGGCGAGAACGACGTGGCGTTCTCGATCAGCTCGGCCACCAGGTGGATCATGTCGCCGACCGCCCTGCCGGCGACCGCGGCGGGCTCGACGCCGGCGACCGTCACCCGGGCGTAGTCCTCCACTTCGGACACCGCGCCGCGGATCACGTCGAGCATCGAGACCGGGTTGCGCCAGCCCCGGCCGGGTACCGCGCCGGCGAGGATCGCGAGGTCTTCGGCGTGCCTGCGCATCCGGGTGGCGAGGTGGTCGATGCGGAAGAGCTCTTCGAGCTCGTCGGGCTCGGTGGTGCGCCGCTCCATGCCGTCGAGCAGGGTGAGCTGGCGGTGCAGGAGGGTCTGGCTGCGCCGGGCGATGTTGAGGAACACCTCGTTGAGGCCGCGCCGCATGGTGGACTCGTCGACCGCCGCCTGCACGGCCGTGCGCTGCGCCTCGGTGAACGCGCGTCCGAGCTGGCCGATCTCGTCGGTGCCGTACTCCAGCGGTGGCGCCTCGGCGGCCACGTCGACGTCTTCACCGCGCCGCAGACGGGCCACCACCTCGGGCAGCCGCCGGTCGGCGAGGTCGAACGCGCTCTGCCGCAGCCCACTGAGCCGGCGGATCAGCGACCGGCCGACCCGCAGGCAGAGCAGCAGCGACAGCACGATCGCGGCGAGCCCGAAGAGGCCGGCCAGCGCGAGCCGGAGAAGCACGCCGGCGGCCACCGGGGTGGCCCGGTCGGTGAGGTCGTCGGAGATGCCCAGTTCGAAGTCGCGCAGCTGCCGCACCACCGGCTCGAACGCGCTCTGCCAGGCGTTCGCGTTGATCGGTACGGCGGCGTTGTCGCGGCCCTGCGCCATCGCCCGGTCTTCGAGGTCCCGCAGTCGCTCGAATGCCTCTCCCTCGACCATCCGCTGGTAGGCGATGCGGTCCTCTTCGGACAGTGCGGACACTGCGCCCACGTGCAGGTACCGCTCCGTGCCGATGATCTGCACGAGCTGGGAGTGCTCGCCACTCTCGAGCCGCCTGGCGGCGAAGGCCCCGGCCAGCAGGGCGTCGGCCTGGCCCAGCACCTCGCGGGCGCGCGTGAGCGCCACGGTGGCGCGGGCCTCGCGGTCGAGCGCATCGTCGTCGAGGTTGGCCAGCGTGTCGAAGAGCCGCAGTGCCTCGTCGACCATGCCGGTATACAGGCCCAGGGCGCCGGCCTTGTCCATCTCCCGCCGGTCGATGAAGCCCCGCCCGGCCGGCAGCAGCTCCAGCGCAGTGACCACCTGGTCGACGCGTACCCGTACCGCGTCGTCCGCCGCGTCGCGGACCTCTTCGCCGCGCGCCCGCTCCCGGAAGTCGGCGGCCGCCGCGTCGGTGCGGCTGCGCTGCTCATCGAGGGCCGGCAGTTCCTGCGCGCGGCCAGCGAGGTACACGACGGAGAGCCGGCGTTCGCGCTGAAGCTCGGCGACGAGCGCGTCGCCGGGGCGGCTCAGCTGGTCGCGGAGGGCGCGCGTATCGAGCAGGTGCAACGCCGGGCCGACGGTCAGTGTGGTCGTAAAGATCCACAGTGCTACGAGCGCGGCGAGAGGCACGGCCACCAGAGCGATGATCTTCGCACGGATCGACCAGTTGCCTGTATTCATCAAAGACCTCGCCCGTGGGGGGACGGTTCGACAGCCTCCGGCAGGATACATGGCCGTCTAGGCGTTTCAATGCGCCCAATTTCCCTGCGAGTACTTGGATTGGTGATCACGTACTAGCGGGAATACCACAGGTATGTCGTCAACACAGATCATCGTCACCGTCATCGTCGTGCTCGCGGTGCTGGCCGTGGCCGGGATCGCCTGGTACTGGGCGCGCCGGCGCGCGCTGCGCGAAAGATTTGGCCCTGAGTACGACCGGGCCGTCGAGGAACAGGAGAGCCGGGGCGCGGCCGAGCGCGAACTACGCGAGCGTGAACGCCGCCACGCAGGGCTCGAGCTGAAGGAGCTCTCCCCGGAGAGCCGCCAGCAGTACAACACGGACTGGGAAGAGATCCAGGCCCGCTTCGTCGAGGCTCCGGACGAGGCCGTACGCGCCGCGGACGAACTGGTCAGCAGGCTGATCGCCGAGCGGGGCTATCCCAACGACAGCTACGAGGAGCAGGTCGCGACGCTCTCTGTCGAACACGCCCGGACCCTGGGGCACTACCGCGACGCCCACGAGATCTACCTGGAGAGCGAGCGCGGCGAGGCAAGCACTGAACGTCTCCGCCAGGCGCTCGTCCACTACCGGGCGCTCTTCGCCGACTTGCTCGGCACCACTCCCGAGGTCCCCAGCCGCTGAGGAGGCACCACATGACGCACCAGCAGGCCTACTCCTACCCGCCCACTGATCCTGACCAGCCTGAGCGGGTCACCTCCGATCCGGTGCCGGTCCCGCCTGCGCCCGCGGCGACGGAAGACCGGGACGAAACAGACAGCACGGCCACCACGGACACACCCGCCGAGGACGTGACCGATCGGGTACCAGAGGAGTCGCTCGACGATCGGGGCACGTTCGAGGATCCGGTGCTGTCCGAGGAGCGCACCGACCCGGACGACCTGACCGCCGTCACGCCGAGCCAGGACGAAGATGTCACCGACGAGGACGTGTCCCGGGACGGCACGGTGGACAGCGCCGCGATCGCCGACACCGACCGCGACGAGCCGGAGTTCCACGAGCCGGCCGCACAGCCGACCGCGTTCGGCGCCGCCACCGTCGGCGGCGCGGCGGCGGCCGCCGCGATGGCCGGCCCGTCCCGGGACGTGACCGACGAGCGCGACGTAACCGACGAGCGCCGCTTGTCCGACGAGCGCGACGTGACCGACGAGCGCGATGAGGCACTGGCCGCCGGTGCGGACGAGCGGGTGACCGACGCGGAGCCGCAGGCGGAGATGCTCCCCGGCGACGTGCCGGCCGAGCCGGTCACCGCGCTGTGGGGCGATGACACCGCCCAGTCGTTCCGCGACCGCTGGCGCGACGTGCAGCTCCGCTTCGTCGACGATCCGCAGGGCGCCGCCCGCGACGCGCAGAGCCTCGTGGACGACGCCGTCCAGTCGCTGACCACCGCGCTCACCAGCCAGCGCGACCAGCTCGGCGAGTGGACCAGCACCGACGGCGCCGACACCGAACAGTTCCGGGTCGCGGTGCGCCGATACCGCGATTTCCTGGACCGCCTGTTGGGCCTCTAGAACCCCAAGAAGGAGAACGTGCCGAGCGGTAGGGAGCTCGGCACGTTCTCTGTGTTTCGTAGCTGGCGCCGCCCTGGATGGGTCCGTGCCGGCTATCTGACAACGAACAGTCCGTTCCCACGCGGCTTCCGAATTCCTGGCATCGCGTAACACCAGGGGGAAGGAACCCGTGATGTCCATACGTACCCGACTTGGAAAGCGGCGCGGCCCCGCCGGGCTTGCGGCGGCCGCCCTGCTTGTCGGCGCCGGCCTGTACGGGCTCGGCCCTAGCACGGCCGGCGCGTCCAGCCACCGCGAGGCGCCGCTCATCGCCGCCGACCCGGCCGTCGACAACACCGACCTGTACGCCTTCGTCAGCCCCGACCGGCAGGACTACGTCACGTTCGTGGCGAACTTCATCCCGTTCGAGGAGCCCAACGGCGGCCCCAACTTCTACCCGTTCGCCACCGACGCCACGTACAACCTCAACGTCGACAACGATGGTGACGCCAAGCCGGATTCCATCTTCCGGTTCCGCTTCAAGACCGTCGACAAGCGTGGCAACAACACATTCCTGTACAACAACGGCCCGGTGACGTCGCTGGACGACGAGAACCTGCTCGTCCGCCAGATGTACACATTGGAGTCCTCGTTCAACGGGGGTAACTCGTTCAAGACCCGGGTGACCGGTGCGCCGGTCGCGCCGTCGCGGGTGGGAAACGCGTCCATGCCGGACTACAACACTCTGCGAGACCAGGCGGTCACGCAGCTGCCCGGCGGCTGGAAGATCTTCGCCGGCCAGGCCGACGACCCGTTCTTCCTCGACTTGCGGGTCTTCGACCTGCTCTACGGCGGCGACCTGAGCCAGACCGGCACCGACACCGTCGCCGGCTACAACGTCAACACGATCGTGCTGCAGGTGCCGTTCCAGGACGTCGCGCTCAAGGGCGACGCCACCCGCAACCCGAACATCGGCATCTGGACCACCACCGAGCGGCCCCGGGTACGGATCACGGGCGGTGGCTCGTCGGGCGGCCGGGTGCAGGTTTCGCGCCTCGGCAACCCGCTGGTCAACGAGGTGGTCGTGCCGGCCGGGCTCAAGGACGCGTTCAACGCCTCCCGCCCCGACCAGGACGGCAAGAACCCGGTCGTCGTCAAGCGCGTGACGGATCCCGAGCTGCCGAAGCTGATCCAGGCCATCTACAACATCCCGGCGCCCGCCACCCCACGAAACGACCTCGTGGAGATCTTCCTGACCGGCATCACCACGAAGGCCGGCGGCCCCATCAAGGTCGACCTCAACTCGCAGCTAAACAACGCCGACGTGACCCCGAAGCGGTTCGTGCCGTCGGAGCAGTTGCGCCTCAACCTGAGCGTGCCGGTCACCGACCAGCCCAACCGGTTGGGTGTGCTGGCGGGCGACAACCAGGGCTTCCCGAACGGCCGCCGGCTGACCGACGACGTGCTCGACATCGAGATCCAGGCCCTTGAGGGCGCGGCGGCCACCGGCCAGATCGTCGACGCACTGGCCGCGGGCGACAAGGTCGACGCCAACGACCAGGCGTTCGGCGACACGTTCCCGTACGTCGCGCTGCCGAACACCGACAAGGGTGGCACGGCCGCTGGGCCCGCACCGTCGGGCTCGGACTCGGCGCCCGGCAACTCGGCCAACCCGTCGCTGACGCCGGCCGGCTTCCAGAGCCAGGACGACGGCAGCATGGGGACCGTCGCGGCGGCGGCCGTGGGAGTCGCCGCCGCAGCCGGCCTCGGGCTGATCCTCACCGCCTGGGTCTGGCGTCGCCGGAGCATCAAGGCGTCCGGGGCCTAGCACTCTGCTAGTTGGCGTTCGCTCCGCTCGCGCGGGTCATGCGCCCCTTGTGCCGCGGCACTCACCGGCGCGCCGCATCTCCCCGGGTGCGGCGCGCCCCTTCCCCTTGGAGGTTTGCCATGCGACGCCTGACCGTGGTCGCGCTCGCCGGTGTCGCCGCCCTCGCCGTCACCGTCACCGCTGGCGCGCTGGGACGCACCGAAGTGTCGGCACCCACAGTGGACACCGTCGCCGCCCCGGTGCCGGTCGACCCGATCGCCCGCGCCCAGGAACGCCTGAAGCTGGTGCCCGGCGACTGGAGCACGTGGGCGGCGCTCGCCGTCGCGTACGTCGAGCGCGGCCGGGTCACGGCGGACCCCACCAACTACCCGCGCGCCGAGGAGGCCGCCCGCCGCTCGCTGGAGCTGCGGCCGCGTGACAACGGCGACGCCCTCGTCGCACAGGGTGCGCTCGCCAACGCCCGACACGACTTCGCCGCCGCGCGCCGGTTCGCGCTCGACGCGGTGCGTATCAACGACTTCGACGCGGACGCCTACGCCGTGCTGGCGGACGCCGAGACGCAACTGGGCAACATGCCGGCCGCGACCGCTGCCGTGCAGCGCCTCCTGGACGTGCGGCCGGGCCTGTCCGCGTACGCCCGCGGCTCCTACGACCTGGAGCAACGCGGGCAGGTGGCGGAGGCGACCAGCCTGATGCGGCAGGCCCTCGAAGCCGCCAACAGCCCCGCCGGCATCGGCTTCTGCCGGGCACAGCTCGGCGACCTGGCCTGGCACGCCGGCGACCTGGCTGGCGCCTCCCGGCAGTACACGGCCGGCCTCGCCGCCGACCCGACCAGCGTGGCGCTCCAGCGGGGCCGGGCCCGGGTCGCCGCCGCCGAGGGCCGGGTCGCCGCCGGGCTCGCCGACTACGCGGACGTCGCCCGCCGCGCTCCCACGACCGAATACCTCATCGAGTACGCCGGGCTGCTGCACGCCGCCGGCAAGGCGACCGAGGCCCGGGCGCAGCTCGACCTGGCGACGGCGGCTCACGCGCTGTACACCACCAGCGGCGGGACGGACGGGTTGGCCGGTTCCGGGCTCGCGCTCGCCAAGGGTGACCCGGCAGCGGCTGTCGCCGAGGCGCGCGCCGAGTGGAAGCGGCGGCAGCACGCCGACGTCGCCGACGCGCTCGCGTGGGCCCTGCACCACGCCGGGAAGGACGCCGAGGCGCTGCCATACGCCCACCGGGCCACCGGCACCGGTGCCCGCTCGGCCACGTACCTGCACCATCTCGGCGTCATCGAGCTGGCGCTCGGGCAGAGCGCCGCCGGCCAGGCCAACGTGGACGCCGCGCGGCGCACCAACCCGCACTTCGCTCTGGGAGTGATCCGATGACCCGCTGGCTTCTCCTCATTCCGGCCGCTGTCGTGGCGCTGTTCGCCCTACCGAGCACACCGGCAAGTGCTCACCCAGCCGGGAGTCTCTCCGTCAACCAGTACGTCGGGTTGACACTGCGACCGGACCGGGTCGAGGTGACGGCCGTGGTCGACTTCGCCGAGGTCCCCACCTTGCAGCAGAAGGAGCCGCCAGCCTGTGCGCCGCTCGCATCGTCCATCGTGCTCACTGTGGACGGTCAGCGTCTGGCGTGGACGGTCGGCACCTCCGGCTTCGCGTACGCCGGCGGCGCGGCCGGCCTGCGCACGAGCCGGCTCACCTGTGCCCTCAGCGCCTCCGCGCAGCTCGGCAGGGATGTCGAGGTGACCGTGGCCAACAGCTACGCCGCCGATCGGGTCGGCTGGCGGGAGATGACCGCCGTGGGCGAGGGCGTGCGCCTTGTCGATTCCCCGCTGCCGACCACGAGCGTCAGCGACGAACTGCGCACGTACCCGGCTGACCCGCTGGCGTCGGCGCCGGACGTCCGGTCGGCAACGCTGAAGGTGGTGCCCGGTGACGGTACGGCCGAATCCGGCGCGGCGGCCGAGCGGCCCGACGACGGCCTGTTGGCCCGCTGGGCCGCGGCGCTGGAGCGCCGTTTCCAGGAGCTGGCCGGCGGACCGCGACTGACGCCGGCGGTCGGCCTGCTGGCGGTGCTGCTGGCGCTCGTGCTCGGCGCCGGCCACGCCGCGCTGCCGGGGCACGGCAAGACGGTGCTGGCCGCGTACGCCGCCGCGGAGCGCCGCCGCATCCGGGACGCCCTCACCGTCGGGGCGACCGTGACGCTGACACACACCGGCGGCGTCCTGATCGTGGGCCTGCTCCTCAGCACGTCGAGCGCGCTCGCGGGTGAACGGCTCCTCGGATACCTGGGGATCGTCAGTGGAGCCGTCGTGGTGGCGGTCGGTGCCGGCATGATCGTGGGAGCCCGCCGGCACCGGCACCATCACCATGGCCACGGTCATCATCACCACCATCATGGGCGGCTGGGCCTCGCGGGCATCGGGATCGCGGGTGGGCTCGTGCCCAGCCCGTCGGCCATCGTGGTGCTGCTGGCCGCGATCGGGCTCGGGCGCACGTGGTTCGGTGTCCTGCTGGTGCTCGCGTACGGGATTGGCATGGCCGGCACGCTGACAGCGGCCGGGATCGCGCTCGTGGCGCTGCACCGCCGCCTGGGCCGGATGCCGACGCCGCCGCGCCTCACCCGCCGCCTTTCCCGCGCCGCGCCGGCCGGCACCGCCGCCCTGGTCATGGTCGTCGGCGTGGGCGTGGCCGCGCGTGCGGCCGCAGGGGTCTTCTAAATCGGCTCAGGCACCCGTGACCAGGCATAGGATGGCGCCTGGAAGGGGGCCATGATGAGCGGTAAGGTCGTCCACTTCGAGATCCCCGCAGACAACGTCGAGCGGGCGCAGTCCTTCTACCGTGAAGCGTTCGGCTGGCAGATCACGCCCATGCCGGAGATGGAGTACACGATCGTCAACACGGTGCCCACCGCCGACGACGGCATACCGACCGAGCCCGGCGCGATCAACGGTGGCCTGTTCGAACGCAAGCCGCCCTTCAGCGGGCCGGTGCTCACCATCGACGTCAGCGACATCGACGAGGCGCTCGCCCACGTCGAGAAGGCGGGCGGCAAGGTGGTCGCGGGCCGCCAGACGGTGGGCGAGATGGGCTACGTCGGATACTTCAGCGATACCGAGGGCAACATCGTCGGTGTATGGCAGAACGCCTCCTGACGCCAAGCGTACTCAGTGGTAACTTGACCGGATGGCGACGGCCACCCACGTCCGTATCGCAATCCTCGGCGCCGGTTTCGGGGGAATCGGCGCCGCCATCCGGCTGCGACAGCAGGGCTACGACGACTTCGTGATCCTCGATCGCGGCGACGATGTCGGCGGCACCTGGCGCGACAACACCTACCCCGGCTGCGCCTGCGACGTGCCCTCGCACATGTACTCGTTCTCGTTCCGCCCCAACCCGGAGTGGAGCCGCAGCTTCTCGCCCCAGCCCGAGATCTGGGAGTACCTGCGGCGATGCGTGGACGAGCACGGCCTGGAGCGGCACCTGCGGCTGCGCCACGAGGTGTCCTCCGCTTCCTGGGACGGCCAGTGGGTCGTGGAGACGTCGGGTGGGACCTACCGGTGCGACGTGCTGATCGTCGCCGCCGGGCCGCTCACCGAGCCGGCGCTGCCGAAGCTGCCCGGCTTGGAGACCTTCGCGGGCGAGGTCTTCCACTCCGCGCGCTGGAACCATGGATACGACCTGCGCGGGCGCCAGGTGGCGGTGGTGGGCACCGGCGCGTCGGCGATCCAGTTCGTGCCGGAGATCGCGCCCGTGGTCGAGCGAATGCACGTCTTCCAGCGCACGCCCCCCTGGGTCCTGTCGCGCGTCGACCGGCCCATCAGCCGCCTGGAGCGGCGGCTCTTCCGAGCGGTCCCACCCGCCCAGCGCCTCATTCGGACCGCCATCTACTGGGCCCGTGAGGCGCAGGGCACCGGCTTCCTGTACCCGGTGGTGATGCGCTTCGGCCAGGGCATGGCCCGCCGGCACCTGCGCAAGTCGATCGCCGACCCGGCGCTGCGCGCCAAGCTCACGCCCGCGTACACGATGGGGTGCAAGCGGGTGCTTCTGTCCAACACGTACTACCCGGCCCTCACCCGGGACAACGTCGAGCTGGTCACCGACGCCATCACGGAGGTGCGGCCCGACGCGGTGGTCACCGCCGACGGCACCGCACGCCCCGTCGACACGATCATCTTTGGTACCGGGTTCCACGTGACGGACGCACCGGTGGCCCAGCTCATTCGCGGGCGTGGCGGGCGCACGCTCGCCGAGACGTGGGGCGGCTCGATGCGGGCGTACCTGGGCACCACCGTCACCGGCTTCCCCAACCTGTTCATCCTGCTCGGCCCGAACACCGGCCTGGGACACAACTCGGTCGTCTTCATGATCGAGGCGCAGCTCAACCACATCCTCAAGGCGCTGCGCCACCTCGACCGGCACGGCATCTCCGCGATCGAGCCGACGCCCCAGGCACAGCAGGCGTTCGTGTCCACGGTGGACCGCAAGATGACCGGCACCGTGTGGCTCCGGGGCGGCTGCCGAAGCTGGTATCTCGACACCAACGGCCGCAACTCGACGATCTGGCCCGGATACAGCTGGACGTTCCGGATGCGGACCCGGCGCTTCGACCCGGCGGACTACCAGGCGGTGACCTCATGAACGCACCCCACAAGCAGTCCCTCGCTGGCAAGGTCGTCTTCGTGACGGGTGCCGCCCGCGGCATCGGCGAGCACACGGCACGCTTGGCCGCGGCGCGCGGCGCGAAGGTGGCGCTCGCCGGACTGGAGCCGTCGCTGCTCGCGCCGCTGGCCGACTCGCTCGGCGGCGCGTGGTTCGAGTGCGACGTCACCGACCAGGCGGCGCTGTCACAGGCCGTCGCGGGCACGGTCGAGCGGTTCGGCGGGATCGACGCGGTGGTCGCCAACGCCGGCATCGCGCCGCGCGGCACGGTCGTGGTCGGCGACGTGGAGGGCCTGGTCCGCACCGTCGAGGTCAACCTGATCGGCGTCATGCGCACCATCAGCGCCACCATCCCGCACGTACTCGCCAGCCGCGGGTACTACCTGCTGGTGTCGTCGGCGGCGGCGTTCAGCGCGCTGCCCGGCATGTCCGCGTACTGCGCGTCGAAGGCGGGCGTCGAGCAGTACGGCAACGTGATGCGGCTGGAGCTTGCCCACCGGGGCGTGGCGGTGGGCACGGCACACATGTCGTTCGTCGACACCGACATGACCCGTATGGCCCAGGCCGACCTGCCGTCGTTCGGCGCGATGCTGCCCAGGCTGCCCAGGCCACTCGCGCGGTTCACCCCGGTGGAGGTGTGCGCGCGGGCCTTCGTCGACGCGATCGAGCGGCGCAAGCGCAAGGTGTACGTGCCGCGGACGATGGCAGGCGTGCAGGCACTGCGCACGGTGATGTTGAGCCCGCTGTCCGACTTCCTCATCGGACGAGGCGCACGGACCGCCGTGCCCCAACTGGAAGACGAGGTCCGAGCGCTCGGAGGCCCGCGTTGACGACCACGGTCGTTTATGAGCGCCGCGGCGCCGGCGAGCCGCTCATCCTCCTGCACGGCATCGGGCACCACTGGCGCGCCTGGTCGCCGGTGCTCGACCGGCTGGCCGCCGCGCACGACGTGATCGCCGTCGACCTGCCCGGCTTCGGCGCCTCACCGCTCCCCGCCGCCGGCGCGCCCGCGACGATGGCCGAGGCGGTGGCCGGAATCGCCGAGTTCATCGAGGATCTGGGCATCGAGCGGCCGCACGTGGCCGGCAACAGCCTCGGCGGCGCGATCGCACTGGAGCTGGCCGCCGCCGGGGTGGCGGCCTCGGCGACCGCGCTGTGCCCGGCCGGTTTCTGCAGCCGGCGCGAGCTGCGCTGGGCGATCAGCGTGCTCGCGGCGCACCGGCTCGCGACCAGGCTGCCAGAGCCGGTACTGAGAACGGTGCTGCGCTCGTCGCTGGTGCGCTCGATGTCGTACGGGATGATCTGCGCCCATCCCGACCGGCTCACGCCGGAGGAGGCCCTCGTCGACGCGCTCGCTTTGCGGGGCGGGCGGGCGTTCGCGGCGGTGGCCCGGGCCGGGCGCGGGTACGCCTTCCAGGGCGCGCCGACGGTGCCCGTCACGGTGGCCTGGAGCACCGGCGACCGCGTCCTGCCCTACCGCCAGGCCGCGGTAGCCCGCCGAATCCTCCCCAACGCCCGACACGTCGACCTTCCAGGCTGCGGCCACGTCCCGATGCGCGACAACCCCGAGTTGGTCGCGGACACGATCCTCTCCACGACCAGCGCCCACTCCCACTGAATC
Organism: Micromonospora sp. CPCC 206061; assembly: GCF_036906915.1. NCBI lineage: Bacteria > Bacillati > Actinomycetota > Actinomycetes > Micromonosporales > Micromonosporaceae > Micromonospora > Micromonospora sp. CPCC 206061. The sequence continues at coordinate 13,469 of NZ_JBAKHX010000129.1, forward strand.
CAGGCCGCAGGCCAAAGCGGGCGGCGACAGCCGGTCGCCGACGGCGGGCGGCGATCAAGGAGATCCGCATGGATCAAGGGCAAACGCACGTGGAAAACAGATCCAACCACGTGC
>NZ_JBAKHX010000130.1:0-13064 GCF_036906915.1 Micromonospora sp. CPCC 206061
CGAGGGGCTCGTTGAGGGCATGACCGGCGTGCACCCGGACGCCCCCTTCGCTCTTTATCGACTTTGAGAGCCTGGTAAATAACCGGTTCAGGGAGCGCGGGCGGGTTGCGGGATGACCCGTCCGGCGGCCTGGGTGGCGGGCCAGGCGGCGGCAATTGACTTGTCCGCGCCGATAGCCTGGCATCGGGGATAACCACAGTGTCCGAAGCGGACGGAGGGCGACGATGGCACGGCAGCGAGTCGGGCGGCGGCCGAGCCAGCCACGGGCGCCCTATCGGGGGCCGGGCTGGACGCGGCAGCCGACGCTGGGCGTCGACATCGGCGGCGTGATCGTCACGCTGGCCGACCGGGACGAAGACACCTCCTTCTTCGGCGCCCGCCCCTTGGAGACGCCGGCGGTAGCGGGCGTCTTCGAGGCCCTCGCCGCGCTGGCCCAGCAGCGGTTCGCCGGCCGGGTTCACCTGATATCCAAGGCCGGCCCGAAGGTGGCCGCCAACACCCGCGACTGGCTGGCCCATCACGACTTCTTCGACCGCACCGGCATCCCCGCGGCCCACCTGCACTTCGTGCGGCAACGCCGGGACAAGGCCGCGGTGTGCCAGCGCCTCGATGTCACTCACTTCGTCGACGACCGCCTCGACGTGCTGGCCTACCTGGACACCGTTGAGCACCGCTACCTGTTTCTCGGCGGGACCGAGGAGCCGGTCACCGCACAGACCATCCCGCCCTGGGCGGCAGTGGTCCACACCTGGGCCGAGCTGGCGACCCTGCTGCCACCGTCCGGTCAGGCGAGGGGCGCATCGCTACCGTGATGATCCCCGATTGGGCGAGTATCGAACCGTCCTCGACCACCGCGGCCATAGCGGTACCCGATGGTTGACTCTCTCCCAAGGAGAGGGGTCGAGGCTGTTGGAGGCGTAGGGTGACGGGGCAGGGGTCGGGTGGCCCGGGGCTCGCACCCCGGGCTCCCATAGAACGGAGCGTGACAGTCTCCCGTCACTCCGCTCCCGCCATCTTGATCATCAAGGGGTTTGTGACCCAGGCCCAGTGTGCGAAGAACCGTGGATGCCGTTGTACGGCTTGGTCCCAGGCTGTACGGGCCTTTCTTCGGGCACGGAGCCGTTTGTACTTCTTGCGGGTCCAGCGCACCAGGTAGGTGTTGATGCGCGCCAGAAGGATGGACAGGGCGGAGCGGTAGAACGCCCCGTAGAAGTTCATCCATCCACGAACGACCGGGTTGACTTGTCGGGCTCGAATACTCGGTTCGCGGTTTGACGTGCGGTTCTGTGCGATGTCGACCTTGGCGTGTACGCGACGATCCGGGTCATGAGCGTGTCGCTCGTGTACCTGCTGCTGCGGCAGGTCCTGCAGATGTTGACCCAACTCGCCCGCGACGATGGCGCCAAGGACGTCGAGCTGCTTGTGCTGCGACGTCAGGTCGCGGTGCTCCGCCGGCAGGTGACCCGTCCGGATCTGCGGCCCGAAGATCGGGTGGTGTTGGCGGCGTTGTCACGGCTGCTGCCCCGCACACGCTGGTCGGCGTTCTTCGTCACCCCGGCCACCTTGCTGCGCTGGCATCGGCAGCTCATCGCCCGGCATTGGACGTTCCCGCACGCCCGAGCCGGCCGGCCACCCGTGGACAAGGAGATCCGGGATCTGGTGCTGCGTCTGGCAACCGAGAACCCAATTTGGGGACACCGCCGAGTGCACGGCGAACTCGTGGGTCTGGGCTACCGGGTCGCGGCCAGCACCGTTTGGAAGATCCTTCACGAAGCGGGCGTCGACCCGGCACCGCGCCGCAGCGGGCCGACGTGGAAGCAGTTCCTGACCGCCCAAGCGCACACCATCATCGCCTGCGACTTCTTCACCGTGGACACGGTGCTGCTGCAACGCATCTACGTGCTGTTCTTCCTCGAACTCGCCACCCGTCGCGTACACATCGCTGGCGTGACCGCGCATCCGACCGGCGCCTGGGTGACCCAGCAAGCCCCCAACCTGCTGATGGACCTCGACGGTCGACTCGCCGGTCTGCGGTTCCTGCTGCGCGACCGGGACGCCAAGTTCACCACGATGTTCGACGCCGTGTTCACCGCCGCGGGAATTGAGGTCTTACGTAGTCCACCGCAGGCACCTCGCGCGAACGCATACGCCGAACGCTGGGTCGGTACAGTCCGCCGCGAGTGCACCGACCGGCTCCTCATCGTCAACCAACAGCAGCTGACCCAGGTGCTGACCGAGTACGCCCGGCACTACAACTATCACAGGCCGCACCGCGCCTTGCAGCAACAGCCACCGCAACCACGGCCGCGCGTCGTCGACCTCGACACGGCGCAGGTCCGGCGACGACCGATCCTCGGCGGACTGATCAACGAGTACGCGCAGGCAGCGCAACCGAACCCCAATTCCCGAGCCCCACAGGTTGTGCCGGGTTCTCGGGATCGCCCAGTCCTCGTTCTACCACTGGAAGGCCACCGCGCCGGCAAGAGCGGCCCGCGCCGCTGCCGACGCCCGGTTGGCGGTGCGGATCCGGGCCGTGCACACCGATTCCGACGGCACGTACGGTGTCCCGAGGATCACCGCGGAACTCCGCGACCCCGACTGCCGCCACGGCGGACAGCCGGTCAACCACAAGCGCGTCGCCCGTGTCATGCGCGGCGTCGGCCTGGCCGGTCTGCGGCTACGCCGCCGGCGACGCACGACGATCCCGGACCCGAACGCGGCGAAGGCACCGGACCTCATCGGCCGTGACTTCACCGCCCCGACACCGAACGAGCGCTACGTCGGCGACATCACCTACCTGCCCGTCGGTGACCGCGGATTCCTCTACCTGGCAACGGTGATCGACCTGCACTCCCGTCGCCTGGCCGGGTGGGCGATCGCCGACCACATGCGCACCGAACTCGTCCTGGACGTGTGGGGTGCCAGCTCGCGGTTCCGCGGCTCTCGGCGTTGAGACCGACCGCTGCTGGATCAGCCGGGCTGCCCGTCAGGGTGGTAGGGGCACGAGGTCTACAACGATCTCAGCGGAAATGCCGGCAAACCTCAAGCGGCGCGGCGGTATTCGTGGATCAGCCCACCCAAGACCTCGACCCGTTGCACCGACGACTCGACGGCGCCCGGCTCGACCAGCGTCAACCCGGGAGCCGGGCACGGCGGCCGCAGATCCAGGCTACGGTGAGGTCGTACCGTGTTGTAGTGCCGCAGGTACTCGGTCAGCACCCGGCGCAGCTGGCGCTCGTTCCAGACCAACGTCCAATCCAGACACTCAGACCGGACCGTGCGCACCCAACGTTCCGCGTAGGCGTTCACGCGAGCAGTCCGCGGCGGAATCCTCACCACGTCGATGCCCGCCGCACCGAACACCGCGTCAAAGGCGGCGGTGAACTTCGCGTCTCGATCCCAGATCAGAAACCGGAACCGGTGCCCCAACTCCTCCCGGTCCATCAACAGATTCCGGACCTGCTGCGCCACCCACGCTCCGGTCGGGTGGGCGGTGATCCCAACCAGGTGTACCCACCGTCGCTGCACCTCGACCACGAACAGCACGTACAGCCGAGTCAGGCCGACCGTCTCCACCGTGAAGAAGTCCGTCGCCAGCAGCCCACGGGCCTGGGTTCGCAGAAACTGGGTCCAGGTCGGCCCGCCCCGCCGGGGTGCCGGCCCGATCCGTTGGCGTCGCAGAATGCGACGCACAGAGGTGGCCGAGACACGCACGCCGAGGTTGCGGCACTCCCCCACGATCCTCAGGTAGCCCCACCGAGGGTTCTCCCGCGCCAGCCGGACCACCAGCGCGACGATCTCCTCGTCCAGACCGCGCGGGTCACGACCAGCGCGCGGGTAGGTCCACCGGCGGGCAATCAGCTCCCGGTGCCAGCGCAACAACCTCGAGGGCGTAACCAAGAATGCCGCCCACCGCCGCTCGCGCGGCAACAACCTCGCCAACGCGGCCAGCACCATCCGATCGACCGGGGTGTACCTCGCACGCGGCACCTGGCGACGCAGCACCGCCAACTGGTGACGCAGCACCGCGATCTCCACCGCATCCGCGTCCGGCGTCGGAGCACACCCCAGCACACCCAGAACCCGCCGAACGATCATCAACGCTAACGTGCGAGCGACCACACCAACGAGCCTGCCCGATCGAATCTCTGCAGCCCAGAGCCATCACCCTGAAGTGGCATCCCACACGCTGCCCTCCTGGCCGCGGTGGCTGACCCGAACCGCGGGTTCGATGCGATCGTGGTCGGCGAGTACGAACGCGCCTTCTACGGCGACCAACTGTTGCAGATGGCGCCGCTGTTCGAACGCCACGGCGTCCAGCTGTGGCTGCCCGAGGTGGACGGCCCGGTGGACGTCGGGAACCCGACGCATGTGGCGTTGATGATGCTGCTCGGCGTCCAGTCCAAACGCGAGGTCCTACGCTCCCGCTTCCGCGTCATCGCGGCGATGCGAGCCCAAGCCCGCGAGCAGGGCCGGCACCTGGGCGGCCGGCCACCCTACGGATACCGCCTCGTCGACGCCGGCCCGCACCCGAACACCGTCCACGCCGGATGGGGACGACGTCTGCACCGTCTCGAACTAGATCCAGCGACCGCGCCGCACGTGCGGTGGATGTTCGCCCAACGCCTCGCCGGGCACAGCTTCGCCGGCATCGCCCGCGACCTCAACGACCGCGGCATCCCCTGCCCGTCCGGCGCCGACCCCCGCCGCACCCGCCACCGCAGCGGGGAGGCGTGGACGTTGCAGACCGTCGCGGCCATCCTGGGCAACCCCCGCTACACCGGCCGGCAGATCTGGAACCGGCAACGCACCGACCGGAACACCACCCACCGCGACGACCCGTTCCACCTGCCCGGCCTGGACGAGCCACGACGGTGGAACCCGGCCCACGACTGGGCCATCTCCAACGAGGCCGCCCACGTCGGTCTGGTCAGCGAACACGACTTCGTCACCGCACAGACCATCCGCGCGGCCCGCCCCGCGCAGGACGGCACCACCCGCACCTATCTGCTCACCGGTCTACTGCGCTGCGGCATATGCCAGCGGCGCATGGACGCCCACTGGGTGCACGACTGGCCTGGCTATCGCTGCCGCCACGGCCACAGCAGTTCCCGAAGCGCGGACGCCGCCCGCCCCAGAAACCTCTACATCCGCGAAGACCACGCCCTCGCCCGGCTCACCCAAATGCATGCCGACCTCGGCCGTTGCGCTCCCGAAGACCTCGCCGACCAGCTCCGCGCATATCAGCTGGTCATCACGACCGACGGCATCGCCTGGAACGTCGAACCCGCCAAGAACCAACAAACCCCGAACACGAAAGTAGCCCACCCGCAGCAGACGCGGATGAGCTTCGTGGGGTAGTTACGTGTCCGAGATTCGAACACATGTCCACAGCACACCTGGTGGGAGCAGGTGTTCATGCGCCTGAGGGTAGCCAGCGAAGCGTGCGTGGGCAACGCGTCACGCCGGCTAGTACGGGTTCGGCTCGTCCTCGGGTTACTCTTCGTGGGGTGGAGCAGTCGACGCCGTACAAGCCCATGACACTTGCGCGCCTGGGCGCGATGCTGGCTGGTTCTGACGACTCCCGGCGGTGGCGGCTCGTAGCGGAGTTCCTGGAGGAGTACCAGTGGGAGCCCGCAGCGGAACGCGGCTCCCTGCTCGACCAGGAGCCGGCACGGACGGGCGACGAGCAGTGGGACGTGTTTCTCGCCGCGCTGGCGGAGCACCTAGCAGCGAAGGACGGGCATGCCGCGCCGAGATGGGCTGAGACGCGGGCGCTGCGGCGATTCTGGTTCCCGTTCAATACCCGGGCAGCGCGGGTCGACGCGGTGGTGAACGCTCCGGCGGCCTTCCGTCGGCGGGGTGTCTATGTGGCCGCGCAGGAGCTGAACGTGGCATGAGCATCGATGATCCATTACTCGACCGCCACGCCATCGAGGAGGCGTTCCGTCGGCTTGGGGACCGGCTGGCCCGGCGTGGTGTGGTGGCGGACCTCTATATCTTCGGCGGCGCGGCGATGGCGCTCGCCTACGATGCGCGTCGGGCTACCCGTGACATCGACGCGGTGTTCCAGCCCCACGGCGTGGTCGTGGAGGAGGCCAGGGCGGTGGCCGCCGAAATGGGGTTGCCTGAGTGGTGGCTCAACGAGCAGGCCAGCGCCTATGTTGCGCGAGGTGAGGACGCCAACGCACCGCGGGTCTTCGATCATCCGGGCCTGCGGGTCTCGGCGGCGTCGCCAGAACATCTGCTGGCGATGAAGGTCCTCGCCGCGCGGCGCCGCGACGCGGAGGACATCCGATTCCTTGTCAAGCACCTCCAGTTCGACCGAGCAGAGGACGTCCTCGCGTTGTGCGCGGAGATTTTTCCCGAGGAGCGGGTTCCGGACCGGGCGCGGTTGGTGCTGGAAGACGTGTTCGAGGATCTTTGACCCATCGAGGTGTCAGGCTCCCGCTGGTTCGTTCTCAAGGTCGGCTTCCGGGCCTGTCGGGCTCGAATACTCGGTTCGCGGTTTGACGTGCGGTTCTGTGCGATGTCGACCTTGGCGTGTACGCGACGATCCGGGTCATGAGCGTGTCGCTCGTGTACCTGCTGCTGCGGCAGGTCCTGCAGATGTTGACCCAACTCGCCCGCGACGATGGCGCCAAGGACGTCGAGCTGCTTGTGCTGCGACGTCAGGTCGCGGTGCTCCGCCGGCAGGTGACCCGTCCGGATCTGCGGCCCGAAGATCGGGTGGTGTTGGCGGCGTTGTCACGGCTGCTGCCCCGCACACGCTGGTCGGCGTTCTTCGTCACCCCGGCCACCTTGCTGCGCTGGCATCGGCAGCTCATCGCCCGGCATTGGACGTTCCCGCACGCCCGAGCCGGCCGGCCACCCGTGGACAAGGAGATCCGGGATCTGGTGCTGCGTCTGGCAACCGAGAACCCAATTTGGGGACACCGCCGAGTGCACGGCGAACTCGTGGGTCTGGGCTACCGGGTCGCGGCCAGCACCGTTTGGAAGATCCTTCACGAAGCGGGCGTCGACCCGGCACCGCGCCGCAGCGGGCCGACGTGGAAGCAGTTCCTGACCGCCCAAGCGCACACCATCATCGCCTGCGACTTCTTCACCGTGGACACGGTGCTGCTGCAACGCATCTACGTGCTGTTCTTCCTCGAACTCGCCACCCGTCGCGTACACATCGCTGGCGTGACCGCGCATCCGACCGGCGCCTGGGTGACCCAGCAAGCCCCCAACCTGCTGATGGACCTCGACGGTCGACTCGCCGGTCTGCGGTTCCTGCTGCGCGACCGGGACGCCAAGTTCACCACGATGTTCGACGCCGTGTTCACCGCCGCGGGAATTGAGGTCTTACGTAGTCCACCGCAGGCACCTCGCGCGAACGCATACGCCGAACGCTGGGTCGGTACAGTCCGCCGCGAGTGCACCGACCGGCTCCTCATCGTCAACCAACAGCAGCTGACCCAGGTGCTGACCGAGTACGCCCGGCACTACAACTATCACAGGCCGCACCGCGCCTTGCAGCAACAGCCACCGCAACCACGGCCGCGCGTCGTCGACCTCGACACGGCGCAGGTCCGGCGACGACCGATCCTCGGCGGACTGATCAACGAGTACGCGCAGGCAGCGCAACCGAACCCCAATTCCCGAGCCCCACACGCCGCGATGACTGAGCAGCAGGACACCCCCGAGCCCGACCACGAAGCCATCCGCGCCCGCGCCCTGCTCGCAGACTGCAACACCAAACTCGCCCGCCACCGCGCCGCCCTGGAAGAAGGCGCCGACCCAAAGATCGTGACCGGGTGGATCGCCGAGGTCGAACTCGAACGCCGCCGCGCCCTCGCCGTCCTCAACCAACCCCCACCCAAACCAGCCCAGCGCATGACCCAAGAACAGATCAGCGACCTCGTGACCAGGCTCGGCAACATCCTCACCGTGCTGCGCGAGGCCGACCCCACCGACCGCGCCGAGGTCTACCAGCAGCTCCGGCTGCGGCTGACCTACCACCCGGCAGAACAGAAAGTCCGCGTCCAGGCACAGCCTGACGCGGACTCATATGGGAAAAAGGTTCGTGTCCGAGGCCGGATCGATACCGTAACCCCACACGAGCCGTTGACTGACGTCCACATTGCCATCGAACCATAGATTTCGGCCGCTCTGTTCTGACCATGACCCGACGTGATGGTGGCAGCTGATGAAGCTGCCGTTGTGCGTAGGGGTCAGATCCCTGTGCACCGCGTCGTTCCGCGCGGCGTGGCTAGAGTCGACCAGGTGCGTGTACCAGCAAGCATCCCGGTCGAGCAGTACCTTCTCAGCCGCCTCCGCGATCAGGCGCTGGTGGGAGGGGCTGTGGTGTACTCGGTGTCGCTGACTGGTTCGAGCCAGTGGACGACGTCGTGCTGGTCGTCTGTTTCGTTGATGGCGAGGTGGACCATGAGTCGGTTGGGTGCGGCGCCGTGCCAGTGTTCCTCGTCGGCTTCGAACAGGACGCGGTCGCCGGGGCGGATGATTTCGATGGGTCCGCCTCGGCGCTGACACAGGCCGATGCCTTCGGTGACGAAGACGGTCTGGCTGAGTGGGTGACGGTGCCAGTGGGTACGGGCGCCGGGCATGAAGTGCACCAGGTTCGCCCTCACCCGTGAGGGCGGGGGTGCGGCGGCGACCGCGTCGATGTAGACGTCGCCGGTGAACCAGTCATTGGGTCCTTTGGCGGTATCAAGGGAACTGCGGGTGATCTGCATCAGCTTCCTTCGGTGTCGTGGACCGCGCCTGGGTGGTGCCCCTGAGCGGCCCGGCCGATGTCTGGTCCGGGGATTCGGCGGCGACGGTGGTGGCTGCCCAGGAGGCGAGCAGGCGGAGGCGTTCAGCGGACGGCGACCCGGGTTCGGCGGTGTACACAAGCAGCACAAGGCCCGGCTCGGCGGTGATGGCAAGCTCCTCATAGACGAGGGTGAGGTCACCGACGACGGGATGGTTGAACCGCTTGGTGCCGGTGCCGTGGGTTCGCACGTTGTGGTCCGACCACAGCCGGCGGAAGATTACGCTGCGGGTGGAGAGCTCGCCGACGAGGTCCTGGATCCCGCGGTTGTGCGGGTCGCGGCCGGCCTCGGTGCGCATGACGCCGACGCACATCTCGGCGAGCCGGTCCCAGTCGGGGTAGAAGTCGCGGGATGCTGGGTCGAGGAACTGGAATCTGGCCAGGTTCGGCAGGCGTCCGCCGTCGCCGATCACCGGTGAGTAGAACGCTCGGCCGAGCGCGTTGGTGGTGAGGAGGTTCTGTTGTGGGTCTCGGACGAATGCGACGGCGTCGGTGATGGCCTCCAGCGCCCATCGCAGGCTCGGGCGTGCGGCGGCTTTGGTGGCGGCGCGGCGTCGGGGCCGCCCCGAGGTCGGGATGCCGTCGGCGGCGCGGGCGAGGTCGAACAGGTGCGCGCGTTCGGTCTCGTCGAGCTGCAGCGCGCGGGCGAGGGCTTCCAAGACGCTGGACGACGCGCCAGCGATCTGGCCGCGTTCGAGGCGTGCGTAATATTCCACGCTCAGTCCGGCGACCGACGCGACCTCGCTGCGCCGAAGGCCGGGGACACGGCGGCTGCGCGTGGGCGGCAGGCCAACCTGCTCGGGGGTCAGCCGGGCGCGTCGCGTGGTCAGGAACTCGCGTACCTCGGAACGGTTGTCCACCTGTTGAGCGTAGGCCGCGGCGACGCTGTACGCCGTTGACCAGGGGTTCCCTGTCAGTACACCCATCCACAGGGACTTCTCGCTGTTCAGACCAGCGCGTTCACTGGATGTCGTGGCCCGCGGGGCTGTCCTGATCGAAGCGGTGAACGGAGCACACGACCATGCGTGGAGTTGTCATGTACGGGGCCGGGGATGTGCGGGTCGAGGAGCGCGAAGACCCCAAGATCGTCGAGCCGACCGACGCGATCATCCGCCTGGCCGCGACCTGCATCTGCGGCAGCGACCTGTGGCCGTACCGCGGCGCCGAGCCGGTCGAGCAGCAGGTGATGGGCCACGAGTACGTCGGCGTCGTCCAGCAGGTCGGGTCAGAGGTCCGCACCATCAAGGTCGGCGACTTCGTCGTCGGCTCCTTCTGGGCCTCCGACAACACCTGCCAGATCTGCACGGCCGGCTACCAGGCGTACTGCGTGCACCGCGTCCTGATGGGCACCATCGGCACCCAAGCCGAGCTGGCCCGCATCCCGCTCGCCGACGGGACTCTCGTCGCGACCCCCGGTCAGCCCGACCCCGACCTCATCCCGTCGCTGATGGCGACCTCCGACGTGCTCGGCACCGGCTGGTTCGCGGCCGTCGCAGCCCAGGCCGGGCCCGGCAAAACCGTTGCGGTCGTCGGTGACGGCGCGGTCGGCCTACTCGGCATCCTGGCCGCCCAGCAACTCGGTGCCGAACGCATCATCGCGTTCAGCCGCCACGCCGACCGGCAGGCACTCGCGCAAGAGTTCGGCGCCACCGACATTGTGACCGAACGCGGCGACGCCGGTGTCGAGAAGGTCAAGGAGCTGACCAGCGGTCTGGGCGCGCACAGCGTGATCGAGGCTGTCGGCACCCAGCAAGCCATGATGCAGGCCATCGGCTCGACCCGTCCCGGTGGCCACGTCGGCTTCGTGGGGGTCTCCCACGACGTCGCCATCCCCGGCGACGAGCTGTTCATGGCGGGCGTTCACCTCCACGGCGGCCCCGCCCCCGTCCGGCAGTTCCTGCCCGAGCTGATCCAGCTGATCTGGGACCGCACCATCGACCCCGGCAAGGTCTTCGACCTCACCCTGCCGCTCGACCGGGCCGCAGAGGGCTACCAGGCAATGGACCAGCGCACCGCCACCAAGGTCCTACTCACGCTCTGAAGCGACAGCCCGTCCGAATGCCGTCCCGGACAACCTCAATGACACATGGAGACGCCATGCCAGCCTCACGCACGGCCGCCTACGCAGCGCTGTTGACGGTCGTCGCACTGACCGCTACCGGCTGCGGTGACAACGTCCAATCCGGCGACACCCGCGGTGGAACACCATCCACATCGCCGTCGCCCACCCGCACCAACTCCTCGCCCAACCAGGAAGAGCAGATGAAGATCCAGATCGCCATCGGCAATCAGCGCTTTCAGGCCACGATCCTCGACAGCGCCGCCGGCCGTGACCTCATCGCCCAGCTACCCCTGACCATCGACATGACCGATCACGGCTCGGTGGAGAAGACCGGCCCGCTACCGGCACCGCTGTCACTGGATGGCCAACCAGACGGCGCGGATCCCGACGCCGGAGATGTCGGCTACTACGCACCCGGCAACGATCTCGTCTTCTACTACGGCGATCAGTCGTACTTCCCCGGCATCGTGATCATCGGTCGTCTGGACGGTGACGCCGCCAGCCGCATCGTCGACATGGACGGCGCCATCACGGCGACCGTCGAGGCCCGCGCCGGCTGAGCCTCGCTACCGGCCCCACCAGGAGACACGATGAACCCCACCTACGACTTCACCGGTCAGGTCGCGCTGGTCACCGGCGCCACCTCGGGCATGGGACTGCGGGTGTCCAGGTCGAGTTCGAATGTGCCGTGCAGGGCCACGTTGGACCAGCACAGCGGGGTCAGGCCGCGAAGGTCGTGCGGGGTGAGCCGTCCGGCCCATTCGGGTGCGTCGAGGACCCGGTCGACCAGGCGGGTGTTGATGAGCACCAGGGCGGATTGCAGCAGGTGCAGGGCGAGCATGGAGATCTCCTGCGCTTCGCGGTCGGCGCCGGGCAGTTCGGCGTCGCGGCCGTAGTGGATGGCAACGTTCGCCGAGTTCCACTGTTCGACGACTTGGAGCCCTTCGTGGATCTCGCGGCGCAGATCGGGGTCGGCGAGGTGGGCTTACGCTTTGAACGGGTTGTTGTACCACTGGATCCACCGTTCGTAGCCGTCCCAGTCAGGTGCCTTGGTCGGCGCTTCCCGTGGCCAGCCTACGGTTACGCGGTATCCGCGTGGAATGGTCTTCCAGTACGTGGCCTGCCACGGGATCAAGGTTTCCCATCGTTCGCTGCCGGGCACGACAGCGAACCGAGTGTGCCACCGGATGTGGGAAGCCACCCGATCGCGATCGAGGCCGGCCACCTCGACCTCATCGGGATCAAGGCCGGCCGACTCATCGAGGAAGCGGCTCCAGTCCGGCTTGGCCAGAGCCTCCCAGCGTGCGCCGCCGCGTGAGGTCATCCCGTACGACATGACCGGCCCGCAGCCGTGTAGCGCCGCCTCGATCTCGGATCGGTGCAGGGATCGGCCCAAGTCTTCGCGGTCGTCACTGCACCGCGGCCCATAGGCGTCGATGAACCCGCCGCGAAAGAGCCGATCCACCAGGTTCAGCAGGGCGTCCGGATCCAGTCCATGCCCTGGACGGTTCAGTGGCACCTCCAGCTCTTCCCAGAGCAGCCAGTCCAGATGCACCCGGCCTGTGACCACGACATCCAGCAGCCAGAATTCCGCCTCATCCATGGGCACGAAGCCACATCCCGATGTCCACAGCCAGGAAACGTCGCGCTGACGAAGTGACCTCGACAGCCTCAGGTGTCAAGAATTGCTTGGGCAATGCTTCTCCAGCCGAATGCTCGCGCGCGGCGTCCACCTCGATGCCGCTTCGTCGACACCCGCCTTTGAGGTCCAGGATTCGACCCGCCCGGCGCGCCAGATCAGGGCCCGGGCGGTGACCGCCACGCTCGTCGATGCCGACAGCGGCAAGCAACAGCGGCTGAGCCCACCATGCCGGTCGACCGGCCTCACCGGCGGGCAGTGGGCACGATTCTCTCATTCATGCGAATCATGGTGCCATCGCCGCGCAATGGCCGGCAAGCGTGGAAAAGATACCGCCCGAGCCGACCACCACGCGCGGCCGCCGATCAGAAAAGCTCCAGGTACCCAAGATCACATACGCGCTCATCGGCATGACCGAGCGCGGGCGGAACCTACCTGCCGTGACGGTGAGCCAAGGGTCGGCTCGCGGAGCACACGCACTGCGCAGTTGGCCGCGGAAGGAAGCCGGGGATCCGGGCAGGGGCGTCGCCCGCCGTTTCGCGTGCTGG
>NZ_JBAKHX010000131.1:0-13037 GCF_036906915.1 Micromonospora sp. CPCC 206061
CCGGCGCGCGGGAGCCGGCGCGCGGGAGCCGGCGCGCGGGAGCCGGCGCGCGGGAGCCGGCGCGCGGGAGCCGGCGCGCGGGAGCCGGCGCGCGGGAGCCGGCGCGCGGGAGCCGGCGCGCGGGAGCCGGCGCAAGGCGGGCGGAGGACGCGCGGAGTGGGGTGGGTGCGAGGTGCCTGCGTTAGCGGGGGGCGTGGGTTCGGAGGACGGACAGGGCGCGGTCGGCGTGGTCGTTCATGCTGACCTCGCTGTGGATGACCTCGAGGACGTGCCGATCCGTGTCGATCACGAACGTCATCCGCTTCGTGCTGAGCGGCCCGAGCGGCAGCTTCCGGCGCACGCCGAACAGGTCAGCCACCTTACCGTCAGGGTCCGACAGCAGCGGGTAGTCGAACCCGTGCATCTCGGAGAACTGCCGCTGCTTGTCGACGCTGTCGCGGCTGATGCCGATCCGCTGCGCGCCCACCTCGGCGAACTCTGCCGCCAGGTCGCGGAAGTGGCAGCTCTCCACCGTGCAGCCGCGGGTCATCGCGGCCGGGTAGAAGAACAGCACGACCGGCCCGTTGGCCAGGAACTCGCTGAGCCGCCGCGCGGCACCGGTCTCGTCGAGCAGTTCGAAGTCGGCGACCTCGTCGCCTTTGCCAACCCCAGATCCCATGCGGGCAAGGATACGTCGGGACCCTCTTGACCTTCGGGCTGAGTATCATAGATTCTGATCACTGCGGGATCCCGGGCAGCCGTCAAGCTGCAACGGGCCTTGATTGCTGTCAGTAGTTGGGCTGCTGCCAGCAGTCTGGGCATCGCCTCAGGCGACTGACAAGGAGTTCCGCATGCCCGCATCGCCCCCACCGGCCGGCCCCCGCAGCCACCGGCTGGCGATCCGCCTCGACCGCCACGGCCGCACCATGATCGGTCTGACGGTGACCTGCCTGGTGCTCACCGCCGCGACGCTGGTCGCCTCGGCGCTGGATCTCGTCGGGCCGGGCAAGGGCGCCGGTGCGAAGGCCAGCACGTCGGTGCTCCCCTACCGCGATCCAGGCAAGCCGGTCGCGTTGCGTGTCGACGACCTGCTGACCCGCATGGGCCCGGAAGACAAGCTCGGGCAGCTCATCCAGGTCGACCGGGCCGCGCTGACCACACCCGACGACGTGGCCACGTACCGGATCGGCTCGATCGCCTCGGGCCCGGACTCCCTGCCGGCGGACCCCAGCGCCACCGGCTGGGCGGACATGTATGACGGGTTCCAGCGCACCGCACAGACCACCGCCCTGTCGATCCCCGTGATCTACGGCACAAACGCGGTGCACGGGCACAACAACGTGCGGGGCGCGACCATCTTCCCGCACAACATCGGGCTCGGCGCCACCCGCGATCCGGAACTCGTGCGGCGGGTCGGCCGGGCGACCGCCGAAGAGGTCGCCGCCACCGGCGTCGACTGGACGTTCGCGCCGTGCCTGTGCGTGGCCCGCGACGACCGTTCCGGCCGCACGTACGAGTCGTTCGGCGAGCAGCCCGAGATCCCGGCCGCGATGACCTCGATCGTGCAAGGGCTCCAGGGCTCCGCTCTCAGCGATCCTTCCTCGGTGCTCGCCACCGCCAAGTACCTGGGCGACGGGGCGGGAAACACCGAGGCCGAGCTGCGCGGCATCCACCTGCCGCCGTTCCAGGCGGCCATCTCGGCGGGCGCCGGCTCGGTGCTGGTCTCGCTGGCTGGCTGGAACCCGCAGCGGGCGGGCCTGGTCAACAACGTGCTCAAGGGTGAGCTTCGGTTCAGCGGTTTCGTACTCGCCGACGGCGCCGGACTGGACAAACTGGACGGTGCGCCAGGTGTCACCGGCGCCGACATCACCGCCGCCTACAACGCCGGCATCGACATGATCGCGCCGCAAGGCGACTTCCGGCAGTTCGTCGCGATGCTGCGCGCCGAGGTCGACAGCGGACGGATCAGCTGGCAGCGGGTCGACGACGCGAACCGGCGCATCCTCACCAAGAAGTTCGAGCTCGGCCTGTTCGAGCGTCCGCTCAGCGACCGGGGACTGACCGCCAACGTCGGCAGCGTGGCACATCGCGACCTGGCCCGCGAGGCGGTCCGCAAGTCGCAGGTGCTGCTCAAGAACGACGACAAGACGCTGCCGCTGGCCAAGCGCGGCGGCAAGATCTTCGTGGCCGGCCGGAGCGCCGACGACATCGGCATCCAGTCCGGCGGCTGGACCATGTCGTCGCAGGGCGCCAGTGGGCCGGTCACGCAGGGCACGACGATCCTGCAGGGCATCCGCAACACGGTCGGTGCCGGCGCGACCGTCACGTACAACCGGGACGGCACCGGCATCAACCGCACCTACCGCGCGGCCATCGCGGTGGTCGGCGAGAAGCCGTACGCCGGCAGCAGGGGCGACCGCACGGGCGCGCTGGCGCTCGACAAGGACGACCTCCGGACGCTCGACCGGCTGCGCGCCTCGGGCGTACCGGTGGTGGTGGTCCTGGTTTCCGGCCGCCCTCTGGACGTCGCGAGCCGGCTCAAAGATTGGGACGCGCTGGTCGCCGCATGGCTGCCCGGCACCGAGGGGCAGGGCGTCGCCGACGTGCTGTTCGGCGACTACGCGCCGACAGGCAAGCTGCCGATGACGTGGATGCGCAGCTCGGCACAGCAGCCCATCAACGCCGGCGACGGCAAGCCGGCCCTGTTCGCATACGGCTTCGGGCTGACCTTCCCGCCCGTGCCGGGCGCGACACCGACCCCGACGCCGTCCGCGACGCGGGCCCGGCCGGCGGCCCCGACACCCACGCCGACGCGCCCGCGCACCCCGGCACCGCCGCGCACCACGGCACCGTCGCCAACCCCCAGGCCCGACCCGACGACGGCCGCGCCGACACCCACCGAGGCCGCCGCCGCGCCGCCTGCACAGTCGAGTACGACGTGACCAGTCAGTGGTCGACCGGTTTCGTGGCCGACCTGCGCGTCACCGCCGGCGGGTCGGTGCTCGACGGCTGGACCGTGCGCTTCGCCCTCCCCGACGGCCAGGTGATCAGCAACGCCTGGAACGCCGCCGTGTCGCAGAGCGGAGCCCAGGTGGCCGCGCGCAACCTGGACTGGAACGGCGCCGTGCCGGCGGCCGCTGGCATCTCGTTCGGCTTCCAGGGCACCCACGACGGCGCGAACGCCCCGCCCACCGCGGCCACCGTCAACGGCACCGCGTGCGCGGTGACAGCGATATAGGGTCGTCCGTCATGAACGCGATCCGCGCCTCCTACGACAGCATCGCCGCCGACTACGCCGAGTTCCTCGCGAACGAGCTCGACGACCGGCCGCTGGACAGGGCGATGCTGGCGGCGTTCGCCGAGATAGCCGGCGCCGGTGCGCGCGTCGCCGACGTCGGATGCGGTCCCGGGCGGGTGACCACGCTGCTGTACGACCTCGGCCTCGACGCGTACGGCATCGACCTGTCGCCCGGGATGCTGGCGGTGGCCCGCAAGACGTACCCGCACCTGCGCTTCGAGGAGGGTACGATGACCGCCCTCGACGTCGCGGACGGCGGGCTGGCCGGCCTCCTGGCCTGGTACTCGGTCATCCATATCGCACCTGACCAGCGGCCGGCCGTGTTCGCCGAGTTTCACCGCGTACTGGCGCCCGGCGCCCCGGTGCTCCTGGCCTTCCAGGTCGGTGACGAGTCGCTGCACGTCTCCGAGGCGTTGGGCCACACCGTTTCCCTGGAGTTCCAGCGGCTGCGGCCCGAGCGGATCGCGGAGGAGCTGACCGCCGCCGGCTTCGCGGTGACGGCGACGCTGATACGCGAACGCGTCGGAAACGACAAGGTGCGGCAGGCGTTCGTGCTGGCCCGCCGGGAGCACTAGGGCCTAGCGGGCGCGCTCCGTGTCGTAGCGCTGCTGGGCGGCCGTGACCCGCGGCATCTCGCCCTCGATCAGCTCGATCAGCTCGATCAGCTTGGCGGAGATGCGCTCGCCGGCCGGGGTCAGGCTGTATTCCACCTTGGGCGGGATGGTGGCCTGCGCGTCGCGCCGGACCAGGCCGTCCCGCTCCAGGGCCTGAAGGGTCTGGGAAAGCATCTTCTCGCTGATGCCGTCGACGCGGCGGCGCAGCGCGTTGAACCGGTACGTGCCCTCGGACAGGGCCGCCAGGGCGAGGACGCCCCACTTGCCGGCCACGTTTTCCAAGACGGCGCGGGAGGTGCAGGCGCGCGCGAAGACGTCGGCGACGAGCTGCTCCATATCGGCCATGCCCAAAGACTACCCGCCCACGGGGTACTTGCAGATGTAATAGTACTCACTGACAGTTGGCACTTTCTAGAAGTTAGTGCAATCGTGTTCCCCATGACCTTCACCGTCACCGCCGCCAGTGGCCACCTTGGCCGCCTCGCTGTCCAGGCCCTGCTCGACCAGGGCGTTCCGGCCGACCAGATCGTGGCCGCCGCCCGCACACCGGAGAAGATCACCGACCTCGCCGCCCAGGGCGTACAGGTCCGGCAGGCCGACTACTCCAAGCCCGAGACCCTCACCAGCGCGTTCGCCGGCACCGAGAAGCTGCTCCTGATCTCCGGAAGCGAGGTCGGCCAGCGGCTCCCGCAGCACACCAACGCGGTCGACGCCGCCGTCGCCGCGGGCGTCAAGCTGATCGCCTACACCAGCGCGCCGTACGCGGACACGACCGACCTGCCCGTCGCCCCCGAGCACAAGGCCACCGAAGAGGTCGTCCGCGCGTCGGGTGTCCCGTTCGTGTTCCTGCGCAACGGCTGGTACTTCGAGAACTACACGGCGAACCTCGCGCCAGCCCTGCAGCACGGCGCGATCCTCGGCTCCGCCGGTGACGGCCGGATCTCCGCCGCGGCCCGGGCCGACTTCGCCGCCGCGGCCGCCGCCGTGTTGACCGGCGACGGCCACGAGGGCAAGGCATACGAGCTGGGCGGCGACGAGGCGTTCACGATGGCCGAGCTGGCCGCCGAGGTCACCCGGCAGAGCGGCACCGAGGTCGCCTACCGTGACCTGCCCGCCGACGAGTACGAGAAGGCGCTCGTCGCGGCCGGCGTGCCCGACGTGTACGCCAACGTTCTCGCCTCCTGCGACGTCCAGATCGCCAAGGGCGCGCTGTTCATCGACAGCGGCGACCTCCGCCGCCTCATCGGCCGCCCGACCACCTCGCTCGCGGACGCGGTCGCAGCCGCCGTCAAGGGGTAGCTAGTAGAGGCTCGACGCGGGCCCGCATGCCGAGTTCCACGCCAGCTCCGTCACGCGGATGTCGGCGACGACCTCGCGGGCCTCGCGGCGGCCCAGGTTCCACTCCCGCCAGCCGTCCGGCTCCCGCTCCAAATCGTGCGCGATCTCCTGGAGCGCACAGCCGCGCAGCGGCGCCGGCAGATCGTCCAGCGCCGGCGCCGCGTCGGCGGACAGGTTCGACAGGTACGCGGTGTCGATCCGGCCCGTCTGCTCGAACCGATCGACGTTGCGCTCGGCGATGAACCGGTCTGGGTTCAGCGCCGCGAGCCCGATCAGCGCCGCGACGGCGCTGCCGACCACCGCCCTGGGCAGCCACCCGGCGCGCAGCCGCACCCCGGCGGCCAGCACCATCGCCAGCACCACGCCCAGCCACAGCTCGCACACGCTCACCAGCACCCGCAGGCGGGTGAAGCCGTACACCTCCTCGTAGGTGTGCATCCGGTACAGCGCGGAGGCCACGATCACCAGGCAGAGGGTGGCGAGCCCGCCGAGCAGTACGCGCACCAGCATCCGGTCGCCGCGCTGCTCGCGGGGCGCCCACCGGGCGGCGGCCGCCAGGATGGCAAGCGTGAGCGCGGTGACCACTAGCAGCTGCCAGAACCCCTTCCGGGCGTACTCCGCGTAGGTGAGCCCGGCGGTCCGCAGCACGTGCTTCGAGCCGCCGAACAGCACCGTCAGCTGCACCGCCACGAACATCGCGAACACGGCGTTCAGCGCGGCCAACGGCAGCGTCCACTCCAGGCGTCCCAGCCTCGCCTTCGCCGGCCTCTCCAGGCCGGTGAGGTCCGGGGGCCCGGCGAGCAGGTACGCGGCACCGACCACGACCGCCGACGCGAACAGGAACAGCCACCCGTTATCCACGTTGGACGCGAGGTCGGCATCCGGCAGGAGCCGCCCGACCAGCTCGGCGAAGGCCGCGTCGGCGCCCGCGAAGAGCGCGCCGAAGACGACGACCAGTAGCACGGACACCACCACGGCCACGCCGACGCGCGCCGTCGAGCCGTTCTGGCGCTTGTGGAGCAGCGCCCGGGAAGCGTCCCCCAGCCACGGCAGCGCCCGGAACACCGCCAGCGGTATGGTGCCCGACGCGAACACGAGCGCGCGGAACCCGCGGGCCGGCGCCACCGCGAGGGAGGCGGTCACCGCCGCCGTCAGGACGCAGAGGACGAATAGCCAGCCGGCGGCCCGGATCGTTCCTACACCGAGCAATGTCACGGTTGCGGCCGTCCACAGTGGCTGGACGCTGCCCGGGAAGTGACGCCGGGACAGGGTGACGAGCACGGCCGTGGCGGCCAACGCTGTGACCAGCCAGCCGGTGCCGGGCCGGTCGAGGGGAACGCTGGCCGCCGCCACGATTCCGGTCGCGACGGCCGCGCCCAGTACGAGCGCCGGGGCGGGTCTGAGCGGGCCGGGCCACCGCTTCTCGAACGGTGTCGGCGGGCGCGGGCCGAGGACGGGCTGCCAGGCGGCGGTGTTGGGCGCGAGGGTGGAAGGCTTGACGGTCGGGTGCGGCGCGGTCATCTCTGGCCTCTCATCGTCCACTGTGGTCGGGGTGGGGCACGGTGACCCGGATGCGGCAGCCGGGCTTGGCGTCGGTCCGGTCGAGGGCGGCCACGGTGCCTCCGTGCATCTCCACCACCCAGCGCGCGATCGCCAGTCCCAGCCCGGTGCCACCGTCGGACGCGCCGGTCCGGTCGCCGCGCGTGAACCGCTCGAACACCCGGGCTCGCTGGTCCGGCGGGATGCCCTCGCCTTCGTCGATCACCTCGAAGTGCGTCCGGTCGGTGCCCGCCGTGGCGGTCACCAGCACGGTGCCGCCCGGCGGGCTGTGCCGGGCCGCGTTGTCGAGCAGATTGGCGAACACCTGCCGCAGCCGGTCGGCGTCCGCCGTGACGGTGCCGGCGGACGCGGCACCCTGTACCCGAAAATCAACCTGGCGCCCGGCGCCGGTCGCGGTCACCGCGGCCTCCTGGACCGCCGCGTCCAGGAACTCCGCGACGTCGATCTCGACGCGGTCGAGCGGCACGACCCCGGCGTCGAGCCGGGACAGGTCCAGCAGCTCGACCACGAGGCGGCCGAGCCGTTCGGACTGTGTCAGCGCGGTGCGCAGAGTCGTGCTGTCGGCCGGCGCGACGCCGTCGACCAGGTTCTCCAGGAGCCCCTGTAGGGCGGTGATGGGGGTCCGCAGCTCGTGCGAGACGTTCGCGATCAGCTCGCGCCGCTGCTGGTCTGCCGCGGCGAGGTCGGCGGCCATCTGGTTGAACGCGAGCGCCAGCTCCCCCACCTCGTCCCGGGAGGTGGCTCGGACCCGGCGGGTGTAGTCGCCGCGGGCCATGGCCCGCGCGGCCGCGGTCATCTCGCGCAACGGCGAGGTCATGCCGTGCGCGAGGACCTGCGAGGTCAGCAGCGCGACGCAGATCGCGGTCACCGAGGTGAGGGGCGGCAGCCAGCCGATGCCGAACCGGAAGACGACAAGCCCGGCGGCGCCGGAGCAGACCAGCAGGATGCCCAGCTTGACCTTGATGGAGCGCACCGGGTCGAGTGGGCGGGGCAGCACGTCCAGCAGCGAACTCACGCCGGGACCTCCAGCGCGTATCCGATCCCGTGCACGGTGCGGATGAGGTCGCCGCCGAGCTTGCGGCGCAACGCCTTGACGTGACTGTCAACCGTGCGTGTGCTGCACTCGTCGGCCCAGCCCCACACGTCCGCGAGCAGCTGCGTGCGGGGCAGCACGGTGCGCGGCCGGCCCGCGAGGTGCACCAGCAGGTCGAACTCCGTGGGCGTCAGGTGCGCCTCGACACCGGCCCGGCGAACCCGGCGTTCCGCCTGGTTGATTTCCAGGTCGCCGAGGCGGATCGTGGGCGCGTTGTCACGGGCGGCCGTGGCCGCGCGCTCGAACCGCCGCAGCAGCGCGTGCACCCGCGCGGCCAGCTCGCGCAGCGAGAACGGCTTGGTCAGGTAGTCGTCGGCGCCGACCGCCAGCCCGACCAGCAGGTCGTTTTCGTCGTCGCGGGCGGTGAGCATGAGCACCGGCACCGGGCGCTCGGCCTGGATGCGGCGGCACACCTCCAAGCCGTCGAAGCCCGGCAGCATGATGTCGAGCACGACCAAATCGGGGCGCATCTCGCGTGCCGCGTCGACCGCGCTGGGGCCGTCGCCGGCGATCCGCACCCCGAACCCTTCGGCGCGCAGCCGAGCGGCCACCGAGTCGGCGATGGTGCGCTCATCCTCCACGACCAGGACACGACGCTCACTCATGCCCGCACTCTATGCAGCGGCCGTGGAGGGGAACGGTGTGAGTTGTGAACGACCTGTGGAGATCGCTATGGGCTATTCGTAGGTCCCGGCGTAGTAACCGCCCACCCTGTCCCGGTACTCGGCGGTGCCGAACGTGTCCTTGTCGTACTCCGGTGAGTTCTTGACCTGTTCCTTGGTCCGGTCGACGTACACCTTGCGCCCGTCGTGGTCGACGCGGTCGACCGTGCCGGCGGGCAGCAGCACCTTGCGCCCGAAGATCCACGGGCCCGTGTCGATGACCAGGTAGGCGCTGCCGACCTCGTAGTTCGCCTCGTCGACCTTGCCTATGCCGCCGTCGATCGCCTCGACGTCGTAGCCGGCCAGATCGGCGCTCGCACGCTCGTCGTCTTCAGGGCGGTCGCCGCGCGGCTCCATCTCGGTGCCCACCGTAGCGGCGATCAGGCCAGGGTCACGCCAGACCCAGGGAGCGAACGGAATGGGTTGCATCGCTGCCTCCTCGCCTTGGATACATACGTCGTACCCAGGCGGGGAGGCGGCTACGCGTCAGCCGATGATGCCGCGGATCCAGGGCCGCAGGTTGTCGACCCGCGCGGTGGTCTCCTGCAGCGTGTGCGGGCAGCTCGGACCGTTGCTCACCACCGACACCAGCGCGTAGCGCAGCTCGGGCCTCGCCGCCCGGCGCTCGGTGAAGAACGGGCCTCCCGAGTCGTACGGGCACGGCGTGGTGTTGGACTGGGGGGCGAAGCCGGTCATCGCGATGGTCGACTCGGCGACCGAGGCCACCCTGAGCTGGCCGGTGCGCAGCCGCGTCACTGGCGTCGGGTTGGTGCTGGTCAGCGACCCGTACCCGGTCAGCCGGACCACGTCGCCCACCGCCGGCGGCGCGGTGGCCAGCCGGAGCGGCTTGATGTCGGTGATCGGGGTCTCGATCTGGGCGAGCGCGATGTCGTTGGTCGGCGACTGCCGCACGGCGACGACGGTCACGACATGGCCGCCGGTGCCATTCAGGTCGGTGCGGCCAACGGTGGCGGTGGTCAGGTCGGCGACCGGCCGCTCGACCCGGACGCCGTTGACGTCCCGGAAGCAGTGACCCGCCGTCATCACCCACTGCGGCGCGACCAGCGAGCCGGAGCAGGCGCTGTTGCGCTTGCCACCGTCGGGAGTGGGGATGCCCGTCATGGTCAGCTTGACCGAGAACGGGTACATCCCGATCGGCACTTCCTCACCGTTGGCGATCGCGTCGGCCGGCAGCGCGGACGCGAGGACGGCGGCCCCGGCGGCCAGCACAGTGGACAGAAGCACCGCTAGGCGGGTGCGCCGGTAGCGCCTCACGACAACACATCCCTCTCAATGCCGTCCAAACGGGCCGGCGGTCCCCCGTTACCCGAAGCAAACTACCCCACCGGTACGACGGCCGGCTGCCCCGGATCGATGACGATCACCCTCCGCTCGCGGTGGCGTGGCGGTCAGGCGGGCACAGGGTCGGTCGGTGTCGCCGCGGCCGTGCCGGCGCCGGCGAGCGCCCACCGTCGCGCCAGCACGGTCGCCCCCGCCAGCAGCGCCGCCACGATGCTCACCTCGATCGCGACGATCGGCGTCGCGGTGCTGTACCCGACGAGCCACGCGAAGCCCATCGTCACCGGCGTGGCGAGCAGTCCCGCGAGCGGCACCAGCAGCGCCATCCGGGCCACGGTGCCGCCGATCGCGGGCAGGCCGCGCATCCGGATCGCCACCGCGCCCAGCGCGCCCGCGAGCACCGGCAGGGCGAGGCCGGCGTACACGGCCACGATGGCCGCCGTTGACGGTGTCGGGTCGGCCGGGAAGAGCGGCTGGTACCACAGACTGATCCAACCGATGACAACGCCGGGCGCCGCTCCGGCCAGCGCGGTCAGCAGCAGCCGCCGGAACTCGTACGGCACCCGCCGCGCGCCCGCCTCCTCGGCCAGCCGCCGCGCGAACGCCCGGATGTCCAGACCGATCAGCTGCTCCGGCGTGGCACCGTCGGCGACCGCGGCGCGCAGCTCCATCCGTAGGTCGTCGGCCAGTGCGGTGCGGTCGGCCGCGACCAGGCCCATGGCGCGCCACTCGTCCTCGGCGATGACGACGACGTCCCTCTGGTCCAGCATCTCTACCTCCGGGTGGTCGCGGGCGGCTGCGCGTCCGCGACGGTGGCGTTGATCGTCTCGACGAACGCGTCCCACTGGCGCCGCCACCCCGCGAGCACGCGCCGGCCTTCGACCGTGGGCGCGTACACCTTGCGGGGCGGGCCGGCGGGGCTGTCCTCCATCTGGTCGGCCACGAGGCCGAGGCGGCGCATGCGGGTCAGCAACGGATACACCGTGCCGTAGCCGACGGCGTCGAGCCCAGCCAGGTTCAGGCGGCGCACCAGCTCATAGCCGTGCACGGGCTCCTTCGCCAGCAGGGCGAGCATGCACATGTCGAGCGTGCCGCGCAGGAGCTGGGTTTGCCGATCGGCCTCGTCGTCCGGTGCCATGCGTCGCATAATAGTGGCCGGTATTAGGTGGCGTCAAATACCGTTACGGTGACACCGTGAACGGGTGGCAGGGATCCTGGTGGGTGCTGCTGTCGATCCCGCTCGTCACGGCGCTGGCCGTGATCCTCCTCCCCCTCAACGACGGGTACTACGAGTTGTGGGTCAACTACGACCCACAGGGCGACGCCCAGCAGCACGAGTGGCAGTACACGACACGCGCCTTCCGGTACACCTCGGGTGTCCTGTGTGGACAGCTCGTGGCGCTGCTCGCCGGAGCCGCGCTGGCGGTGCGCCACCGGGCGTGGGCGCTCGCAGCGGCCGTGCCCCTGGGCGTGCTGCTCGCGGCGGTGACCTTCGCGGTGGCCTACGCCCGCGACGGTAGGGGCCCCCTCGACGATGTCGGGATCGCGCGGCTGGTGGCCGTGGAGCTGGCGGCGTTCCCGCTCTTCGCGGCGGTGGGCGTCGGCCTGGGGCTGCTGCTGGCACGCCGCTGGCGGCTGCTCCCGCTGGCGCTACCCGCCTTCGCCGTGCTGTGGGCGATCGGCCTGATGCAGGACGACCGGTGGGCCGGGCCGATGTGGATACTGTGGCTGCTCCCGCCGCTCGCCGCCGCGGCCGCGATCCCGCTGACCACCATGTCCGTCGACGTCGGGGCCGATCCGCCGGTCACCCTGGGTGACGGCGGCCAGGGCGCGCTGATCGCGCTGGTGGGCGGCTTGCTCCTGTACGCGGGCAGCCTGCACCTGCTCGGTCTGGTGCTCGACCGCCGCCGCCGGCGAGCGAACCGGTCCGCGGGGGTCTAGGCTTCTGAGCGTGTTTGAGGAGTTCATGGGGATACCCGCCCACCCCCTCCTGGTCCACGCCGCCGTCGTCTTCGTGCCGCTGCTGGCCGCGTTGACGATCGCGTACGCCCTCGTCCCGTTCGTGCGAGCGCACACCCGCTGGGTGCTGGGCCTGCTGGCGCTGGCCACCCCGCTCGCGGCGCTGCTGGCGAAGCTGTCCGGCGACGCGTTCTTCAAACGGCTCGACGAGGCCGGCGGCATCAGCGAGGGCTTCTACCCGCGGCTGGAACGGCACCAGGACCTCGGCACGATGACGCTGTACACGTCGATCGCGCTCGCCGTGCTGACGCTGGCGCTGGTGTACTTCGTCGCTCCCCGGTCGGCAGCGCCCCCGGCCGGCGGCCGCGGCGGCTCGACGCGCGCGGTGTCGGTGGCGCTGCAGGTCCTGGCGATAGCGGCAGCCGGCCTGAGCCTGTACTACGTCATCCGCACCGGCGACTCCGGCGCCCAAGCAGTCTGGGAGGGCCGCTAACCACGGCCCCCCGGACGGCACGCCCGCGCCCCTTCCGTCGATCAAGGGCAAACGCACGTGGTTCGATCTCATTTCCACGTGCGTTTGCCCTTGATCGATGAGATTTCCCTTGAGCGCGGCGGGCCAGCGCGGCGGGCGCGCGGTCAGGAGCGGACGAGCCTCGCGATGGCCTCCGACGCCTCTTTGACCTTCGCCTCTGCCTCTGGTCCGCCGGCCGCGGCGGCCTCGACGACGCAGTGGCTAAGGTGTTCGTCGAGCAGGCCGAGCGCGACCGACTGGAGCGCCTTGGTCATCGCGGACACCTGGGTGAGGATGTCGATGCAGTACTTCTCTTCCTCGACCATGCGCTGCAGGCCGCGCGCCTGACCCTCGATGCGCCGCAGCCGGCGCAGATAGTCGTCCTTATTGTGGATGTAGCCGTGCTGCTCCATGTCGCCCTCTCACCGCCGCTGGCCTGGAACTCTAACACCGGCGGGCAGCGGCGAGCCTCGCCCGCCACGTGCGCGGCGCGCGATCCGCGTCGCCCGTCGTCCGTCGCATCGCCCGGCGCGCATCCCGCGTCGATCAAGGGAAAACGCATCGATCAAGGGCAAACGCACGTGGAAATGAGATCGAACCACGTGCATTTGCCCTTGATCGGCGCCGCCGCGCCCCACGGCGGCGCCGCGCCCAGGCCGCCCAGGCCGCCCAGGCCGCCCAGGCCGCGGAGGCGCGGAGGCCGCGGAGCGCTGGCCGCGGCCAC
>NZ_JBAKHX010000132.1:0-12999 GCF_036906915.1 Micromonospora sp. CPCC 206061
GCCGGGCCCGCCAGGCCGCCGACGCCGAGCGCGCCGGGGAGCTCGGGCTGCTCGCGGCGGCGCGCCGCGCCCGCACCGTCGAGGCGGAGTCCCGGCTGGCCGAGGCGAAGGCGGCCACGAGCGCGGCCCGGGCAGCGGCCGCCGCCGAGTTCGCGGCGCTGGAGGCGCACCACTACGACCTGCTCGCCGACTGGGGCGCGCCCGGCCTGACACCCGATCAGCGGGCCGCCGCGGTGTTGAGCGCCCTCGCCGCGGCCGAGGTCGTCGACGCCGGCGGGGCCGAGGCCGCGGAGTGGGAGCGGCGACGGGGTGAGGCCGCGCGGCGCCAGCGGGCCGGCGACGAGGCGCTTGCCCGGCACCGCGAGGACCGCGCGGCGCTGGTCGGACGGCGGCTGGATCCGGAGGCGGACCTGAAGGCGCTGGCCGAGCGGCATCAACGGCGCCTGGACGACCTGGCCGACGCGGTCGGCGACCTGCTGACGGTGTACCCCCGCGGCGCGGCGGACGCGGGCGGCGCGGCGGAGGGGGCATGGCGCGACGGCGTTGACGAGCTCACCCGGCTCGACGAGCTCCGCGCGGAGCACGCGGCCACGGCGGATCGGGCGTGGCAGTACCGGCGCGACTCGATCCGGACCGCGCAGGAGTACGAGCGGGCCGGCGACGACACCCGCGCCGCCGAGCACCGCGGCGCCGCCGCCCGGATGAGAGAGGCGGCGCTGGCGGCCGAGCGCGAGGCAGCCGAGGCCGGAGCCCGCCTCGCCGAACACCGCCGCCGGCACGAACGGGAGCTGGACCGGGCGCTGTGGGAGCGGCGGTGGACCGCGATGGCGCAGGGCTCGGCGCGCCGGTACGGAGAGGCGGTGGCCGACCTGTCCAAGGCCGGCCGGGAAGCGGCGGCGCTGCCCGACCGGCGGGTCACCACCGAGGAGCGGCTGAGCGCGGTCGGCCCCGCCGTGGACCGGCTCGACGAACTGCTCGATGGCCTGCATCTGGAACAGGTCGCGGTGCAGGAGGCGCTGCGGCGCGCCGCGTGGCACCAGGCGCGAGGCGCCCACCTGCGCGAGGTGGGCGGTGATCCGTGGGACGACGAGCAGCGCGCCGACGACCTCGTCGAGCGGGCCGCACGCGCCCTGGACCGGGCGGGGGAGCTGGGCCGGGAGGCGCTTTCGGCCCGACTGGCCGAGATGGCGGCGCGCGGGGAGGTCGACGCGGCGCGGCACGCCGAGGACTTGCTGGCGGCGCGGGTCGCGAACCGGGTGGCCAAGGCCGCCCGGGAACTCGCCGAGGCGGACCGCGGCCACCGTTTACTCACCCAGGAGGAGCCGCCACAGGTGCACGCCGGTGTGGTGCGGGGGTCGCGGATGGTGCAGGCCGACCTGCCTGCGCAGGATTCCGGCGTGGCCGACGAGGAGATCTTCGCCGGGATCGCCGCGCTGCCAGTCGGCGCCTTCGAAGGCGACGTGCTCGCCGTGGAGCCGGTCGACGCCACGCACGTCGTCGTGCGGGTACCCCATCAGGACGATCCGATCCACTTCCGGGCCGAGGCGGCCGACCTGCCGGCCGACCTGTTCGCCCGGACCGTGCGGCGGTCGGGCACCGCCGACGACCCCCACGTGCTGAACGTGACCCGGAACATCCTGGCCGCCGACCGGCCGGCGCTACTGCCGCGGGCCGTCGGCCACGAGATCCGGCACGCCGTACTGCACCTGGCCGGGGTGGAGGAGCAGCTGGCCGAGGTCGCGGCGCGGGGCACCGAGGCGCTGGTCATCGACGGCCAACTCGGCATGGCCGGCGCGGCGGAACGGGATGCCCTGCACGTCGACCGCCGTGCCCTGGATGTTCACCTGGTGGGGGAGGCGCCGCCGCGGTCCACATCGGACCTGCGGGCGTGGCGGGAGGCGCACCTGCACCCCGGGATCAGCGCCCGGCTGCGGAAGACGTTGCACGCCGTCCCGGCCTCGGTCCAGGCCGCCGCCGCGCTGGTGGACACCGAGCGGGCCGCGCTCGCCGCCGCCAGCAGGGCGATCACCGAACAGGTACACCCGCACCTGGTCCCGCGCACCGGCAACGTCGTCAGCAAGACCGCGAAGAGGGTCAATGCCCTGGCGCAGCGGGCGGTGCAGCCGGCGAAGAAGACGTCGACGATGCCACTTTCGACCTTCGAAAGGGAGCTGAAGCGGATCGAGGACGCGGCGGAGCGGTTGGCCGGCGCGGCCGACGACGCGGCGCTCGACCTGTACGCGCCCAGGTCCGGCCCGGTCCGGGCGGTGGCCGACGGGCTCCGCCAGCTCCGCGAGGAGCTGCGCCAGAGCGTGTCGGGCGCCCAGGCGGCCGCCCAGACACTGAAGGGCGCCGCCAAGGCGGTCAAGGCCGGCAAGCCCGACGCCAACGCGCACCGCGCGCTGGAACAGGCGCGCGGCCAGCTCGTCGCCGCCGTCGAGACGCTGGACAGGCTGGTCGCCAACCTGCCACGGATCACGCGGAGCCTCACCGCCGCGGTCGACGAGATCCCCACCGTGGACCGGTCGCCGGCCTCCGTACTGGAGGCGGCGCAGGCTCAGCCGGAGCGCGGCGCGTGGCGGTACACGACCGGCCGGTCACGACTGGCGGCCGTGCGGCGGCTCCCCGACCGGCTGGACCGGGCGCTCCTGGAACCGCTGGAGGACCCGATCCGGAGGCTCACGGCGGTGCAGGAGGAGCTGCGGGCGCTCGACCTGCGGCTGACCGCGCTCCGCGACGAGGGCACGTGGCCGGACCAGGACGAGCGACAGGTCATTGTGGACACGGCGAGAGAGCAGGGCCGGCGCGACATCCTCGCAGCCGTGGGAGCCGCCCTGGACCGGATCGTCGACGACCCGCTGCCGCCGCTGCTGCCCGAGGCGCCCGACCTGGGCCAGTTCCCCGGCGGCGGCGCGATCGCCGACGTCCTGACGATCGCGGCGCGGCTCAAGGAAGGGCTGAGCACCGCCGAGGCCGCCGTCGACGGATTGGCCGACCTCGCCGGTGAGACAGACACCATGCTCGCCCGGGTGCTGGCCAAGAACCGACCGCCGAGCCCGGATGCCAGGCCCGCGCTCGCCGAAGCCGTGGCCGGCGTGCGGCACGCCGCGAGGGCGGCCGCCCGGCTGGCCGACCACCTGAACGGCCGGCGCGAGCGGCTGATGGCGCTGGTCGAGCTGGCGCAGCGGGCGGCGGAGCGGGTCGAGCCGGGCGCCCCGCCGCCGCCGGTCGCCGAGATGACCGCCGCCGACCTCGCGGACCTCTACGCGGTCGAGCCGGTACCGGCGGGCATGGTCGTCGCGCGGTCCTCGCGGGCGCGGGCGTTCGCCCAGATGTTCCCGGCCGCCGAGGGCGACTTCGCGGTGGTGGTCGACACGGTGACCGCACCGGACGGGCAGATCCTCGGCTTCGCGCCACCGGGCCGGCCGACCATCGCGGACGAGCTGATGGACGCCGCCGAGCTGTGGGAGCTGACCCACCGGGCGATCGAGCTGTCCGGACGTACGGACGTGACCCGGATCGTGCTGGTGGCCTCCGGCGCGGCGGCGCTGGCCGCGCAATTCCATGAGCTGGCCGCATCCGGCGACATCGCGGCCACCCTGGCGCCTCGTGGCACCGTGTGGCTCACCCCGGACGGCGAGCCGTTCGTGGCGGCCGCCGGCTGGGACGCCAACCTGCGCCGGCCGGTGCCGGCCGGCCCCGATGCCGGGTGGGAGGTGTACACGTCGGATGGTCCACAGGATCCGGTGATGGACCTGAGCCGGCCCGTGGCGCAGTCGCCGGAGCCGGCGCGCATCGTGTCCCTTGTGGACAGCTTCGACGCCGCGGTGGCGGCCGCGGATCTGGACCTGCCGTCGGATGTCACGGTCGTCGTCATGGGTCGAGGCGTCTCGCCGTCGAGGCTGGTGTCTACTTTGGAGGATCGGATCGCCCGAGGCGAGCTGCCGGCCGAAAGCCGCCGACATGCCCTGCTGCTGACCCGCCCGAACGGGGACAGCGTGCCCGGCGACGAGTACGGCCAAGCGGTCGCGAAGGCGTGGGGCGCCCCTGTGCTCACCCCGACCCGGGAGATGTGGCTGCGCCGGGATCCGGTCGGCCGGTGGCGGATCGACGGCGGCGGCGTCCGGTACGTGCCGGGTGAGGGCCTGCGCCAATCCGCCCGCGCCGAGCACGGCAAGCGCGCCGTGGTGCACGTGTACCACCCCGACGGCCTGATCCGCCGCTACCTCGACGTGTATGGGTACGACGAGGAAAGGCACCGCGCGCGGCTGGCGGAGTCCGGCGCGCGTCCCGGGCCGGAGATCCCCGGCGCGCCGCGCGCCTCGCCGCAGGCGCGGGGCATCCAGTTCGCCGAGCGCCCGCCGAGCTGGACCCGGACCGAGGTGGTACCCGGCTACGTCGACATCCACCTCGACCCCGACGGGGTTGACGCGTACTCGCCTGGGGAGCTGCTGGCACCGCTCGACCCCGCGGCGGCCGGCGAGGCGATCCGCCTGTGGCACGAGCAGCGGCTGCTCGGGCCGCCGGGCTGGTTCCTCGGTGTCCGGCTGCCGGGCCTGGGCCTGACCGGATACAGCCCGCTGGTGGCGCGGCTGGCGCGGGCCGCCGGCGTACACGTGCTCGTGCCGTGGGCCGGCGACGACCTCGGCCGCCGGCTCACCCCGGGCGGGGCGTCCGAGTCGTCCACCGGCGCCGGGCCCTACGTCCGGTACGCGCCGGACGGCCGGATCGTGCCCTACTACGCCACATCCCGGCCGGCCCTGCTGATGCGGGTCGGCGACGGCTTCCTGGGCGCCGGCGGCATCGAGCCGGCCGCTGAGCCGTTCAGTTCGCTGCCCGAACGCGTGCTGCTCGACCATCCGACCACGCCGGAGCACGCGACCGGGCTGGCCCGGGATTCCGGGGTGACGGTGATCGCCACCGGCCGGATGCCCGACGACGATCGCCGTGACCTGGTCCGGGACGGGGTGTGGGAGACCCCGGACGGCCCGGTGCTCGCCCCCGAGGTGGGCAAGTTCCACGAGTACCGGCCGGATGGCACCGTGCTGCCGTACCTGCCGGAGACTTGGACGACCCAGCGGGTGTACGCCGGCGCGCGCGGCGCGGCGCGGGACGAATTCGGCCGGGCCGACTCCGGTCCGGAGCCCGAGCCGCTCGTCCTGCTCGGCCCGACGGAGCCGCACGTGCCGCACCTCGAGATGGACCTGTCGACCATCGCCCGGCCCCTGGCCGACGAGGTGTCGCACCCGTCCGCCCGTACGCTGCTGCCACTGCCGAACGGCGCCTTTCCGCTGGTCGTGGAGGACGGCAAGCTGATGAAGGACCTCGGCAAGAGCCGGGTGGCGCTCGACGTGGAGGGCGCCGCCTTCTACCGGACCACGGACGGCGGGCTCGTGCTCGGCACCACGCACGGGGAGGTGGCCGTCGCCGGTGAACTGACCGCCACCCAGGGAGTGCTGCGCAGCGTCGTGGACGATGGGAGCCACCCGGGCAACGTCATCCGGACCGTACAGGAGATGATCCGTCAGGGCCTGCGGCCGCACCCGGACGGCCTGCTGGTCTTCCGGTCCGGCGATCCCGACGGGCACCTCATGACCTACGGCACCCACGTCCGCCCGGCCGCCGGCCGCCCCGCCCCCGCCGCCGACCTGGTCGAGCTCCTGACCCGGAGCAAGGCACTCCTGCTCGACTTCGACGGACCGATCACCGACCTGTACGCCGCGCGCTCCGCGATGGACGGCCTGGCCAGGATTCGCGCCCTACTCGAGGAGGCCGGCGTCGCGCTGCCCCCGCCGATCGCCGCCGAGACCAACATGGTCACGGTCATCCGCTGGGCCTTCGGGCTCGGCCAGCCCGACCTGACCCGCGCGCTGGAGGAGGCGCTCGGCGAGATGGACCGGACCGTTGTGGACGCCGCCACGCCCACGCCGTACGCGCTGCGACTCCTGCTGGCCGCCCGGGCGGCCAGCCGGCCCGTGGCAATGGTCAGCAACTCGTCGGAGCGGGCCATCACCAGGTTCCTGGAGACGAACGGCTACAGCGACCTGATCACTACGGTCATCGGGCGGGCACCAGGCGAGCCGGAGCGGTGGAAGCCGGCCCCGGACCCCGTCCTGCGCGCGGCCGCCGCGCTCGGCCTCGACCCGGAGGCGGTCGTGTTGATCGGTGACGAGCCGGCCGACGTCGCCGCGGCGAGGGCCGCCGGGGCACGCATAATCGGGTACGCGAAAAAGCCGTCGACGGCCGAGCGGTTCGCCGCGTCCGGGCCCGACGCGGTGGTGGAGAGCATGCGTGAGCTCGCGGAGGCCCTCCGGGTGCTCCAGCGGGACGACGTAGACGATCGGGAAGGGTGAGAGCGTGGCGTTGCTGCTGGAGCGGTCGGTGGAGGAAGCGCACCTCTACATGGCGATGCACCCGTGCGACGTGTGCGGCGAGTCCGAGTTCGAGTGCCGCAGCGCCGTCATCATGGCCGAGGGCGACCTCGCCAGCCGGTACGAGGGAGAGTGCGACGGCTGTGGCACCGCCCGGGAGTTCGTGTTCCGCCTGCCGGAGACGGTGTCGCTGCCCGGCCAGCGGCTGCGGTTCGGCGGGCCGGAACCGTCCGAGCTGCTGGATGCCGGCGAATGGCTGTGGGTGGCCGGCAACTTCGCCGCCATCGAGCCGCTAGGCGACCTGGCCGAGCTGACTGTCGAGGATCTGGCCGCGGCGCGGGCCGACCTGGGCGGCGCGGTCGCCGCCATGGACGAGGTGTTGAAGTTCCTGCCCGCCGGGGCCGAGGAGCCGCCGGACGAGGCGTTCTGGTCCGAGCACGGCAAGCG
This sequence comes from Micromonospora sp. CPCC 206061, assembly GCF_036906915.1. NCBI lineage: Bacteria > Bacillati > Actinomycetota > Actinomycetes > Micromonosporales > Micromonosporaceae > Micromonospora > Micromonospora sp. CPCC 206061. The sequence goes on from NZ_JBAKHX010000132.1 coordinate 6,819, forward strand.
GGTGCGCGCCGAGCGGCCCGGGGACCTGCGCCGCGAGCGTCTGGAGGCCCGCCGCGCGAAATACGAGGAAGCCCTCGCCCTTCTCCCGTGAACGAAGCGTCCCGAAGGCGCTGGAGCTACCGGGGGTGCTCGATCACGGGACGGTGGCCGCTATGTCCTCGCCGGCCAGGCGGCGGAGGTCGGCTATGTCGGGGCGCTGGCCGCCAGCGAGCAGCCGCTGCGCCTGCGCCTTGCGTACCGCCTCGAACAGCTTGCGGGCCTCCCGCGCGTTGCCGAACGTGGCGTCCCGGTGCATGTGGGCGAAGTGCTCGTACAGCAGGGTGGAAGCCTCGTCGGTGAACTCGTAGTCGGACGCCGCCGCGATGCGCTGCGCGATGAGCACCAGTTCCTCGGGCTCGTAGCTTTCGAACTCGATGGTCGCGGAGAACCGGGACGCCAGGCCCGGGTTGGTGGCCAGGAACTCGACCATCTCGTCGGTGTAGCCGGCCGCGATCACCGCCACTTCGTCGCGGTGGTCCTCCATCAGCTTCACCAGCGTGTCGATGGACTCCTGGCCGAAGTCGGCGCGCGAACCGGCCCGGGACAGCGTGTACGCCTCGTCGATGAACAGCACCCCACCCTTGGCCGCCTCGAACGCCGCCGCCGTCTTCTCGGCCGTGTGGCCCAGGAACTGCCCGACCAGGTCGCGCCGGGACACCTCCTTGAACGTGCCCTTGGACAGCACACCCAACGCGGCCAGTAGCCTGCCGTACAGCCGCGCCACTGTGGTCTTTCCGGTGCCCGGCGCGCCCGCGAAGATGAGATGGTGGCTTGTCTGGTCGACGGCTAGCCCGGCACCGCGCCGCCACTCGTTGACCTGGATCTCGTCGATCAGGCCGCGCACCTCGGCCTTGACGGCCGCGAGGCCGACCATCGCGTCAAGGTCGGCCAGGCGCGACCGTACCGCCTCCGCGTCGTGCCGGTCCGGCTCCGCGGTGGCGTTGTGAGCTCCGGTACGGCCAGCCGCGCCATCGTCTCCGGCCGTGACCGCCGTCGTGGCTCCGGCGTCCACGTCGATGCCCGGCGTGCTGGTGTTTTCCACCCGGCAGCGGTCGACCGCGCCGCCGCAGCCGCGCCCGATCTGGACGCCGGCGCCCCGGGTGTCGTGGATCCAGCAGCCCCGGATCGTCGGCGTGCTCTCGTGCACCACCGCGATGCCCGCGCCGCCGGTGTGCGAGATCTCGCAGCCCTCGATGACCGGCCGCCCGGACTGGTACACGTAGATGCCCCGCCGCTGGCACCGGCTGATGGTGCAACCGCGGATCTCCGGATTGGCGCCCAGCCGGACGATGACGCCATCGTCGGCGATGTCGGTCAGCTCGCAGTCGGTCATCGTGCCGCCAGAGTCTTCGAACACGAAGCCGTACTGCCCGCCGGTCACCCGCACCCGGTGCGCCCGCAACGTGCCGCGGTCGCGCACGTCGACCGCCGCGCCGTAACCGGTGCTCAGCTCCACCTGCTTCAACGCGACTGTAGCGCCTCGCGTCTGGACCGCGGGCAGCTCGCCGGCGCGGATGGTCAGCCCTTCGAGGCTGACGTCGCCACCCTCCACGTGCAGCGCCGGGTACGGCAGGTCGCGCGCGTCCAGCTCGACCGCTCCCGAACCGTCCGCGGGGGCGATCCGCAGCGCGATGTCGCCGACGAACAGCGCCTCGCGGTAGGTGCCGGGGGTCACCAGCACGGTGGCCCCCGCGGGGGCGGCGGCGAGCGCGTCGCCGATCGTCGCGTACGCGCCGTGCTGTCGCGGCGCCACGAGGAGTGTCCGAGTCATTCTGCGCTTCAGCATAGTTGTGGAAGGGGCCGCATCGGTACGCTGTACGGGTGTCGACTGTGGCCACTCGGTTTCCGGCCGCGCCTCTGGTGGGCGTCGAGGTCGCCGCCGCCGGTGCGGCTGCGGCCTACGTGTACCCGTCCGCCTGGTGGTCGTGGGCGGTGCTGGGCGTCGGCGCGGTCACCACGACGGGGGCGTTGCTGGCCCGCCGCTCGCGCCGCGCCAAGGCGCCGGCACCGGCGTTGCGCATCCGCACCGTCGAGCGCGGTGGCCTGACCGTCGGCGTCGCGCAAGACACCGGCGGCTGGTTCGCCGTCGCGGAGCTGGCGCCCCGGCTCGACCTGCGGCCGGAAAGCGCCTCGCTGCCGCCGCTCGCCGCCGTCGCCCGCGTGTTCGCCGACGGGCGTGACCCGACGGCGGTGCAACTGGTCTCTCACACCATCGCCGCGCCGACCACCCTCTTGCCCCCTGACTCCCCGATCCTGGCGTCTTATCAGCTGCTCACCGCCGGCGAGTCCACTGTGGCCCACCAGGTCTCCTGGGTGTGCGTGCGGGTCGACGCCTGCGACGGCGCGGCGGTGGTTGCCAGGCACGGCGGCGACCGGGAGGCCCCGGCACGCGCCGCCGCGGCCGCGATCCTGCGCGTGAGCCGCACCCTGCGCGTGTCGGGCGTGTCCTGCCGGGTGCTGGACGCCCGTGAGCTGGGCGAGGCGCTGCAGCTGGCCGGCGTCGGCGGCGTCGCCGGTGGAATGGCCGAGGTCTGTTACGGCGTCGACGACGTGCCGAGCCCGCTCGCCACCGCCGTGGCCACGGCACCCGCGGCCGTCGCCACCGTCGCCACCACGATCGCGTCAGGCCCGCGAGGCCTGCGCGCCCGCCGTTTGGTACGCGTGGTGGCGCCCGCGCGCGACGTGCACCTGTGCGACACCGCCGTGCAGGCCGGCGCGATCCGCGCTGGTGTGTCGCTGACCAGGTTGGACGGACGGCAGGCACCAGCGGCGTACGCGGCAGGGCCCACGGGTGCCGCGCTGCCGCCCTCGGGCGGGTACTCGGTGGCCGGCGCCGCGGCCGGCCTCGACCCGCTCGACGTGCCGTGGCACCCCGTCACGCCGGACGCCGCCGAGTCCGCCGGCCCCGCCGCCTCCGTCGGTGTCCTCTTCGGGCGCGACGTCGACCGGCGGGCCACCGTCGTGCGCCTGTTCCGGCCGTGGCCGACCGAGGTCGTCGTCATCGGCGGCCGGGCCACCGCCCAGGTCCTCGCGCTGCGGGCACTGGCCGTGGGCGCGCAGGTGTGCGTGCGCACCGCCCGGTACGCCGAGTGGACCGCGCTCGCGCAGGCCGCCCGGTGCCCCGACCGCATGGTCGTCGGCTCCGAGCCGGCCCGCGCCGCCGCCCCGCACCGGCCAACGCTCGTCATCGACGACCTCGACCCCGACGGCGCCACCACCCGCGCCCCGCTGGGCCCGTGGCAGGCGCGGCTGACCGTGGCGGCCCGCCTAGCACCCGCGGGCGCCCGCCGCCTCGCCGAAGCGCACCTCGCCGTGCTGCACCGGCTCGGCGAAGACGAGGCCGAGGTCGCCGCCGGGACGCTCGGCATGACCGGAGACACCCCGCGCGCCCTGACCCGCCTGCCCGACGACATGGTCGCGCTTGTGGGCGGCGGCGTAAACAGCTACACCTGGCTGGAGGCGACCGAGTGGGAGCGCACGGCGACCGGCGTGCCGGCTCCCCTGGTGCCGGTCGCGGCCGGCGGCGCATGAGCTGGCAACCCGACGAGTACATCCTGGGCGCGCTGCACGACGCGGTCCACCGCGGCGACCCGGACGCCTACCTGGCCGCCCTCGTCGACTCCTGCCTGGTCGTGCCCGGCGACCCCGCCGAGGGCGGCTGGCCGGTCGTCGAGACTCCCGACGGCGTGTGCGTGGTCGTCTACACCACCGTCGAGGCGCTGCCGCCCGGGACAGGCGGATATGCCATCTGGCCGGCGTTCGACCTGTTGCACGGCTGGCCGGACCCTGCGTGGTCACTCAGCGTCGACAGTGGACTGTCGACGGAGGTGGCCGTGGAACCGGGCGGGATCGCACGCGCCGCGGCCCGCGCGGCCAGCGCGTACCCCTTGGACGCCGTTCTCTGGGAGGCGGGCGGCGAGCCGCGGTCCTACCTGGACGCGGTCGTGGGTGCGGAGATCGTCGTGCCGATCCGACCCGACGGGTCGCCGTCGCGTGATCTGACCGACCCGGAGTTCGCCTGGTGGCGGGCGCCGGACGCGCCGGCGATCGCGCTGTTCACGTCACCGGTGCGGCTGCGTGCCCGCCTGGGCGAGGCGCCGTGGCTGGTGACGCGGTTCGTCGAGGTGCTGCGGCACTGGCCGGACGGGCACGCCGCGCTGATGGACCCCGACCACCACATCGGCGCCACACTCCCCGCCGAGGCAATGTCCGCGATGGCCGCGGCCACCCGACACCAGCCCCACCCCACCGACCACTAGCAGCCACGCCGCTCCGCACGCCCGGCGGCGCTCCGCCCTTCCGCACACCCGCGGGGCGCCGCCCCGCCCTTCCGCACACCCGCGGGGCGCCGCCCCGCCCCTCTCCCCGCCGATCAAGGGAAACGCACGTGGTTGGATCTCTTTTTCGCGTGCGTTTGCCCTTGATCGATGCGAATCTCCTTGATCGACGTCGGTCGGGCCAGGCGTCGGCCGCTCCATGCGCCGGTCGGGCATGCGCCGGCCGGACCAGGCGCCCGCCGGCGGGCGTCCGGCGGGCCTCTCGGTACGGTGAGTCGGTGGTGTTCGAGCCGCGGCTGCCCACGCCCGTCACGGAACTGGTCGACGATCGGCTCGCGGCGTCCGGTGTGCGCCTCTACCTGAAGCGCGACGACCTCATCCACCCGGACATTCCGGGCAACAAGTGGCGCAAGCTCAAGTACAACCTCGCCGCCGCCTCGGAGCAAAGCCACCACACCCTGCTGACATTCGGCGGTGCGTACTCCAACCACATCCGCGCCACCGCCGCCGCTGGCCACCACTTCGGCTTCTCCACGGTCGGTGTCATCCGCGGTGAAGAGCACCTGCCGCTCAACCCGGTCCTCGACTACGCGGTCGAGCGCGGTATGCGGCTCGTCTACCTGGACCGGGCGACCTACCGCGCGAAGACCGATCCGGCCGTCGTCGAAGGCCTGCGGCGGCGGTTCGGCGAGTTCTACCTCGTGCCTGAGGGCGGCAGTAACGCGCTGGCGCTGCGAGGTTGCTCCGAGCTACCGGCCGAGATTCCGTTCGCGTTCGATTACATCTGCTGCGCGTCCGGCACGGGTGGCACGCTCGCCGGGATCGCGCTCGGCCTCGGCGAAGGGTGCCAGGCGATCGGATTCTCGGCGCTTAAGGGCGGCGACTTCCTGGTCGACGAGGTGCGGCGGCTGCAGTGGGACCACGGCCGGGTGACGGACAACTGGTCGATCGAGACGGCGTTCCACTTCGGCGGGTACGCCCGGCGCACCGCCGAGCTGGACGAATTCGTCCGCGACTTCGACGAGCGCCACGGCCTGACCCTGGACTGGGTGTACGTGGCGAAGATGATGTACGGGATCCTCGCCCTCGTGCGGCAGGGGCGGTTCGCCCGCGGCTCGATGATCGTCGCGGTCGTGACCGGCGCCTAGACTGGGCCGGTGAGCGCTCCCCGCCGCGCCCCGGGCGACCTGCTCGTACACCTGCGCCGGGCCCGCGACCACGCCGACCGCCACTACGCGGAGCCGCTGACCCTCGACGCGCTCGCGGCGGTGGCGGGCCTGTCCAAGTACCACTTCCACCGGCTCTTCACCGCGACCTACGGTGTGTCACCAGCCGCGCACCTCTCACGCCGGCGCGTCGAGCGCGCCCAGGATTTGCTCCGCGCCACCAACCTCACGGTCACCGAGGTGTGCCACGCGGTCGGGTTCACCAGTCTCGGGTCGTTCAGCAGTCGATTTCGCGAGGTGGTGGGGGAGTCGCCGAGCGAGTTCCAGCGCCGCTGGGCGGCCAAGGGCACGCCGTACATCCCCGGCTGCTTCGTCTTCATGTGGGGCCTAGCCGAAAGAGCAAGCGAGGAGAAGCCGCCAAATCAGCACGGCTCCTAGCCTGTAGGAATGATCACGAACATCTCCATCACCAGCGTTTTCGTCAAGGACGTCGACGCCTCGAAGGCGTTCTACATCGACGTTCTCGGCTTCGCCGAGCACACCGACATCACCCTCGCCGAGGGGTACCGCTGGTGCACCGTCAAGCACCCCAACCAGCCCGAACTCCAGGTGCACCTCACCAAGCCCGGCCCGCCGCCCGAGTTCCGCAGTTCGTAGGCACGCGAGTGTGATCGGTTCTGAGTCGTTGCTGGTCAGCGA
>NZ_JBAKHX010000133.1:0-12805 GCF_036906915.1 Micromonospora sp. CPCC 206061
CCCTACGCCCCAACGGCCGACATCCGCTCACCCGCGACGAGCACGGCCGTACGGATCTGCCGCTGACAGTCGCCGTGCAGCGCCTGTGCGCTGCGCCGGCAGCACGGTGTCCGCTGCTGTGGGACGCCCGCTACCGGGTCGAGCTCGCCGAGATCATGAACAAGGTGGGCGCGATCGTCACGTGGTGACGGTCTGGGGACGAACCCACTCACTAGGCCGGACCTTCCCGCAGGATTTGCCCTGCTGGAAGGAAGCTCTCGCATCACTTCACGTAGAATGTCCACTACCACATGTGACTGTCGGCCCTGCCTGACCTCACCCGTGGGGGTGTTGTTGTGGTGATGAACCCGCCGCCGGACGGCAAGGATCGGCGGTTCCCGGCCGGGCAGCCGCCAGTACCGCCGGCCGAACCGCGTCTGACACATACCGGCAGGCTTGCTCGTCTAAGTCCTGGAAAGAAAGCCGCCCTCTACATCACTGCCCCCGCGTTGGCGCTGATCCTGTTGTGCTGCGGCGGGCTCGCCCTAGCCGGCACGCTGACCGGTGATCCACCACAGCCCAAGCCCGCTGACAGCGACCGGCCAACTATCCCGGCGGCTCCATCCGCCACCACGGCGGGCACACCGTCAGGTAGCACGCCTACCACGGCCCCGCCGACTACCACGGCCCCTCCGACCCCGAGCGCTACGCCGTCGCCGGCCGCGCCAGTGATCCAGAAACGCACCGTCACCGAAACGGTCGCCATCCCGTTCCCGCGCACGACCGTCAACGATCCGACACTCGCCCAAGGCACCACGAAAATCAGAACCCAGGGCGTTCCAGGGGTCAAAACGGTCACATACGAAGTGACCATTGTCAATGGAGTACAGACCGACAAGCGCCTGGTACGGGAACACGTCACCAAGACGCCGGTCACCCAGGTAACCGCCGTGGGCACCAAAACACAACCGCAGTGCGACCCGAACTACAGCGGCTGCGTCCCGATCGCCAGCGACGTCGACTGCACCGGCGGTAGCGGAGACGGCCCCGCCTACGTCGAAGGACCGGTAAGGGTCATCGGCACCGACATCTACCGGCTCGACGCCAACAAAGACGGGATCGGCTGCGAATAGCAGCCCGCGCGCAGGCTTCGCCACAGAAGGCAGCGAGCCGTTCGCCCTGGGCCGCGCGCAGGCTAGTGCGCCGCCGAACGCTTCGCGGCCGGAGGTAGCGACCGTCTCGCACTCGTCGCCCTGGGTTGCATGTTCGTCGCTATGGTCCTCCTTGTCCTCCGTCATGTGTTGTCCGAGTGGCCGAGGAATCTGCCGAGGTCGACAATCCAGGCGCTGATGACGCGCAGGCGCAATAGGCACGAACGTGCACACTTCTGCCGCGCGGATGGTGCGCGGGCGTACCGGCTACGGGCCTGGAGAAGGCCGCAGCCAATTCGGCGGGGCCTCGCCTCGACTCATCCGCTCGAGTCCGCTGAGCATCGCCATCAGTCGCTGTTCGGTGATGCCGTTCTCACCGGCAGCGAACATGCCGTCTTCAGGTGAGCGCGACCCTTTCGATCGTGTCCAGGTCCGTGGTCGGCCCGTCGCGCAGCTTCATCACTCGGGTCGGGGTGTAGAACGACGCGAACCGCACCTTGACCGCGACGTGGGTGACCCGGCGACCGGCGGCCACCACGTCCGCACCCAACTCGCGAGCGAGCGCGGCCACCCGCTCGGCGATGTGGTCGCGGTCGGTGAAGTCGCGCGGAAACGCGATCTCCCGGCCGCGATCCGGTGGCATCGATGCGCCGCGCCGAGGAAGCCCTGGAAGCCTTTTCGAGCTGATCAGCCCTGCCAGAGGGCCGGCCCCGCTCCTGCTCGCAGGTTAGGTCCGGACGTTTCCACGGTCGGTCGTCTGGATGTACTTTGCGGCGTCCGGTTGGAGGGCGCCTCAGCGGTCGATCTCGGTGGAGGTGTCTTCCTGGTAGGTGGCGCCACCGCGAGACTCGCTCGTCAGTGGCTTGGCGCCGCCCTCCGGCGGGCCGGCGAGCGTCTGGCCAGCCGCGAGGTGCGGGTACTTCACGTCGAAGGCCGGGCGCTCCGAGCGGATGCGCGGCATCCGATCGAAGTTGCGCAACGGCGGCGGGCAGGTCGTGGCCCATTCGAGCGAGTTGCCGTGACCCCACGGGTCGTCGACGAGGACGACCTCGCCGTACCGGTACGACTTCCACACGTTATATAGGAACGGCAGGGTGGAGGCGCCGAGCACGAACGAGCCGACCGTGGAGATGGCGTTGAGCGTCGTGAACCCGTCGCTTCCCAGGTAGTCGGCGTACCGGCGGGGCATACCTTCATTGCCGAGCCAGTGTTGCACCAGGAATGTGGTGTGGAAACCGATGAAGGTGAGCCAAAAGTGCAGCCTGCCCAGGCGCTCGTCGAGCATCCGGCCGAACATCTTCGGGAACCAGAAGTAGACGCCGGCGTACACGGCGAACACGATCGTTCCGAACAGCACATAGTGGAAGTGCGCGACCACGAAGTACGAGTCGGTGACGTGGAAGTCCACGGGCGGGGAGGCCAGCAGGACGCCGGACAGGCCGCCGAGCAGGAAGGTGAGCAGGAAGCCGATGGAGAAGAGCATTGGCGTCTCGAACGTGATCTGGCCGCGCCACATCGTGCCGATCCAATTGAAGAACTTGATCCCGGTCGGCACGGCGATGAGGAAGCTCAGGAAGCTGAAGAACGGCAGCAGCACCTGGCCGGTGGCGAACATGTGGTGCGCCCACACGCTCATCGACAGCAGGGTGATGCCGATGGTGGCGAAGACGAGCCCCTTGTACCCGAAGATCGGCTTGCGGCTGAAGACCGGGATGACCTCGCTGATGATGCCGAAGAACGGCAGGGCGACGATGTAGACCTCGGGGTGGCCGAAGAACCAGAAGAGGTGCTGCCAGAGCAGCGGGCCGCCGGTGGCCGGGTCGTAGACGTGAGCGCCGAGAATCCGGTCGGCGCCCAGCGCCAGCAGGGTCGCGGCCAGCATGGGGAACACGAGGATCACCAGCAGGCCGGTGGCCAGGATGTTCCAGGTGAAGATCGGCATCCGGAACATGGTCATGCCCGGCGCGCGCAGCGTCAGGATCGTCGTGATCATGTTGACGGCGCCAAGGATTGTCCCGAGCCCGGACAGGACGAGTCCGACCAGCCACATGTTCGCGCCGACGCCTGGGGAGTTCGTCGCCGTCGACAGCGGGGCGTAACCGGTCCAGCCGAAGTCGGCGGCTCCGCCCGGCGTGAGGAACCCGCCCAGGACCATGGTCCCGCCGAACAGGTACAGCCAGTAAGCGAGCGCGTTCAGCCGCGGAAACGCGACATCAGGGGCACCGATCTGCAGCGGCACGATGTAGTTGGCGAACGCGAACAGGATCGGCGTCGCGAACAGCAGCAGCATGATCGTGCCGTGCATGGTGAACAGCTGGTTGTACTGCTCCAAGGACAGGAACTGCAACCCCGGCCGGCCAAGCTCGGCGCGCATGAGCAGCGCCATGAAGCCACCAACCATGAAGAACCCGAAGCCGGTGCCCAGGTACAAGAGCCCGATCTGCTTCGCGTCCGTCGTCCGCAACAGCCCCGAGAACGCCGATCCCCGCACCTGCTCGCGTACCGGCCACGGACGTGCCACCACCGGGGTCGGACGCGGTTCCAACCTCGTCATAGCCACCACCCCCAAACGCGGTGGCCTGCCTAAACGCTCACCCTCAGTCAACACCCATCCGCGGCGTGACGCGAGTGCTTCCGCCTAGGCATACCATCCGAGATGGGGCGGCACATGCGTAACGGAGGTCGCCATGATCCTGGTTGACATACTGCTGGGCGCGATGGGCGCAGCCGCCGTCTGGTTCGCGCTCAGTGCACGGATCGTCAAGCAGTACGAACGCGGCCTGGTCTTCCGCTTCGGACGGGTGCTGGAGGCGACTCGCGGTCCGGGGCTCAACCTGATCGTCCCGCCATCGACCGGCTCAGGAAGGTGAACCTGCAGGTCATCACCATGCCTGTCCCCGCACAGGAGGGCATCACGCGAGACAACGTGACGGTCAAGGTCGACGCGGTCGTGTACTTCAACGTCGTGGACCCGGTCCGGGCCATCGTCAACGTGCAGGACTACATGTTCGCGGTGTCGCAGGTGGCACAGACCTCGCTCCGCTCCATGATCGCAAGAGTGAGCTCGATGACCTGCTGTCCAACCGAGAGCGCCTCAACGAGGGGCTCGAGATGATGATCGACAGCCCCGCGGTCGGCTGGGGTGGTATCCACATCGACCGGGCGGAGATCAAGGATGTCGCGCTACCCGAGTCGATGAAACGGTCGATGTCCCGCCAGGCCGAGGCGGAACGCGAACGCCGGGCCGCGTCATCACCGCCGAGGGCGAACTACAGGCGTCCAAGCAGCTGGCGCAGGCAGCGGCCGCGATGGCCGACACGCCAACGGCGCTACAACTGCGGCTGTTGCAGACCATGGTGGAGGTGGCCGCGGAGAAGAACTCGACGGTCGTCCTGCCGTTCCCCGTCGAGCTGCTCCGATTTCTGGATAGGACCACCGAGCGGGTCACCCAACACCCAGCGGCGGACAAGCTCACGGCTAGCTGAGCGTCATCAGGCCTCACCTTTGGTTTGGCGCGCCGGCGGGCCGGGTAGCCCATGCCAATGGCCGAGGTCAAGCGGTGGACGGTCGAGATCGTCATCGACGAGCACGGCGACGAACGGCTCACGCGGGCGGAAGCGCGGCTAGAGGTGCCGGACCGATCGAGGTTGGCTGGCGTCGGACGGGCACGGCGCAACCCGGTTGACCCAGAGGTGCCCAAAATCGGCGACGAGCTGGCCGTGTCCCGGGCCCTCGCCGACCTGTCCCACCAGCTCCTCGAAGTGGCCGCCGCGGACATCGAGCAGACCACCCAGGACCGGGTCCGGCTGCGTGGCTGAATCCCATCTGCCAGTGTGCGACGCTGAGGGTGCTGGGGGTGGGCGGCAGAGGAGGAGCCATGAATGCCGTCGACAGGGCAAGAGCGGTCGCGGAACGCGGCCTGCGGCGGGGCCGTGCCCAGATGGACGAGATCCGGGCGCGCCGCGAGCATCGCCGGCTGCTACGCATACTCGGCGAGGCCTACCACGCCGAGCACAGCGGGGAAGGCCCACACGAGGCCGTGACGGGGGCGCTGGCAGCCGTCGACGCCCACCAGCGCGTGTGGGCACAAGTCCGCGCCGGGAGCGGGCGGACCGGCACCGGTCGACGCGCGCGGGAGATCATGCACGCCGGAGCCGAGTGTGTCGGCATGGACGACACCGTCGCGGCCGCGGCGGCGAAGATGCGCGATCTGGGTATCGGTTCGTTGCCGATCTGCGGTGCCGACGACCGGCTTCATGGCATCCTGACCGATCGGGACATCGCCGTCCGGTGCGTGGCCGAGGGCCGCGACCCAGCCCAGGTCCGGGTCGGCGAGCTGGCCCAGGGCAGAGTGTTCTGTGTCGACGCGACCGCCGACATCGATCAGGTCCTCGAAAAGATGGAACGCCACCAGATCAAGCGCCTACCGGTACTGGAGAACCGTCGCCTGGTCGGCATAATCAGCGAAGCCGACCTGGCACGCCACCTTGACGAGCACCGGGTGGCCGAGTTCGTCGAGAAGGTGTACGGCAGGTAGATGAGTCGCCTGGCCTTGGGTGTCGAGGTCCGCACGCCCTCGGCGCGGCTAGGAACTGATCCAGATCGGCAACCGCGGATCGCCCTCGCCACCCTCATCGGATGCGGTCCATGTCGCGTACGGTGTTGCGGGCGATCGACCCGTCCGGTGCTGGGAAGGGCCGACGAGGTCGAGTACGGGGTCCGTTCCGCACCTGGTTCGGAATCGACCTAGGGATGATCATCAGCGCTCGTCCCTAGCTTGTACGCGTGTCCCCGCCTCGGCGACCGGCGCGCGACCGTACGCTCGGTAACGTGACAGGGGCGTTGCGTGGCCTAGCTGGACGCCTGCCGCGCTGGGCCGCTGTGGTGCTCGGCGTGGCCTGTGTCATCGCGGGCGCGGTCCTCACGGTCAAGCCGTTCGCCTCGCTAGTAGTGCTTCGTCATCTTTCCGGGGGGTGATGGCGACTTAGGTGGTGGTGGTTGCTGTGATTGATGCATGAGTCTGATTGCTGCTGGACGGCTTGGTGATGATCTGGCCGAGTTCGCCGGGGGACGTGTTCGGGTCGTTGACCCGGTCTGGTTGGCAGGACCGGGCGGCCTGGTATGTACGAGGGCTGATGCTGGACGGGCGGCGTAAGTCGATCCAGCCGATGGCCGTGTGTCTCGACGGTGTCGTGCATGAGCAGGCGTTGAACCATTTCGTGACGAACAGCCCGTGGCGGGTGGAACCGGTGCGGGCCCGGATCGCCGAATTGGTCGACGAGGCGGTCCAGCCGCAGGCGTGGGCGTTGGATGATACCGGACTGCTTAAGTACGGCACGGCGTCGCCGTGTGTGGCCCGCCAGTACACCGGCACTGCGGGCAAGGTCACCAACTGCCAGGTCGCCGTGTCGGTCAGCATGATCACCGACACCGCGTCGTGCCCGGTCGACTGGCGGCTGTTCGTGCCGCCGTCCTGGGATCCGGCCTCGGCGAAGCCGGCCGAAGACGTGCACGAACGGCGCCGCAAGGCCGGCATCAGCGACGAGGTCGGGCATCGAGAGAAGTGGCGTCTGGCCTTGGACATGATCGACGAGCTCATCGGGTGGGGCCGCCAGCCGCCGCTGATCGTCGCCGACTCCGGCTACGGCGACAACGCGCAGTTCCGTCACGAGTTGACCGAACGCGGCCTGTCCTATGTGGTGCAAGTCAGCGGCGACCTCAACGCCTACCCTGTCCGAACGCGGCGCACTACCGTCGCGCACGGCCGCGTCGGCCGGCCGTCGGTGCCGCGCTACCGCGATCCCGCCTCCACCCTGGCCAAACTCGTCACATCCGCCGGCCCGGGCACGGCCCGGAGGATCACCTGGCGGCCCGGCTCACGGCGGCGCGGCGGCCGACCGCGGATGATGTCCTCGCAGTTCGTCTTCCTACGCGTACGTCCTGCCGGCCGGGTCCTGCGGGACGCACACCGCGGCCGGGACCTACCCGCAGCATGGCTGATCGCCGAATGGCCATCCGACGCTGCGGAACCGGTCAAGTACTGGCTGTCCAACCTGCCCGAACGGATCGCGAAACACACCCTGGTCCGCTGGGCAAACTACGCTGGCGCATCGAACACGACTACCGCGAAGTCAAGACCGGCCTTGGCCTGGACCACTACGAAGGCCGCACCTGGCAAGGCTGGCACCACCACGTCACCCTCGTCAGCGCCGCCCACGCATTCGTGACCCTGCAACGACTCGATCCAAAAACCCGTGCGCCGGAATGACCCTCTACGCCGTACTCCGACGCCTGCAACACCTGCTCGCCTACCTCATCGGTACCTGCCCCACCTGCAAAACCCGCTTCCAGCAACCGAAACCCAAACACCGCCGAAGATCATGACAAAGCACTAGCGGTGCTGATCCTGCTGGTGACGGTCGGGATCGTGCTGACGGGCGTCACGGAGCTGGCCGCTGCGCGCACGTCGCCCACGCCGCAGGTGGCGGTGGCGGCCGGCATCGGCTGGCTCGCGGCCGGCGCGGCAATCCTGGTGTGGCCGGGGCTGACCATCGGAGTCCTCACGGCGATCGTGGGGGCGTCCCTGCTCGTCGGTGGCCTCGTCAAGGTCGTCGAGGCACTCCGAGGTAACGCGGACGAGCGTGCGAGCGCCCTGCCTCTCGGTGCCGCGAGCGCCGTCCTCGGCGTACTGGCCCTGGTGTGGCCGGACGTGACCGTCCTGTGATCGCGGCCGTGTTCGGCGTCCGGATGGTCCTGTTCGGACTGGCCCAGGTCGGGGCCGCGCTCGGCCGCGGCCGAGCGGTACGGCATCGGCCGCGCTGGACCCGAGTGCTCGTGGCCGCCGGCGCCCTCGTGGTGGCGTTCGGCCTCCTGATCGTCAGTGTCCGGCTGCAGGCCGCGTCGCCGCGCCCGGACGCGTTCTACTCCGCGCCCGTACGCCACTCCGCGGCTCCGGGCACCGAGCCGCTCACGATAGGGGTACTCGCCCGGACGAAGGCGTGGCGGATTCTCTACGCCACCACGCGCGAGGACGGGAGCACCGCCGTCGCGAGCGGGGTGGTGCTGGCCAGTGCGGCGCTGCCGGACGGGCCCGGGCCGGTCATCGCGTGGGCGCACGGCACGTCCGGCATTGTGCCTGGATGCGCGCCGTCGCTGGCGGCGTCCGACTTCTTCGCGCCGAGCGTCATACCGGGCGTGGAGCAGATGGTCGCGCGCGGCTGGGTGCTCGTCGCCACCGACTACGTGGGCCTCGGGACCGACGGCCCGCACCCGTACCTCATCGGCGAAGGTGAGGCGCGCTCCGTGCTCGACTCCGTCCGCGCCGCCCGGCAGTTGGGGACCTACCGCTGGCGGACCTGACCGTGGTGTGGGGGCACTCGCAGGGTGGCCATGCCGTGCTGTGGACCGGGATCGCCGCACCCGCGTACGCCCCGGACGCGCACGTGGTCGGCGTGGCGGCGTTCGCGCCGGCCAGCGACCTGCCGGCGCTCGCCGCGCGGCTGGAGACGCTGCGCGGCGGCACCGTGCTGTCGTCGTTCGTCATCCAGGCCTATGCCGAGGCGTACCGCGACGTGACGTTCAACCACTACGTGCGCCCCGCCGCCCGCATCCAGATTCGTGAGATGGCCAGCCGCTGCCTGAACGAGCCGGAACTGTTCGTCTCGGTCCTGGAGTCCACGATCTTCACCGAGTCGGTCCTCGCGCGCAGCCCCACGCGCGGCGGACTCGGCCAGCGGCTCGCGGAAAACACGCCCACCGGGCCAATTCCAGTGCCGGTGCTCATCGGGCAGGGTGAGGCGGATGGCCTCATTCTGCCCGCCGTGCAAGCCTCTTATGTGCGGAAAACGCTGCGCCGATGGCGCCCGGCTCGACTACCGCGCGTACCCCGGCCGGGACCACCTCAGTACACCGGGTTCCTTGACGAGTCCCAAGCCCGCCGCATGGCACAAGCCCTCCGGGAAGCCGCGCCCGCCAGCAAGGACCGGTGGCGCAACATCACCGACGCCGTCCGCACCAGCAACGACCGGAACCCGCCATCCCCACCTACACAGCCATGATCACGAGCTTAAGTGCCTGAACCCCGCCGCCATCACCACAGCCGGGGCGGTGGACACGGTGACATTCACCGACCACGTCCGCGTCCGGATGCCGGGCCGTTGAGACAGCCCGTGCGCCGGATGTGTTTTAGGCTTGGCTGATGGCCCAGACGTCGCTGTCGTGCACCCTGTTCGACCGGCCCGAACAGGTGACCGTGGCCGTTGCCGGGCAATTGGACTGGAACACCTGCCCCACGCTGCGCAAGGCGGTCAAGCAGGCGCTGGCGCTGCACCGGGCCACCACGGTCCTGGACCTTACCGATGTCACGTTCCTCAGCTCCGAGGGCGTGTCCGAACTGGTGAAGTCGAACAACCACGCCATTTCGGCCGGCACACATCTGGCCGTCGTGCCCAGCACTCATGTCCGCCGAATTTTGATCGTTACCGGTGTGGACACGCTCCTGGACGTCCGCGACACCGCCCAGCCAGCCGGCTGACATCCCGCCACCGGGAAACGATCCGATCCGCCGGTCTGGCGGGGCAGATCGTCGAACGGGGCCTTGCTATCACGGGTTGTCGCCAGCATCCTCAACGTTCGCCCTGCCTCATAGCGCGACCTCTGTCCACGCCGGCCTGGTCAACCGACCCCTGGAAGAGATCCGGCTACCAGCCGACAAAACCGAACTCGCCTACCCTCTCCCAGTCAAGGAAGTCGCAAGTTAGTTGGAATGAGGTCCGCGTATCGCACGATTGCCCTCGATCGCTGACGAGTGACGCGTGCTTGTCGCGTCGGTGGCGTGGCCGTCGCTATCCAGTTCGCGACCGAGTGGACTTGCCGACACGACTCCTATGCTGTGCGGCACCCGCAATCTCTGGAGGCGATGTGAGCTCAGCGCCAGGCGCCGACGACCTGTACGGCAAGATCCTCACCCTTGTCGATGTCGAGCTGTCGCTCGGTGACGGCCACGGCTCGACGCCCAGACACATGATCATGTCTCTGTGGGAAGCCACGACTTCTGGGAGGACGAGAAGCGTGATCTTATCGATCCGGTCTGGGCCGAGTACCTGAAACACAGCGACGATCTGGCGCGCCACGGTCTGGGGCAGACCGACTCGGGTGCCGCTCGGGCCGGTTCTCGACCGTTCGATCGCGGGTGAGGTCATCCCGCCGCTTCCTGACGAACTATCACAATTCGCGGTTCATGTTGATGTCTGGCGAGTAGGAAGCCGCGTCGTTTGTCTTGGAGTCGGGCAGCACGACAAAGAGTTGCCAGTGGTGCTTTTCGCCGCCGTCGGTGATCACTGGCTTGCCGACACGTTGATGTGACCGTGTCACAAGCCCTCAGGGAAGCCCCGCCAGCCAGCAAGGACCGCGAGGTCCTCGGGCATGAACTGATCTGGATCCGTGGTCGGCCTCCAATCCAAATACCGGAGTCCGTCGTCGGTTCGGTACTCGAAGAGCAGCTTGTCCGCGTCGGGCAGACAGCGTTCCAGCTGGCCACCACCGACGATCAGATCGATTCCCATGATCGAGCCATTCAACAGTCTCCCCACCGGGCGTGATGCCCAGTGATCGAAGCCGACCAGCTGTGCTGACGACCCACTCTCGCACCCCATCCGAGGAGGCCGCCAGCACAGCATTCCGGAGATGGGTGCGCGGTCGGCCAGGCAAGCCCGTTCAGGTATGCGGCCCGCGAACGCACCCGATCGACGGCAGGGTGGTGCATGAGATCGGGGCCCCGAGCCCCTGGTGGGAGTCCACAGTGGCTTTCTCGATCGGCCTGGAACGCTGTAGTATCAACGCATGCGCACACTCATAGTGCGCATGGCCGCGGATGGTGTCGGACACGTTAACCCCCACGGAGGCGATTTCCGCCGCCGGTGGGGGCTCGTTGCGTGTGTCCTCGGCACTGGTCCCGTCTCGTCGCTTCTGATGGTTACGGTGTTGTGCCCGCAGGCGATCCGTAGCTTGCGGGCGCGGATGTGCGTCGCGATGGCACGGTGATCCGCGTTTGCCGGCAGGTCGTTTGCCAGCTGATGGCCGGCTCGGTTCAGGAGTTCGTCCTCGCGCCAGTACACGGCCTTGGGTCGCCCGGGTGCGGCTGGGCTGGCGCTGGTGCGTCCGTGCCGACACCGGTAGCCAGGCCGGTCATGGACCCATTGCCCATCAGCGCGCCGCCCACAGACTTCGCAGACCACGAGACCGGTGAGCAGGTAGCGGCGGGCCCGACCATCGGCGGACGTCGCGACCGCGGTGACGGCTTGCGCCTTGACGAAGTCTTCCTCGCTGACCAATGCCGGATGTGCCAGCCCGTTGGAGATGATCCACTGGTCTTTCGGGTTCCACCGGTACACCGCTCCGCGGCTGGTTGCCTTGTCCCCGGCGATGGTTTCGTTGTGGTCGATGTACTGCCGGTTCCATACCTGGCGGCCGGTGTAGCGCGGGTTGGCCAGGATCGCCGCGACACTGCGCAACGTCCACCCCCCACCGCTTCGATGCCGGTTCCGAGCCCGGTCGTGGGCGGCGGGGGAGGGGACACCGAGGGCGTTGAGGGTGCGGGCGATCCCGGCCGTGCTGTGTCCGGCCAAGCGTTGCGCGAAGATCCACCGCACGTGCGGTGCCGTCAGCGGATCCACCTCCAGGCGGTGCAGGCGGCGGCCCCAAGCAGCGTGCGCCGTGTTCGGGTGCGGGCCAGCATCGACCAGCCGGTAGCCGTACGGCGGCCGACCACCGAGATGCCGGCCCTGATCCTGAGCCTGCGCACGCATCGCAGCGGTCGTCCGGAACCTGGAGCGAAGAACCTCCCGCCGTGACTGGTGACCCAGCAACAGGATCAGCGCCCGATGGGCTGGATCGTCCACATTGATCGGACCGCCGGCCTTGGGCAGCCATACTTGCACCGCGTGCTGGTCGAGCATGGGAAGTAGTTGGATGAGTTGGTCGCCGGCGAAGGCACGCTCGTACTCGCCCACCACGATCGCGTCGAACCGGCGGCCGGGATCAGCGATCGCGTTCAGCAGGTTCGCGGCTTGAGGGCGTTGAGGCCAGGTCAGACGGCGGGAACAGCCGATATCGAAGTACTCGGCCACGATCACCCCATGTCCAGCGACCAGATCCACCGCCGCCTCGTACTGCCACGCTCGCGACGACGTCCGATCCTGAAAGTCGGCGGTCGAGATGCGGCCATAGAACGCGAACCGCAACCCACCCGATGCTGGTGCTCGGCGTCCGCCCATCCGTGCCCGGACCGGCTGCTGCTGCCGCAACCAACCCGCCAACACGTCATTCTGTGCGTTCGGACTGTCCACCGTCATCATGCCCACCTCGATTCCGCCTGCTGCCTACGAGACATCCGCAGCCGCCAGCGCATGACGTGCCAAGGGCAGGAACGACCGGAACGGGGGACAGGCACCACGATCCTGGAAACGGCAGACCAGAACCGCCCGTCCCAAAGCCTCACAAGGCCCAGTGCCGCACCTCGACGTGGCTCGAGCCTTGCCGCGCGAGGGACGAAGAGTCAGTCGCACCGTGTGTAGCGGACGATAGGGGCATACGGAACACCCGGTATCCGGATCTGCCGATGTCAGTGCGGTATGGGGTGCGAGCGTTGAACGACGAAACGGTGCTGGCCGTTCATG
>NZ_JBAKHX010000134.1:0-12785 GCF_036906915.1 Micromonospora sp. CPCC 206061
GAGGTCACGGACGCACCGGCATGGGTACGCGTGGCTGTCCGTCCACCGCGTTCGCGCCGGCCCGGCCCGATGCCGGGTCAGCTCACCCTCTTCTGACCGCGGAGGCTCCGCTGAGGCGCGGGTCTAGATCGCCGGAGCCGCCCCGGCCTACCCTTGTCAAGCCCGATGGCTCCGAGACCTGGCCATTTGCACCGGCAGCGGGTCACCCGCGACGGTCAGCGTCGAGGCTGCGCAGTGTTGGTTCGGTGATCGGCGCAGCGCCCCGGGCACCTCCACCTCGACGAGGGCCGACGAAACCAGCGGCACGTCGTCATGGGTATTGAGCCAGGCGACAAGATCGGCGCTGCACTCCTCCTGCCGCACCAGCTTGACCACGGCGGCGGAGTCGAGATAGATCACCAGCGTTCCTCGTCACGCATTTCGGCGAGGGTCGAGGCGACATCTATGCCCTCGTCACCGAGCTTCGGTGTCAGCCGGTGCGGCGGTTGCCCCATTGACGCGGGGTCTGGACCGAGCCGCGACCGCCCGGATACTGGCCCTTACCCGGCGGCTGCGGCTGCGCCGACGACTTGCCTTTGCCCTTGGCACGCCGCTCGGCGCGGTTCGTGAAGACGGGAACGTCGGCTGCGGCATCGTCAGCGGGCGCAGACTGGTCGTCCGAAGCCTCGTCGGGCTCGCCGTTCGGCGGCGTCGCGGTGTCAGGCATCGAAGCCTCCCGGAAGAATCGGTATAGCGGCGTGGACGACGCCCACCACAGCGTAACCTGCGCCTCGCGCACCCATGATCAGGGCCGTCCGTCCACCCACGAACGTCGATCAAGGGAAAGTCGGTCGATCAAGGGCGAACGCACGTGGATCGGAGATCGAACCACGCGCGTTCGCCCTTGATCGACGAAAAAAGGGGCGGAGGCCGCCGCGCGGGTCAGGACGATGAGGAGAAGGCGGCGTCGAAGGCTGCCGCTGGGGCGTCGAAAGCCAGTCGGCGGACGAACTCAAGCGCCTCTGGCGCTCCCACCAGCCGGTCCATGCCCGCGTCTTCCCACTCGATGGAGATCGGCCCGTCGTACCCGATCGCGTTGAGCGCGCGGAAGCAGTCTTCCCACGGCACATCCCCGTGACCAGTCGAGACGAAGTCCCAGCCGCGCCGCAGGTCGGCCCACGCCAGGTGGGACGACAGCCGCCCGCGCCGCCCGTCGCCCGTGCGTACCTTGGCGTCCTTGCAGTCGACGTGGTAGATCCGGTCGGCGAAGTCGAGGATGAAGTTGACCGGGTCCAGCTCCTGCCAGACGAAGTGCGATGGGTCCCAGTTCAGCCCGAACGCGGGGCGCCGGCCGATCGCGTCGAGCGTACGCACCGTCGTCCAGTAGTCGTAAGCGATCTCGCTCGGGTGTACCTCGTGCGCGAACCGCACGCCGACCTCGTCGAACACGTCGAGGATAGGGTTCCAACGCTCGGCGAAGTCTGCATAGCCGCGCTCGATCATCTCGGGCGGCACCGGCGGGAACATGGCCAGCGTGTGCCAGATCGACGACCCGGTGAACCCGACCACGGTGCCTACACCCAGCTTGGCCGCCGCCCGGGCGGTGTCGGCCATCTCGGCTGCGGCCCGCTGGCGTACGCCCTCCGGCGAACCGTCGCCCCAGATCCGCGCCGGCAGGATGCCCTGGTGGCGCTCGTCGATCGGGTGGTCGCAGACGGCCTGCCCCACGAGGTGGTTGGAGATCGCGAAGACCTGCAGGTTGTACTTGGCGAGAGTCTCCCGCTTCCGGTCGACGTACCCGTCGTCGGCGAGCGCCTTGTCGACCTCGAAGTGATCGCCCCAGCAGGCGATCTCCAGCCCGTCGTAGCCCCACTCGGAGGCGAGCCGGCACATCTCTTCGAACGGCAGGTCGGCCCACTGGCCGGTGAACAGCGTGATCGGACGCGCCATCGTCCCTCTCCTCGAAACCGGTTCATGCCAAGGTGGCGCGAGGGACGCCGGTGCCAAGATCGGCGGTGTGGTGGCGCTGCCCGGACCACCGGGGCGGTGTCAGGCCCGAGCGGGTTGCGCCTCCCGCCCGGTCGCCAGCCGCGCCCGGGTAACGCCAGACCCAACTCTAGGCCGCGCGTCCGCTACTCGTAACCCCACTCTCGCAGCGGCTTGTCGAGGACCCCCTGGATCGCGGCGACCTGCGTGTCGGTGAGCTCGTGCCGGTACGCGGCGCCGCGCTCGGCGTGGAAGAGGTGCCGTGCGAAGCCGGACTCGAACCGTGGTGTCCAGTCCAGACCCAGAAACGCGAGCATCCGGGCGGTCTGCTCGTTCGGCGCGCGCACGAGATCTTCGTACCGGACGTCGAGCCACTGCTCGGCGGGGTGCGCGGCGCGGGCCTGCGTGTATGCCTCCATCAGCATCTTCCAGCCCAGCGCGGCCAGCACGGGGAACGACCGGCCGGCCTCCTCCCACTCCTCGCGCAGCGCGGGCGGCAGCGGCCCGTACAGCCAGTTGTCGGGGCCGCGCCAGCCGTCCCACCACCCCATCTGAAGCCACGAGTTGGCCACCGCACGGCCGTCGCGCACCACGTTGATCACCTTGAGATCCGGGTACGCGGCCTGCAGGAACCCGGTGCGGGGCCAACCGGTGAGGTGTTGGAGGAGCACGTCGCAGCCCTGCCTGCGGATGCGGTCGTCGAAGAACTCGCGCATCCTGCGCTTGACGAATGGCGTCAGGTCGTCGGCGACCAGGTCGCGGCTGGGCTTGGAGAAGCCGGCGAAGACGTGCCGGTCGAGCAGGTGGTATGCCTCGGAGGGCGCGACGCGCAGCCGGCCGCGTTCGAGCAGGCGGCGACTGTGGCGCAGCGAGGTCATGCCGGAGGGGCGGGGCCCGAGCCGCCGGTACAGGGTGCCGTTGAACCGCCCGGCCAGGTTGAGCTTGGGCAGCTTGTCGTCGACGCCGGAGATGAAGCCCACGGCGGGATGGCGCGACAGCACCTCCTGCACAAGGGTGGAGCCGCAACGCCCGGTGCCAACGACGACCGACAGCACGGTTCAGACCTCTCGACGGCGGAACGGGTAGCCGAAGCGCCGCAGCAGGGGCGCGGTGATCAGAGTGACCAGGGCGAACGAGGCACCGGAGAGCCCGCGTACCCATTCGGCGTCGGGCGCCACGCGCACCTCGCCGGAGCGGTGCCGCGACGGGTTGCCGGCCACCGAGTGGGTGGGCGCCAACCGCACCGTGCCCGGGCCGATGAACGGCAGGTCGCCGGCGACGCCGGCGAACGCCGCGATCCGCTGGACGGTCGCCGCCGGGTCGGCCACCAGGTCTTCGTAACGGACGCGCAGGTATCGCCCGGAGCGGCGCCAGAGCAGCGCGGTGGACGCGTTCCAGACCAGCCACAGCAGGGCTGCCTTGGCGACCGGCGGGCGGCTCATCAGCTGGGCGTCGCCCTCGCCGTCGAGCCCGCGGCGGCGGCGCCACGAGAACGCGGCGGCGCGCGGGTCGCGCACCAGATGCAGCACCCGCAGATCGACGCCCGGCAGTCCGGCCACCAGGGCACCGTACGGCGGCAGCTTCGAAGAGTCCACGACGAGTTTTCCGCCGACCGCGTCGTACACCGCCGCCAGCGTCGCGTCGTCGGGATGGCCCGGCACCCGGCGGCGCCACAACAGGGCCGGCAGCCGGCGCATCCGAAGCCGGTGGCGCAGCCGTGCGGAGATACCGGACGGGTCGGCGTCGACCTCTTTCATGACGGCCATCCACAGCGGACACTCGCCGAACGGAAGGCCACAGCCACAGGGCCGGTTTTCGACCGCCCCGCGCTGCCACAGATACCGCAGCTCGCCGGCCGCCAACACACCGTCGAGCTGACCAAGCAGCGTAGTGACCAACGTGGACCCACTACGCCCACTACCCGCGATGTACAGAACCCTGGTCATGCGCCGCCGCCCGCAGCCGGTCCGGAGTCGAGGGAGCTGTGAGGGCGCGCCGCCCGCAGGCGCCACCAAGCGGAGGGAGCGCAGCGACAGGAGCGACTGGCGGCTACAGGGCGGACTCCAGCGCCCGAACCGCCCGCGCGAAGCGCGGGCCAGAGTTGCAGCGACCGAGCGCAGGGCCGGCTACAGGGCGGCCCAAAGGGCGCATGACCCGCGCTCGCGCAGCGAGCGCCAACCAGCACAGTCATGCGCCGGCTCCACTGTAGACATCGCGCAGGCGGGCGAGGTGTGTGTCGGGTGCGAAGTCACGGACCACCTTCGCCCGGCCGGCCTGCCCCATCGCGAACGTGCGCTCCGGGTCGGCCAGCAGCTCTCCCAGCACCCCGGCGAGCGCGGCCGGGTCGTCGGCGGGCACGATCGCGCCGTCAACACCGGGCTCGACCATTTCGGGCAGGCCGCCCAGGTCGGTGGTCACCACCGGTAGCCCGCAGGCGAAGGCTTCCAGTACCGCCATGGGTTGGTTTTCGTGCCAGCGCGACGGCACGGCGGCGACCGCGGCGCCGCGTAGGAGGGCGTGCAGCGCCGGCTTGGTGAGCCGGCCGTGGAACCGTACCCGATCCGGAGCGTGCTCGGCGGCGAGCGCCTCCAGCGTGGATCGGGCCGGGCCGTCGCCGGCGATGTCCACGTGAAAGCCGCCATCGGCGGCGGCGTGGATCAGCGTGTCCACACCCTTCTCGCGTGCGAGCCGGCCGGCGTAGACGACGCCGCTGCCCGGCCGCTCGGCAGCCGGCACGGCCGCCGCGTCGACGAAATGGTTGACCACCCGCATCCGCTCGGGAAACACGCCCGCGCGGCGCATCACGCCGGCCAGGAACCGGCTGGGGCTCACGAACGCGTCGACGTCCCCGTAGGCGCGGGTGGTGCGGTGCACCCATGACTCGAGACTCAGCACCGCGCTCGCGCCGAGCGAACCGTCTTTGCACCGCCGGCGCGCCGCCTGCCAGGGACCGCCCGTGACGCAGGCGTCACAGATCGTGTGGCCGTCGAGAAGCTGGTAGCTCGGGCAGGCCAGCTTGTAGTCGTGCAGGGTCAGCACGCACCGCACGCCCGCCGCCCGCACGGCGCGCAGGACCGAGGGCGACAGCTGGTGGTAGATGTTGTGCATGTGGACCACGTCGGGCTTGAAATCCGACATCACCCGGGCGAGCCCGCGCCGGCTCGCGGGCGAATACACCATCCGTCCCACGGCCGCCGCGCGCCGCATCGGGCCGCGCGGCGCCGGCTCCAGCTCGACGTACGGTGGGAAGTGCGCGCCGTAACGCTGCGGGGTGTCGTTTTCGGGGTGCGTCATACCGAAGAACGCCACCTCGTCACCGTGCGCACGCTGAAGCTCGGCGAGGTCGAGCAGGTAGCCTTCGGCCCCGCCTCGCCGGTACAGGAACTTGTTGACGTGCAGCACTCGCATCGACCGAGAGGCTACCGCCATGCGAGTATCCTTCGCGTGCCCCTCTCTCCGCAGCCCACGGCGGTCGCCTACACCGCCCGCCGGATCGCCCGGCACTTGAAGTGGGTGCGCACCGAAGGGCTGCGCCGCCTCGTCGAGGAAGATCGGCTCAACCCCGTCGAGCGCGCCGGCACGGCACTGGCCAAGCGCCGCTGGCGGCGCAACCATGGCGTCACACCGGGTCAGGCCAGGCCGGTGTACATCGTGGGCCTGCAACGCTCGGGTACCAACATGCTGATGCGTGGCTTCGACGCGGCACCCGAATTCGAGGTGCGCAACGAGAACGACCGGCGGGTGTTCCACCGCTTCCAGCTTCGCTCCGACGAGACGCTGAAGGCCGTCATCGGTGCCAGCCGGCACGCATATGTGCTGGTCAAGCCGCTCTGCGAGAGCCACCGGGTCGACGAACTGCTCGCCCTGCCCGGCTCGGCTCCGGCGCGCGCGGTGTGGGTCTGGCGGGACGTGGACGACCGGGCGCGGTCCGAGGTGGCCAAGTTCGGTGACTCGAACCTGCGGGCGCTGCGCGCCATCGCGGGCGGCGCCATCGGTGACGGGTGGCAGGGACAGCGGCTCGACGACGAGGCGCGCGCCCTGATCGGCGGCTTCGACTACGGCCGGATGACACCGCACGCCGCGGCCGCCCTCTTCTGGTACTTGCGGAACCGCCTCTTCTTCCGCCTCGGCCTGGACCGGCGCTCCGACGTCCTGCTGTCGTCGTACGACGCCCTGGTGGACGACCCGGAGGCCGCGACCCGGCGCCTGTGCGACTTCCTTGAGCTGCCGTACGACCCGCGGCTCTGCGCGCACGTCGAGCGCCGCGCCCCGCGCCGACGCCCCCTCGACATCGACGCCCGAATCCGCACGCTCTGCGACGGACTGACCGCTCAGTTGGTGGCACACCATGGCTGACGCACCCATCTTCCTGGTCGGCTGCCAGCGCTCCGGCACCACGATGCTGCGCTTAGTGCTCGACTCGCACTCGCGGATCAGCTGCGGGCCCGAGACCCGGTTCCTGACCGACATGCAGCGGATCGTCGGGCGAGACTGGGAGCGGCTGGCCAGGTTCGGCTTCGAACGCGACGACTGGCTGCGGCGGATCGCGGACTTCTTCGGCGGGATACACACCGACTACGCCAGCGGGCGCGGTAAGGCGCGATGGGCCGACAAAACCCCGCTGTACGCCCTCGCGATCCCCTTCGTCACCGAGGTCTTCCCCGACGCGCAGATCGTGCACGTGATCCGCGACGGCCGCGACGTCGTGGTGTCGCACCGCAAGCGGTTCGGGTACTGGTCGGCGGTGAAGTGCGTGGTGAAGTGGCCCCGGTACATCCACACCGCCCGCGCCGCCGGCCGCTCGCTGCCAGCGGACCGGTATTACGAGCTGCGGTACGAGGACGCGGTGCGGGAGCCGGAGAAGGCGCTGCGTGGGCTGTTCGAGTTCCTGGGCGAGCCGTGGGAGCCGGAGGTGCTGGAGTACAGCGACAAGCAGCACGACGTCGCCCAGAAGTACACGACCGAGGCCGACCGGCGGCGGGCAGCGGCGCGTACCGACGCGCAGATCTACGGCTCGCGGGTCGGCACGTACCGGCGGGAGCTGGACCCGTTCCTGCGGCTGCTGGTGTGGGTGTTCTCCCGGCGGACGCTGCGTGAGCTGGGCTACCGATGAAGCGTCTTGTCGCTGTCGCACTGGTGCTGTTCCTGGCGGCCTGCACCGGGTCGGAGCCTGCTCCCCCGCCCACTCCCTCGACCACTGCCCCCACTCCGTCCGCCACGGGTACCACCGTGTTCGGGGCGCACTGGGACTGGAACCGGTACGACGCCTTCCAGCCGTACCTGCGCAAGCTCGCCGGCTCGGCCACCTACCACGAACTGACCTGGTGTGCTGTGGAGCGGCAGCAGGGCCAGCGCGACTGGACGGCCGTCGACCAGGTGGCCACCCGCAGCCGCGATCTCGGCATCACCCTGCACCTGAAGATCCGCGTGGGGGTGTGCTGGGCGACCGGCGGCACCGCGCAGTACACCCGTGGTCAGGCCAACAAGACCGAGTCGGCGATGCCCCGCGACCTGGCCACATACAAGGGGTTCGTCGACGCGGTGGTGCGCCGCTACCAGCCGTACGGCGTCCGCGAGTACGCCATCGAAAACGAGGTCAACGCGCCGAGCTACTGGGCCGGGAGCACCGCCGACTACACGAAGCTGGTCGAGGCGGCCGCCGAGGCGATCCGCGCCGCCGATCCGAAGGCGCTCGTGGTCGACTCCGGGATCAGCAGCGTCGCCTACGGCATGGGCGTCGCCGACCGGTTGCTCCGCGCGGGCCAGCAGGACCAGGCCGCCCAGGCGTACCAGCGGTACTTCCAGCGGCGGATCGGCACCCGTGGCCAGAAGATCCCCGCCGATGCGGCCGCCGCTATGTCGGTCCCCGAAAACGTGCGCAGCCTCCAGTTTCTCGCCGCCACCGAGGCGCTGCTCGACCGCAAGGTGGTCGACGTGCGGCAGGTGCACTTCTACGAGCACTGGACGGCCGTGCCCGACCTCATGGGCTACCTGTCTGCCGAAAACCCCGCTGGCACCCCCATCGAGGCGTGGGAGGTCGGCCAGTTCTGGCGTACGCCCACCGGCGATGACGACGCCCGGGCCGGCGAGATGGTGAAGGCGGTGACCCAACTCGTCGCGGCCGGCGTGCGCGAGGTGATCTGGCTGCCGCTCGCCTACAACCCGAACAACCGCCAGGGCAGCGAGGTGCGGTACGGCCTGCTCGACCCGGACGGTGCCGAGCGTGTCGCCGGCCGGATGATGGCCGACCTGGCGACGGCTGCCCGGGGTGCGACCGCCCAGCCGGTGAGCGACAAGGGGCTGCGCGGGGTGGCGTTTCGCCGGGGCGGCGAGAGCACGCTGGTGGTGTGGAGCGACGGCGGCCCCGTGACGGTGCCCGGCGGCTCCGGGGTGAGCGGCGCCGAGGTCGGCAAGCCACCGTCGACAGGCGACGTCAAGGTCACCGCCACGCCGGTTCTCCTCCGCGCCGCGAAGGACCCAGCCGCGATCCTCGCCACGGCCCGTTCAGGCTGACGAGCTGCCCGCCACCGCGTAGCCAAGGCGCTCCAGCTCCTTGATGGCCGTTCCTGGGCTACGCCGGATGGCTGCCGAAAGCTGCCGCTTGCGGTACTCGTCGCGCGTCCGGTCGAGCACCGGCTCCCACCCCGCCTTCGGTGTCACCAAGCCCTCGACGATCAGGCACTCGACCAGGTCCTCGATCGCAGGGCGCAGCCGGCGTCCGCCCACCGGAAGGTGAATCTTGGCCAGACCGTCCTTGCGACCCTGCGCGCGGCGGAAGCTCTCCAGCCCGTCGTGCCGCGCGCAGACCTGCAGGTGCGCCTCCGCGTACCGCTCCTTGTCCCGCTCGAAGTCGTAGTGCAAGAGGATGTCCTCGGCCTGTGCGCCTAAGTAGACGCCGCAGTACGACCTCTCCACGGTTAGGAACAGCCGTTCGTCCTTGTCGAACGTCAGCTGGCAGCTCACATCGATCGAGATCCGGCTGCTGCCGTACGACCGCATGCGTATCGGTCGCGACGACCCGTCGACGTCGAGCCGCGTGCCGACGATTGCCAGGTCATCACCACGCATCATGGTGATGACCTTGGCGTGATCGCACACAGTCTTGTTGAGGACGTCTTGCAGCGTGTCGGCGAACTGGCGAGCTTCCACGGCCAGGTTGCGCTTTCTAGTCATCAACCGGCCCGATCGTGTACCACGCCTTCAGCGCGTCGATCGAGCTGAAGTCACGACGCCGGGCCATATCCGCGAGTTCCTCATAGGTGAGCCCTAGTCGATCAAGGCGACGCTGCACTAGCGCATCCCATTCCTCGTCGGTCAGCACGATGACGCCGTCGACGGTGTTGGTGGTCATGGCTGCCTCCGGTGTCTTGGCCGGCTTGTCGGGATCGACGCTAGGCACCATGACATTGCCCCTCTACCCCACGTCACTTGGTAAATACCAAAGGTCACCAGCGATTCCGACATTTCGTCAGATGATCAGCGGATCGACCAGCACAACTTCCTCCTTTCAGCCTAACGTCCGCTACGGCGAGTCGCGTGTTGAAGTGGCGGATGGCGATGTTTCGACAACTGTCCGTTGCCCGGCCCGTACCGCGTCCATAGAGTGCCGCGCATGGGGCGGTTCTGGGTCGGTCTCGGTGTCCTTCCGGTCGCTATGGTCGCGGCGCTGGGGGCAGCCGCCCCAGCGCAGGCGCGCGAGGCGCCCACCATCGTGATCGAGGACGGAGTCACGCAGCCCGTCTTCGGATACGCGGACGCGATCCGGGAACGTCTCTTCATCGACTCCACCTTCGACAGCGACGCCGACGGGCTGCGCGACATCATCGCGTTCGACGTGATCCGGCCGCGCGCCACCGCTGACGGGCTCAAGGTACCGGTCATCATGGACGCCAGCCCGTACTACTCGACGCTCTGCCGGGGCAACGACGGCGAGTGCAAGGCCGACATCGACGGCGACGGCCTGCTCGACAAGTGGCCGCTCTTCTACGACAACTACTTCGTGCCGCGCGGGTACGCGATCATCCTGCTCGACATGGTGGGCACCAACAACTCGACCGGCTGTCCGACGACCAACGCCAACCAGGACAACCTCAGCGCCAAGCAGGCCGTCAACTGGCTGGGCGGCCGGGCCGTCGCACGTAACGCCGCCGGCCAGCAGGTGACGGCGGAGTGGCACAACGGCAAGACCGGCATGGTCGGCAAGTCGTACGACGGCTCGCTGGCAATGGCGACGGCCGTGACGGGCGTGCGGGGGCTGACCACGATCGTGCCGATCAGCGGTCCTACGGAGTACTACGACTACACCCGCAGCAACGGCGTGGTGACCCGCGCGAACAACTATCCGTCGTTCCTCGCGAACGTGGTGACGAACCCGGAGCGGCGAGACTACTGCAAGCCGGTCCGGGACGCGCTCGCCGCGAACGACGGCGACGAGCACGGTGACTACACCGCCTTCTGGAACGAGCGCAGCTATGTGAAGAAGGCCGGCAACATCTCGGCGAGCGTGTTTCTGGTACACGGGCTCAACGACGACAACGTGCGGCCGGACCACTTCAGCAAGTTCTGGTACGAGCTGGCACGGTACGACGTGCCCCGCAAGCTGTGGTTGACGCAGACCGGCCACGTCGACCCGTTCGACTTCCGCCGCGCCGAGTGGGTGGCGACCCTGCACCGGTGGATGGATTACTGGCTGCACGCCGTGCCGAACGGCGTCATGGACGAGCCGCGGGTCGACATCGAGCGCGCGGCCGACGTGTGGGAGGCGCACGCCGACTGGCCGGTGCCGAGCACGGTCGGCACTGAGGTGTGGCTGCGCCCCGACGGACTGGGCCTGGTGCCCGCGGCCGATCCCGTCACACAGTCCTTCCAGGACAGTCCAACGCAGACGCAGAACACCATGATCTTGAATCCGGACACGGTGCAACCCAACCGGCTCGCGTACCTGTCGGCGCCTCTCACCGCCGCTCTGCACGTGTCTGGTACGCCGGTGGTGAAGGTGCGCGCCGCCGCCGACCAGGTGGACACCAACCTGGGTGCGATCCTGGTCGACTACGGCACCGCCGAGCGGGTCAACCATCGGGCCAGCGGTGAGGGCATCGTGACGCTGACGACCGAGGACTGCTGGGGCGAAGACAGCGCCACCGACAACGCCTGCTACCGGCAGACGCAGAAGCGCGTGCACACGGCCGACGTGGAGCTGGTCACGAAGGGCATCATGGACGCGCAGAACCGCCAGTCGCTGCGAACGCCCACGCCGCTCGTGCCCGGTGAGCGATACAACTTCGACTTCCCGCTGCTGCCGGAGGACTACGTCTTCCAGCCGGGACACCGGATCGGCGTCATCATCGTTGGCAGCTATCCACAGTACTCCAGCCAGCCCGACCAGACCCGCGCCGTCATCGAGGTCGCGCTGAAGAGCAGCCGCATAGTCCTGCCGATCGTGGGCGGCACAACGGCAGCCCACGCGGCCGGACTCTAGCTGAGCAGTTCCCGCTCGGCTGGGCTCGTGTTCATGCAGAACTCGTTGCCCTCTGGGTCGGTGAGGACCATCCAGCCACGGCCGTCCGGCTGGCGGCGGTCGGCCTGCACGGTGGCGCCGAGGCCCACCACGCGCTCGACCTCCTCGTCGCGGGTGCGGTCGCGCGGTTGCAGGTCGAGGTGCAGCCGGTTCTTGACCACCTTGCCCTCCGGCACCCGGGTGAAAAGCAGGCCCGGATGGTCGGGGCCCGGCGGCAGTACCGCGCATTCTTCGTCGTCGGGTTCGGATTCGCCGTCGAACTGCCAGCCGGTCACGTCGGCATAGAACCGCGCGAGCGTGTACGGATCGGTGCAGTCAAATGAGACCCAGCGGATAGATGAAGCCATCCGGTGATTATGGCGTAGGCTGCCCGGGACCGGTACCTGGTTTCGGGGACCGACTGCGACGCAGGTCACAGCAGATCGGTGAACCCCAGAGATCATCCGTTCGGCTGATCACCCGGCGATGAATACGCCAGCATAAATTTGCTTTAGGAAAAGCCGGGAAACATTAAATCATTATTTGCGACTTGACACCCAATACCGCTTTCCTTTTAGGTGAGGTCACTCGATCTCGGCACTGAGAAAAAGGACACGCATGACCGGAAATCAAAAGCGGCTCCTGGGCGTGGTTGCCACCCTCGCGGTATTCGGCGGCATCGTCGCTGTCACGCAGGTGTCCAACGCCGCAGGCGAGCGCAACAACGCTGCGTCCCGTGGCTGCGTCACCGCACCGGGCGGCGCGGCCCCTAACGGGCAGAGCGTGACCACCAGCCGCCAGAACGGCCGCACCGTCCGCAACTACTGGGGCGACGGACAGTTCTGCGGCACCGCCCAGGTCAACGCGGCGACCACCCAGACCATCACGTGCCCGACCGTGGCCGACAAGCTGCAGAACGTACCTGCCGCCGCGCGCGCCGAGGTCGACCGCAACCTGGCGCTGCTGGAGACCCAGATCGCCGAGGCGAACCAGCGGCTGGCGACCAGCCAGGGGGAGGGCGGACCGAACTTCGTCCAGAACGCCATCCTGGGGCCGCTGGCCAGCAAGCGCACGGCGGCCATCGACCGGATCGCCATCGCGATCGACCGTGTCGGTGACCGGCCGAACAACCTGAACGGGCTTGCCAACTGCACCCTGAGCGCTGGGAACGGCAACAACAACGGCGGCAACAACAACGGCGGCAACGGCAACAACAACGGCGGTAACAACGGGGGCAACCAGCCCGCCACCCCGCCGCCGCTGAACAAGGAGCCGAACACGTGTGAGGAAGGCAGCAACCTGCCGATCCACGATGGTTTCCAGA
>NZ_JBAKHX010000135.1:0-12722 GCF_036906915.1 Micromonospora sp. CPCC 206061
CGCCGCCGCGCAGGCGCGGGCGATCGCGCGAGACGCGGCCGCCCGTGGCCGGCGCCGCCGCCAGGAGGCCGACGAGCGCGAACGCGAGCGGCGCGGCGCCGAGCTGGCCAACCAGCGGGAGGCGGTGGCGCACTGGCAGGCGCTGCTCGGCGACGTCGCGCCGCCACCGGCACCGGAGCCGGCCAACCAGCGGCTGCGCGCGGCGCTGTCCGGCCCGACCCAGGTCATCAGCCTCCAGACGCTGTGGGAGGTCGCCCGCGTCAACCGCGGCGAATAAATCACATGAACCGGCTGGCGCCCACCGACGTATAGGTCGAAGTTGGCCGCTTCTCGCGCGGGAGGAGCCTCGGCCATGACCGACATCGACCGGCGCGGGCAGGCGTACGCCTTGCTCGGCGCCGTACAGGCCACGGTGATCGCCACGATGACCGTTGTCGTTCTTCCCCTGCCCGCGATCGGCCGCGAGCTCGGGCTCGACCCGGCCGGGGCGGCGCTCGTGGGTGTCGCTTTCGCGCTCGCGTTCGGCGTGCTGCTGCCGGTGGGCGGCCGGCTGGTCGACAGGTACGGCGCGCGGCCGCCGATGGTGGTCGGGCTGGCGGCGTTCGCCGGCGCCTCGATCACGGCGGCGCTGGCGTCCGGCTTCGCCACCCTCGCCATCGCCCGGCTCGCGCAGGGCGCCAGTGCCGCGCTCATCGCGCCGGCGGCACTGGCCGCGGTACGCCTGCTGACCGCCCGCACCGCGCAGCCGAAGCTGGCCGCCGCGTGGGGCGGCCTGTCGGTGCTGGGCGCCGCCGCCGGCGCCCTGCTTCCCGGCCTGGCAGGCGCCGCGGGCGACTGGGTGTCGTGGCGGTGGGGGTTCGCGCCGGCGGTACTGGTGTCGGCGGCCGCGCTGCACCTGGCCCCGCGCCTGGTCTCGGACCCGCCGCGCCGAGCCCTCCGCGCACCGCCGCGCAGGCGGCCCGCGGGGCGAGGGCGGGCGCCCGCGCCGGTGGCGTACCTGGCCGATCGCCGCCGGGTCCTGGGATTGCTGGCGATCGGCCTGTCCGCCACCGGCGCGGCGCTCGCCGGACTGCTGCTCGTCGCGGCCCTGCCCGCGGAGCGCGTCGCCCCGGCGTTCCTGCCCGGCGTGGCGGCGCTCGTGCTCGCCGGCCGCCTCGCCCGCCGGCCACTGGCCAGGTACGGCTCCCCCGCGCTGCTGACCGCCGGGCTGGCGTCCGGCGCCGCCGGGCTGCTCCTGCTGTCGCGGGTCGGCCCCGACACCGGGTACCTGACGGTGGTGCTGCCCGGGCTCCTGCTGCTCGGCGCCGGGCTGGCTCTGGTGTTCGCCGCCGGCACCGTGCTCACGCTGGCCGGTGTGCCGGCGCACCGCTCAGGGCTGGCCGGCGGCGCGCTCAACGGGGCTCTCGCCCTGGGCGTGGTGACGGCGCTCGCGTTCGCGGGTGGCGCGTCGGGCACGGCGGCCGCCACGACCGGCGTGGGTGCCGCGTTCGCGCTGCTCGCGATGCTCACCCCGCTCGCGGTCCCACCGCGCGTGCGGATCGCCCGCTTCGACGTTGCCCTGAACCACAACCCCCGCGAGGTCTGGCGCGTCCTCACGCGCCCCTGACTACACCGGCAGGGTCACGAAGCGGCGACCGGCCGTGTTCACTACCTCTACCGCCGCCACGTTGTCCGGGGCTACCGCCGCGCTGCCGTCCAGCGTGGTGCCGCCGCTCTCGCCGGCCTTCGACACGATCCAGCCGGCCGCGATCTCCCGCGAGCCGTCCTTGCCCACCACGATCAGCCGGCAGTTCTCCCCCGCCGGGATGCCGTTCACGGCGGCGTTCACCCGCACCCAGCCGGCCGCCGGCACCACCCGGGCGGTCAGACGAACCCCGGTCGCCGGGTCCTCGACCGTACCGGCGCGCGTGCCCGGTACCGCCGACGTCACCGACACCGATGGCACCGGCGGTGTGGCCTGGGCGCCCGGCGCCGGGGCCGTACCGCGGCCCACCGCGACCCCGGCGCCGAGTGCCCCGGCCAGCGCGACCGCCACGGCGGCGGCCGCGGGCATCCAGCGGCGCCGGACGCCCCGCACGGCCTCGCCGCGCACCTGGCGCAGCGTCCGCTGGAGCACCAGGTCGGCGTCCGGCGGGCCCTGCACCAGCGCCTCCGGCGGGATGTCGTTGAGCACGTCCTTCACCGCCTCCAGCTCCGCCAGGTCGGTCCGGCACTGCGGGCACTCGGCGAGGTGGGCGTCGACAGCGCGCCGCTCATCGGGGTCGAGCGTCTCCAGCACGTACGCGCCGAGTTGCGGCGCCTCGTGGGAACCGGCGCTCATCACGCCACCCCCTTCAGGGCGGCGGAGCGCCCGAGCAGCAGTTCTCGCAGGTTCTTCATCGCGTTGTGGGACCGGGACTTGACGGTGCCTGGCGGGATGCCGAGATGCTCGGCGGTCTCGGCGACGCTGCGCCCCTGGAAGTAGATCTCGACGAGCACGCTGCGGTGCTCCTCGGAGAGGCGTTCCAGGGCGTCCAGCGCCACCACGGAGTCGACCACCCGGTCGGCGTGGTCGCGTTCGACGGGCACCGTTGCGGGCGACTCGGCGACCTCGGTCGGCCGGATCGACTTCGCGCGCATCTTGTCGGTCATGACGTTGCGCGCCACCGTGAACAGCCAACCCCGGATCGAGCCGGTCTGCTCCGACAGCGACGCGGCGTGCCGCCAGGCCCGGATGAGGGTCTCCTGCAGCACGTCTTCGGCCAGCGCACGGTCGCCGGTCACCCGGCCCGCGTACGCCAGCAGCGCCTTGCCGTGCTGCTCGTACAGCGACCTCACCAGCGCCTCATCGCTGGAAGCCATCCGCCCGCCCCTCTCCGGTCGGTCACTGGCACTACGGCGAGATCGCATGATCGGTTCACGGGCATCCCGCACCGGTGTTCAGGCACCGCACCACCTGGGCCATCAGCGCCTCCGGCATGAGGTTGACCAGGAACGCGTGGTCTGTCACCGGGCTGCCCCGCTGGTCAGGGAAGCCGTCGATCGCGAACCGGTCGCCATCCGGCCGCTCGTACGCCACCGTCAGCCGCAGGCGCGGCACCGCGAACGTCCCACGTGGACACCCTTCCGGCGCCGGAAACACCAGGTGGGCGCGGTGGTCGGGGCTGTCGACGCGCCGCCCGTCCCAGCAGCTCGGAAACTCGAACACGCGCAGCAGCCGCGCCCCGCCGGGACACAGCGGGTAGCGGGGGCCGGGCGGGCCGGCGCCCGCGCAGGTCCAGCTCGGCCGGGCCAGCCCGGCGTCGTGGGTGGCGGCGCGGGCGTCGCCGGTGGTCGCCCTCAGCAGGCGCGGCATCTCCACGACCGGGCCACCAGGGTCCGGGTACGCCGTCAGCGTCACCGCGGCGGGCACCTCGATCGCGCCATGGCCGGTATCGGCGCGGGCGCCTTTCCTCAAAACCGGCCAGTAGTACGTGGACTTGTCGCCATTCGCGCAGGTGGTGGGGGCGGCGGCGAGCGTGGCGTCGGTGGAGTCGAGCCCGGTCGAGAGGTTGCCGACGTAGTCGTGCACGTGGTGCGGCGGACCGGGCACGCCGGGCGCGACCACGTAGTTGGCGGTGTTGCGGTGGCCTTCGAGGTTGCGCCCGCACGACCACGTATAGGTGCGGGGGGCGGGCGGCGACTCGACGCCGGTCGCGGTGACCTCGGCGTAGTAGGGATCGTCGGCGCGCTCGTCCGTCCACTGCGGACTGCACGCGTGCAGCGCGAATGCCAGAACCAGAAATGCCGTGAACCGGCCGGCGCCGCTGGCCGTATTGGAGCCAACCACATCAATCACCGTCGAGCCAGCGTCGGTCCTGGCGACTATGTCATGCCCGCCTGGTGATCGCAACGCGGGGTGAGTCCAATGAGTACCCGTCCACTGGCAGTCCTCATCGTCGCCACCGCGCTGGCGGGGTGCGGAACGCCAGCGCGGCCCATCGCGCCACCCGCCACCACCGGCCCTGCCTCCGGGGCCGGTGGCTCGGCGCCGCTGGTGCTGCGGGTGGCCGAATTGGACGGGTTCTCGCCGCTCGTGACCAGCGGCGGCGGGCGCACGGTGTACCGCTTCGACCGGGACTCCAACAACCCGCCGGCAAGCCGGTGCAAATCCGCGTGCCTGACGATGTGGGAGCCGGTCCTCGCCCCGGACGGATTCCAGGTCGAGGGCAGCATCGAGCCGGCGATGATCGGCACGGTGACCCGGCCGGGCGGCGCCAAACAGCTCACCCTGGACGGCTGGCCGATGTACCACTTCCGCGACGACGTGAAGCTCGGCCAGACCGCCGGCCACGGGGCGGGCAACGTCTGGTTCGCGATCGCGCCGCGCGGTGGGCGGGCCGAGCAGGCGGCCGCACCGGCGAAGCCTGGCACGTCGGGCCGGCCGCAGGTGCTGCGGGTGGCCAGCCTGGTCCGCTTCTCCCCGATCGTCGTCAACGGCACCGGTCGGACCGTCTACCGGTACGACCGGGACCGCACGAACCCGCCGAAGAGCGCGTGCGCCGCGGAATGCCTGGAGCGGTGGGAGCCGGTGCTGGCGCCCGACGGCGTGCAGATCGACACCACCCTCGACGCCAGCCTCGTCGGCGTGATCACCCGGCCGGGCGGCGCCCAGCAGCTCACCCTGGACAGCCGCCCGCTGTACTACTTCCGGGCGGACCGCAAGCTCGGCCAGACCGCCGGGCACGGCGTGGGCGACGACTGGTTCGCCGTCTCGCCGGACGGCTCGCGCGCCAAACGCGTCTAGGCCCCGTCCTGTCGATCATGCCGAGCCGAGCCGAGCCGAGCCGAGCCGAGGTCCAGCCGCAGGGCGGCAATGATCGGCAGGACAGGGCCTAGGGGCGCATGCCGAACAGGAAGCGGGTCACCGGGGTGCGCCGCACCAGCAGGTCGTACGCCGCCACCGTCAGCGCCAGCGACGCCGCCACGATGGCCAGGTACTTGACGGGGATCGACGCGTCCCACCGCACCACGTGGTAGGCGACCGCCACGACGATCGGCTGGTGCAGGATGTACAGCGGCAGCACGGCGGTGCCGAGGTAGGCGTACGCGCGCGCCTTGCGGCTAGGCGGCCGGGCCGGGCCGGTGCACGCTGGCGCGGGCCTGCGCCGGCGACGGTCGAGCAGGCCGAGGATGCCGGTCACCCAGCACCATCCGGCCACGCCGAAGAGCGCGCGGGCGGCCATCGCGAGCGGCGTCACCTCGGTGAACGGCTCGTCGACGGCCAGGAAGAGCGGCATTCCGGCGGCGAACACCGCGACGCCGACCACCGCGGCGATAACCGCGTCGCGGCGCATCGCATCCCGGAACCGCCCGTCGGCGGCCAGCACGAAGCCGAACAGGAAGAACAGCAGGTACGCCCAGCGGCTCCAGCCGGCGAACGCCTCCTCCAGCCCGAGCAGCGCGCAGATGACCGCGATCGGCACCGCCGGCAGCAGCACCAGGCCGCGGTGCCGCGTGACCGCCGCGGCGCCCCGGTCACCGGCCTGCGCGGCGCGGCCGGCCAGCAGCCGCGCCACCGCCGCCAGCATGAGCGAGAACGCCAGCAGCAGCACGATGAACCACAGGTGCCCGGTCTCGAAGTGCTCGCCGTCCAGGATGAACGGAAAGTCACCCAGGTCGAGGTGCACGTCGAAGAAGCGCAGCAGGAAGCGCGGGTACGACTCGTCGTAGCCGGGGTCGGCTGCGCGCAGCCGCAGCCACTGCGGGATCGGGATGATCGTCAGCGTCGCGAAGACCAGCGGCACGCCCAGCCGGAGCAGCCGCTCGACCGCGAACCCGCGCGGCCCGCGCTTGCGCATCGAGTGCCACGAGCCGAGCCCCGCGATCAGGAAAAGGATCGGCATCGCCCACACCACGGCGAACCCCGCCGCGATCATGATGGCGCTCGTGGTCTCGGGGTTCTTGACGTAGTAGTCGTCTTCGGCGTCGAAGATCAGCGCCGAGTGGAAGAACACCAGCCCGACCACGACGAACGCGCGGATCGCGTCGAGCTCTGGCCGCCGCTCGGCCGCCACCGGGCGCGCCTGTGTCACTTCGCTCGCCATGTCGATCCCCCGCCGGTCGTCCGACCCCCTGATCTTCCCACCCAGACAGGGCGTCCCGCTGCCCCGTCCCGCCGCGGGCATGACCGGCATCGATCCCGGGTACAGCCAGCGGCATGAGGCGATTGTGGTGGGTCGTGGCCGGGGCGGCGGTCGTGCTGGTGGCCGCGGTGACAGTGGTCGTGGCGCTGGTCGAGGCCGCCGACGACGGCGACGTGGTGCTGTCCGCGCCGCGCGGCGACCGGGACTCGGCGACGTTCGAGCTGGTGAGCGGGGCGACCGTGGTGGTCGTGCGCTCGGTCGACCTGGGCGGCGACCTGTACCGGATCTCCGCCTCCCACCCTGACTCCCCGAGGCGGCCCGAGGTGGCCGACGGGGACGACGTGGTGCGGCTGGCGCTGCCTGGCGGTACGCACTCCGTGGACGTGCGGCTCAACGCCGCGGTCACCTGGCACGTGCGGATCGCCGCGGGCGCCGCCGACCAGCGGCTCGACCTCGACGCCGGTCCGGTCTCGGGTGTGGACCTTGCCGGCGGCGCCAACGCGATCGACCTCGCGCTGCCGCCCGCGACCGGCACGCTGCCGGTGCGGGTCACCGGCGGGGCCGGACAGGTAAGCGTGCGGACGGCCGGCGCCGCACCGTCACGAGTACGGGTGGGCAGCGGCGCCGCCCAGGTCACTGTGGACGGTCGCGGCCACACCGGGGTGGCCGGCGGCACCGTCTTCGAACCGCCGGAGTGGGCGGCAGCCCGCGACCGGTACGACCTCGACGTCGCGGCGGGCGTGTCCACACTTACCGTGGCACGCGGCTGACTCAGCGACCCAGGGTGCGTGCCGCCTGCTCGAGCATGCCGACGAACTGGGTGACGGCCGGCTGGTTGGGATGCCCCGGAGGCAGCGCCCGCAGCGCCGCGTGCGCCAGCTGCCGCGCCTCGTCGAAGGTGTCGAGCGCCTTCGTCGCCAGGCAGTACTGCCACAGCGCCTGCGCGGCACCGATGGCGATCGGCGGGAACCGCGGGTCGCTGGGCTCCGCCAGCGCGATCGCGGCGCGCGCGTGCCGCACCGCCTCGAAGATGACGGCCGAGTCCTTGCGGGAGTCGTACAGCAGCACGAGCGCGTTGACCAGGTTGCCGATCGCTCCCGCTCGCTCGGTGTCGTCGCCCTCGGCGGTGCTGGCGGCCGTGCGGCACGCCACGACGGCCTCCACGAGCACCGACACGTCACCGCCGCGCCCGAACGTGTCCATCAGCGTGGTGGCCAGCGCACCCGACGCGCGGGACCGGTTGGCACCGCTCGCCTCGGCGGCGGCGACCGCTGCCCTGCCGGCCCGCACCGCCTCGGCCAGCTTCGCCTGGTCACCGGTGCGGGCGGCGGCGGTGCGCAGCAGTACACAGAGGATCGCCTGCGCGTGCGCCGTCGAGGCCTGGTCGCCGGCCGTCGCCTCGACCGCGAGCCGCGCCGTGTCGATGGCGAGGCCCAGCACCGCCGGGTCGTCGGTGGACTGCGCCTGGAGCCGCAGCTGCTCAGCGGAGCCCAGCGGGTCGAACGGGTCGATGGTGACCGGCGTCGACCCACCCACCTGTGATGGCAGGCCCTGTGATGGCAGGCCCTGTGATGGCTTGCGCTGCACGGGTGGCCGCGGGTCGCGCTCGGCCTCGTCGACGACCATCTTCATGAACTGCCCGGACGGATGCCCGCTGGTGGCGAGCTTGTCGGCCCACCGGCGGGCGCCCGCGACGTCACCCTCGGCGAGCATCGTGGTGACGAGGTTGGACATCGAGTCGGGCACGCCAGCCTCGGCGCCGAGCAGGTAGTAACGCCGGGCCTCGGCGTCGTCACCGCGGAGCCGCAGCAGGTTGCCGAGGCTGTTGAACGTGTCGACGTTGCCCCGGTCCGCCGCCGCCCGCCACCACCGCTCGGCCTCGTCGACCCGGCCGTCTTCCTTGCTGAGCACGCCGAGGTTGTGCATCGCGACCGCGTTGCCCCCCTCGGCCGCCCGCCGGAAGCAGCCGTATGCCCGGTCGCGCTGGCCGAGCTCCAGGAACAACGCGCCGACGTCGGAGAGCGCGCCCATATCGGTGGTGCCGGAGGCGACCGTGAGGTGCTCGATCGCGCTGGCGTTGTCACCGCTCCGCATGGCCCGCACGGCGAGCCGCACCTGGTCCACAGAGGACGGATCGCCGGGATTCTTCCCTTTCCGGAACCGACCGAACACCCGGGCCGCCTTCCCGCCCGGCACACCCGGGTGTCGATTTCCGTGACGATTCGGATGCTATCAGTGTGCGGCCACTGTGGTGGGTCGGTCGAGTTCGGTCGGCACCGACGGGGTCGGAGTGCCGCGGGTGCGGAACGCGCGCAGCAGCAGGACCGCGCCGGCCAGTGCGACCAGTGCCGCACTGAGCGCCGTGACGTGCATGGCCTCCACGAACGCCCGGTCTGCGGCCGCCACCAGGTCGGGTTGGCCGAGCGCACCAGCCATGTACCGGGTGTGCTCCGCCGACGACTCGGCGGCGGTGCGCGTCTCGGGCGGCAGGCCGCCGAGTGCGGGCGCGATCCGGTCCCGGTAGGTGACGCTGAGGACGGTGCCGAGCACCGCGATGCCGAGCACGCTGCCGACCTGCCGGACGGTGTTGTTGACGGCGGAGCCGGCGCCCATCCGGTCCACCGGCAGCACCGCGACGACCGCGGCGACGGTCGGCGCGATCACGGCACCCATGGCCACCCCGCTGATCGCTCCCAGGGTGCAGAACCAGGCCAGCGGCGTGTCCACGCCGAACGTCAGGTTGGCGGCGAACGAGGCGGCCACGACGAGCAGCGCCGTACCCGAAACGGCGGCCAGCCCGTACCGCTTGACCAGGCGCGGGCCGAGCCCCGAGCCGACCACGACACCGAGCGCGCCGGGCACGAACGCGAGGCCGGTGTCCAATGCGGACATTCCACGGGCGCCCTGCA
Organism: Micromonospora sp. CPCC 206061; assembly: GCF_036906915.1. Taxonomy (NCBI): domain Bacteria; kingdom Bacillati; phylum Actinomycetota; class Actinomycetes; order Micromonosporales; family Micromonosporaceae; genus Micromonospora; species Micromonospora sp. CPCC 206061. The sequence continues at coordinate 9,014 of NZ_JBAKHX010000135.1, forward strand.
GGTAGAAGTTGCCGTAGAACATCTGCCCGGTGATGCCGAAGAACAGCGCCCCGAGCGCCAGGTTGCCCGCCGCGAACCGGCTGTTCCTGAACAGCCGCGGGTCGAAGCTCGGCTCCGGCGACCGCCGCTCCACCACCACGAACAGCGCGAGCAGGACCACCCCGACCGCGATCGGCGCCCACACCTCGACGCGCGCCCAGTCGGCGGCCTGCCCACCCTCGATCAGCCCGTACGCGAGGGCCGCCAGACCGGCGGTGGACAGTACCAGTCCCAGCGGATCGGGCCGGCGTCGCTTCGCGGCGCGCGGGTTTGGCGCGTACCCGATGATGCCGACCAGGCCGACCGCGACGATGGGCAGGTTGACCAGGAAGACCGACCCCCACCAGAAGTGGTCGACCAGCACGCCGCCGAGCAGCGGGCCGAGCGCGACGCCGAGGCCGCTCGACGCCGACCAGGCGGCGATCGCGCCGGCCCGCCGTTCCGGCGGGAACGTCGCGCCGATGATGGCCATCGACGTCGGCATGATCATCGCGCCGCCGACGCCCATCAGGCCGCGCGCCAGGATCAGGCTGGTCGCGTCGCCGGCCCAGGCCGCCCAGACGGACGCCGCGCCGAACGCGACCAGGCCCGCGACCAGGATCGTGCGATGCCCGTACCGGTCGCCGAGCGCGCCGGCGGCGAACAGCGCGGTGGCGAACAGCAGCGCGTACGAGCCGACGGCCCACTGGCGTTCGCCTGGCGTGGCGCCGAGGCCGTGCCGCGGGTCGGCGAGGTGTTCGAGGGCGATGCCGAGGATGGTCGTGTCGATCCAGATCAGCACCGCGGAGAGGACGAGAACCGAGAGCACGCGCCGCTGACGGCTGTACGATAATGACAGGTCCCTGACGGTCATGCGGTTACCGTGGCACGCTCGTCAGGTACCTGTCAATATCGCGATGGGCAGAATGGGAGCCGTGACCGACGACAAGGAATGCTCGACGTTTCTGGTTCGCCACGCCTGGCTGAGCATGCGCGGTGTGGTGGCCGAGGCGCTGGACCAGCATGGGCTGTCGGTCGCGCAGTTCGCGTCGCTGCTGATCCTCGACAACCACCCCGGGATGTCCGTCGCCGACGTCGCACGCGCCGTGTCGACCGCCCGCCAGTCCGCCAACGAGATGCTCGGCGGCCTGGAGCGCGCCGGGCTCATCGAGCGCCGCCCGCACCCGCAGGACCGGCGCTCGCAGCAGATCTTCCTCACCGACAGAGGCCGCGCGCGGCTCGGCGCGGCCCGCCCGGCGGTCAGGGCGGTGGAAGACCGGCTCTCCGAGGGCTTCACGGCGGGCGAGCTTGCCGTGGTCAACGCCTGGCTGAGCCGCATGGCCGCCGCGACCTCCGTTGACGGCACCTCGGTCGGTCGCGAGGAGATCCCGACTATCTGACCCTGACCAAATGGCCTATATGTGCCGCCACGCCATCGAGCAGGCGCTGGAGCCCGTACTCGAAGACCGCGTCGAGGTCGTAGTCGAACGGGTGCCGGGACACCTCGGCGAACCCCGGGTACCGCCCGGACGCGACCACCGCGGCGATGGCCCGGCGCTGCGTCCCGATCCACTCGTCGCTGGTCATGCCGGTGTCCTGCTGGGCGCGCACCTCTGACTGGATGTTCAGCGCGGTGCCGCGCACGTGGCCGAACAGGGTCAGGTGGACGTGCATCGTGTCGCTCGGGCCGAGCCCGAGCTCCCGGAGCGCGGCGAGGCTGAAGTCAGCGTAGGCGAGCAGGTTCGGCAGGAGCTGCGGGCGGGTCATCGACAGCGCCTCGGCCGCCCACGGATGGCGGCGGAAGACCGTCCACGTCAGACGCGCGACGCGTTCCAGCGCCGTGCGCCACTGCCGCGGGCGGACCGGCAGCGAGCGCTCCCCCAGTACAGCGTCGACCATCGCCGGCACCAGCTCCTCCTTGCTGGCGACGTACCGGTACAGCGTCATCGTGGCCACGTCGAGGTCGGCGGCCACCCGGCGCATCGACAACATCGCCAGCCCTTCGGCGTCGGCCAGCGCGACGGCGGCCCGCACGATCCGGTCCCGGCTGAGGTCCAGCTCGCGCCGCTCGATGGGTAGGTCGTTCTTCTGATCCGGACGCCGGACGGTCGTGCCGGCGCCCGGTCTCGTCTCGACCAGTCCGGCGGCGCGGGATCTGGTTCCGCGACCAGTTCGTGCGGGCGATGCCGCACCTTCCCGGCGGTTCGGCCATGGCCGGGAACATCCAGAAGTCGGCCAACGCCGTCACCCTGAAGGGGTACGGGCAAATTTGATCGTGATTCCGTCGAACTCCTGGCCGGCGCCTTCCGTTCATCGAGGTAGGCGCCGGTGGGGGGAGCCATCGTGACGTACGGGTTCGCGGAAGAATCGGGCACAGTCCGGGCGTGGGGTGCCGCGCCCGTGATCGGTGCTGGCATCGCGGCCGCGCTGCTGGTCATCCTCGTCGGCTACCTGATCTCCCGGGGCGTGCGGCGCCGACGGCCGGCACCGCACCAGTACGCCGGTCGGGTGCCGGCCCGTCCGGCCACGGCGTACCGCGGACCGGCGTCCGGATCGCGCCGCCCCGCCCGCCGATCCGAAACCGTGGCCATGGGTTCAGGACCGGTCGTTCGCGAGGCGGGGCCCTCGGTTCGCGGCGGCCCTGACCCGCGTAGATCCGGGCGCGGTCCCGGCCCGCGGGCGGCACCCAACTCCGGCGCGGCCCAACGCTCCGGCACGGCCCGAGGCTCCGGCGCGGCGGCGCCTGGCGTTCGCTCCGCCCAGACCGATGCGCCGCGCCCCGGCTCGGCCTACGGTTCGGCCGCGACCCCACCGCGGGCGGACTCCGCCGGCAGGCGGCCCGCAGCGCCGCCCGGGTACCGCCCGCCGGCCCCGTCCTCCCGATACCGCGCACAGGTGGACGCCGCCGTGGAACGCGGCCGGGCCCGCACCGCCGAGCGCGCCGTCGGCGAGCGCACACAGGACCTGCTTGCCCGGCAGCTCGCCCTCATCAGCGAGTTGGAAGCTCAGGAGACCGACCCCGAACGCCTCGACGCCCTGTTCCGCCTCGACCACCTGACCGTCCAGTTGCGACGCCAGGACGCCAGCCTGCGCGCCCTTCGCGGCGAGGAACCCGTCCGCTGGTGGAAGCAGCCGGCCCCACTGTCCGATGTGGCCATAGCGGCAGCGTCCGAAGTGGAGGAGTACCGGCGGATCGAGGTACTGTGCCTGCCGACCGTGGAAGTCGCACCGTGGGCCGTCGTCGACGTCGTACACCTACTCGCCGAACTGCTCGACAACGCCACAATGTTCTCGCCGCCCGGCACCCCCGTACACGTGGTCGGCGGCACGCTGCCAGACGGCCGCATCCTGGTCGACATCCACGACGGCGGCCCCGGCATGGACCGCGAGGTCCTCGACCAGCTCAACGCCCGGCTGAACGGCGTCGCCGGCCTCGACGCCGGCGAAACCACCACATCCGGCCTGATGGTCGTCGAACGCCTCGCCCGCCGGCTGCGCGCCAAAGTGGCCCTGTTCCCCTGGGGCGACGCGGGCATGACGGCGCGCGTGATCCTGCCCGGCCAGTTGGTCCGCCCCGTGGTTGCCGCCAACCCCCGCTTGAAAACCCTCCCCCGCGGCCGCTGACCCCCGCACGCTGCCGGCGCCCCCGCCGGTCGCGCCCCCGCCCCGCCCGGCCCCACCGCGCCCGCGC
>NZ_JBAKHX010000136.1:0-12327 GCF_036906915.1 Micromonospora sp. CPCC 206061
CCTCCCCATCACCACCACCCGAAACCCGCACCCCCGAAACGGGGTTATTCAGGAGCCTCCTAGAGGGCTGTGGATCTCGGTCATTATGCCGTCATCGGAGCCGGCGGCGCAGCATTTCGACCCGCAGTATGGAGCACCCCGTCCGTATCGACGTTCGGCACCAACGATGCTGGTGGGGCTATCCGCTGTGAGCGGCTACGCTGCGGTCACGTTGCCGATTCGTCGCGGGCAACGATCACCGGGCACGACGCCTGTGTGAGACATCGCGTCGAAATCGCCCGGTAGAAACCCCATCCAACCGCCGTTACCGCGGGTGCCCATGACAAGCAGATCGGCCGCTTCCGCAGCCTTCAATGCCGTGAACGCGGCTGGTGTCTGTGTGGCACGCCGGCCCCACACCCAGCGGGCGTTTATGCAGCACGCGGCAACAGCTTCCGCACAGTCGAAGGAACATGGCGCGGCTCCTCGTGGAGCTTGCCGAACGCGCGGACAGCGACGCGCTCGTACGCGGAAACCGCGGGCACGGACCCTTGGAGAGCCTGGTGGGCGGCAGCGTCGCCTCTCGCCTGCTTCAGCTCGCGCCATACCCCGTCATCCTGGTGCCGTTCCGGCCGCCGAATGGCACATCGCCGGCGGATTCCGACCCCGCCGGTGGCTCGCTTCAGGAACCACGCGGCGCGTAGCGCAGGACAGGCGGCGACGCTCGTTGAGCAGGCCACACTGCTGCTCGCCTTCCCGTAACGGCATCGAAGTCCAGTCGCAGTGCTGCACCAGGAACGTGGTGTGGAAGCCGAGAAACGTCCGGTGCACCGATCTGCAGCGGCACGATGTATCCTGCGAAGGCGAACACGATAGGCGTCGCGAACAACAGCAGGATGATCGTGCCATGCGTCGTGAACAGTTGGTTGTGTTGCTCCGGCGACAGGAACTGCATGCCGGCCGCGCCAGTTCGCCGCGCATCAGCAGCGCCATCAGGCCGCCGGCCATGAAGAACGCGAACGCGATGTTGCGGCTGTCCGATCGCGTTCCTCAGCGCCACATACGGCTTTGATCGTCCGTGGCGGACACCCGCAGCCGGCACCGGCAGGTACGTAGGCTTCGAGATGGGGATGCGCGGGCGGCGTTGCCGGCCCTGATTTCGGCCTAGCCTGCCGTTGTCCGCTGGCAGAAAATTCAGCCAGGTGGGTGGGTGGTCCGCCTGTCGCCGAAGGCTTCACCAAGCCCGGTGAGGTCGACCGGCGTCCGCGCTTTCTCAGGGACGTGATCCACGAAGGTCTTCATCACCTCGAGCGCGGCCAGAATCTCCCGGCCCACCTGCTCGGCCGGGCGCATCGCGTCGACCGAGACCAGAATGCCGCGAGCTCCGTACCAGGCGACGATCGGGTGTGTGACCTCGCGGTAGATTTCTAGCCGGCGTCGGATCACCTGTTCGGTGTCGTCGGCGCGACCTTCCAGCGCGGCCCGGGCTAGCAGACGACGGATGAGTTCGTGGTCGTCGGCCTGCAGGTGCAAGGCCACGTTCGCGGTCATCCCCAGTTCCCGGCCGATCTGGTACAGGGCGCGGGCCTGTGCCATGTTTCTGGGCACCCCGTCGAGCACGTACCCGCCGTTGGCCGCGACCAGTTCGAGTGCCTGCCGCACCATCTGCAGCACCAGATCGTCCGGCACCAACGCGCCGTTTTCGAGGTGCTGTCGTACCGCAAGCCCCAATTCGGTGCGCCGCGCGACATGGTCACGAAGCAGGTCACCGGTCGCGATGTGCGGTATCGCGAAATGGGCGCCGATGAGCGCCCCCTGCGTCCCTTTCCCCGCGCCAGGCGGCGCCACCATCAAGACACGCACTATCCGGCTTCCATCGATCCGCTGCGCTGCCGGCACTGACTCGATCATTGTCGGCTGGACGTTTCTCTCGCGCCCAAGCGGCGCGCCTCGCCCTCGCGTGTGGTCTTGACAGTCTCGCCCAGCCGGCCGCTGAATGTCCGCCATCATGAGCGTGTCGACGCCGGGTTGTTCCTGTGTTCAAGCACGTACGACCATCGGCGGTCGCCCGCCAGTCCAGCACTTCGCGCGGACGGCGGTCGCGTGGGGAAAGCCTGCTATCGGTTGGGCAGTTCGTACCAGCCGGTCAGATCGACGACCTGGATCTGGCTTGGCGTAAGTCGCGGCGCCAGGGCACCGAGTTCGGGGGCGGCGGTGGCGGCGATGCGCCGGATGCCTTCGCCCAGGTACGCGGGTGTGGTCCGCCACCTCTTCAACCCAGCACCGCTCAATGAGCTTGCATCCAGGCTTGGGGGACCGGCCGGGCCGCCGCTGACGGCCCTGGCCAGGTCCATGGCGTTACGACACTGCCACGCGGGTTGATCGCTCGGGGTGGAACGGTTCGGCGCTGAAGGGGTGGTTGCGGTTGACGCGTGAGCGGGCTAGGGCCGTGTCGTCGAAGTCGTAGCCGATGTGGTCGACGACCGAGGCAACGCCTGGCACTTGCCTGCTCAACCGCGCCGCGATGGAGGCTGTGGTGCGGCGGCCGACCGCACCGGTGAGGGTGACTACGCCGTCGCGGACGTCGACTTGCACCTGGTCGGGGCCGATCCACAGAGTCTTCCGCAGTACGCGCTGGATAACGTCCTGGCGGATTGCCACGTCAGGACGCGTCAGCGTGCGCAGCACGTCGGTGCGGGAGACGACGCCTAGTAGACGACCGGTCTCGCCGGTGACCAGCAGCCGCTTGACGTTGCGGGCCTGCATCTTCTTCGCTGCCGTGGCCAGCGACGCGTCCGCGGGGATGGTCACAGGCCGCGTGCTCATGAGCTCCCCGGCGGACCTGGCGGCGGCCTTGCCGGCACGGCGCCAGCGATGGCGCGTCTGGTTTCGGATCTCGCCGCCAACGTTCGGCAGCAGGTCCGCCTCCGACACGACACCTACCAGTTGGTCGTCGTCGCCGACGATCGGTACCGCGCTGATGCGGTGGGTGGTGAGAAGGTCAGCGATCTGCCTGACGGGGGTAGCAGCAGCCGCAGTGACCACCTCGCGGGTCATGACGTCCCGGACGCGCCATTGTTGCATTTCCGAGCACCTCCTGTTGTCTGGCGGATCCTGCCGCGCGGAGAAATGGCATCCTTGGCTTCCTCTCCAGTGTCCGCGCGCGGCGCATTCGCGGTCAGGTCTGGCTACGGCGAGTATTCGCCGGCCTGATTGCCGAACTGCGGCAACCGCGGGTAGGCGGGCAGCATGGCGCCGACCGGTGCCACGAGAGCGCTGCCGACGAACGGCGAGCTAGTTCCGGTCGGCACCTGCGAGCGTTACTTGCCGTATGACGGGTGCGCAGTGTTCGGTACGTCCTGGCGGCGCTCCGGCGAGGATTCGCCGGTCCTACGGTCAGGTTGCCGGTTTGTCGCGGGCGACGACCACCGGGCAGCGTGCGTGCGTCAGACACCGCATCGAAACCGAACCCAGCAAAAGTCCTTTCCATCCGCCGTTGCCGCGGGTGCCCACGACGAGCAGGTCGGCGGCTTGGGCGGCTCCCAGAAGCGCCGCTTCCGGAAAAGCCTTGGCCAGAACCGTATCCACGTCCGACCGGGTCGGGTCGATGGCACCGCGATCCAGAGACTCCTCCAGCCGCGACCGCGCCTGCCTCTCCACTTTCTCGACATCTGCCGGCGGAACTCGTCTGGCCGGCGCGGTAAGGGTCAGATATGGCAGGGTCCATGCGTGTATCACTTGCAGTTTGGCTCCCCGCGCGACTGCCATCTCTTGGGCCAAGCGCAACGCGGCGACGGAGCCAGATGACCCGTCGACCCCCACCACGACGCGGCCGGTTCTGATGTGCCGCCGGCGGTCGCCCCGCACGACCACCACCGGGCCACGTCCGTACTGCGCGCAGCTGTGGCTGACCGAACCCAGCATCGCGGCCTTCATGCCCCCCCCGCCCGCGAATCAATCGGCACATCGGTCACGGCCGCTTCTCGAACCACAGCGTTCACATGAGATGAGAGGTCGTCGACCAGTTGGGACCGAAGCTCGGCCACTGAGTGCAGCGCTGCAAGGTTCTCGGTCTCTTCAGGGGTCCCGGCTGGATACCACGCCCCAACCGTCCGTAACGGCAACTGTCTCAGCTGAGCCTCGCGTAGTGCCCAGCTCAATGCGTCGTCGGATTCAGCCGACCCGTCAACGCCGACCACCACGCTGGTGAACGCCACTCGCGTCACCTCTCCTACCGTCGCCAGATCGGACCCTGTGCGCCGCCGCGTGCTCGCATCGGCACGCGAAGGGGTTAGCGCGTTTCGATGTCCATGCCGAACCCGTGTGCATCGAAGGGCTGCGATGGCGACGGTGTCGTCACCTGCCTGAAGGTTAAGGTCTTGTCAGACTGCGGCCAACATGAGCCCGTCGGTGCTCGATCATCGGTGAGCCGGGAGAGGCGGGCGCTGTGCGGTGCGCGCGGACACGCTGCCCGAGCGTGGCTGCTCAGTAGGCCTCGACCTCGGTCGCCTGGCGGGTTGGGTGGTGGAAATAGTCGATCCTCCCCTGCCCTGGCCTGCGTGGCTAGGGCGAACAGCGCAGATGAGCCATTCTCACACAAGGGGGCTGGTTAATAACCTGATCCACGGTACGTGCCGACGGTACGCACAACCTCTCTGCTTATTGGAAGGGCATCCGCGATGCTGCGACCGCGCGAAACCGCGACGAGGGAACGCAAGGCGCTGACCGGGCTGTGGCGGTTCCGGCTGGATGGCGCGGCTGAGGGCAGATCCGAACGGTGGTTCGCCGGAGATCTTCCGGCAGCGCCTGCACCCAGGGCCACCAGTCGGCTGTCGCCGGTGGCCGGCAACAGCCCCAGCGGCCGCGATCGCTCACTGATGGTTCCGGCACCTGCCGCCGAACACCTGAGGCTGGAGCGTGGGGATCGCTACCCGGTGCTCGGCAGCGCCTCGGTCGGCCAGTTGAGGAGCTTGGCGCCTAGCACCGCGGCTTGCAGGGTGAACCTGTGTTCCGGGTTGGCCACGTCGTAGCCGGTCATGGTCTTGATCCGGTCCAGGCGGTAGGTCACGGTGCGTACCGACACGTGCAGGCTCTTGGCCGATTCGGTGGCCACGCCGCCCGTGGCGAAGTAGGCGTCCAGCGTTTCCAACAACGGTTCGGCTCCGCCGCGCGCGTGAACCAGCGGGTTGAGCACCGCGAAGACGAGATCCACGATGGCGGGTTGGTCGCGGAGCAGCACTCGATAGATCAGGAGGTCGTGCGCGGTGACGACGGTCTTGTCGACGTGTAGTCGTCCGGCCATGGTCAGCGCTTCGCGGGCCTCTTCGTAGGAGCGGGCTATGCCGTACAGGCCGGGGTGGGCACGACCGACCGCGACCCGCCACGGTCGTCCGTGCCGGAGGCGGTTGAGTTCGCCGTACATCAGCAGGCCCAGGTCGCTGTCCTGGCCGGTCGCGGGTGCGGTCTTGCCGGTATTGGCTGCCGTGGCGGGGGCGAGGACGACCAGCAGGCCTTCCTTGGTGGCGACCAGAACGTCGCGGTCGCCGAGCCGGTCGAAGATGACCGCCTCAAGTGCGCTGATGGCGGCGTCGGTGTCGGGCAGCCGCCGGCTCGGCGAGGCGAGCGCCACCTGGTGTACCCGGGCGAGGTCTAGCCCGAATGGTTCGGCCCGTTCGACCAAGGCGCCGAGGTCGGAGTCGCCGCGCAGCAGGTCATCGATGAGTTCCCGGCGCAGGACCTCCTCACGGCGCACCAGGTCGCGGCGGGCCACCGCGTAGCCCTCGGCGAGGGTGGCGACCGCGTCATCGATGACGTGTAGCACCGCGGCGGCGGCGGCGCGGACCGCCTCGCGGTCGCGGGAGCGCACCACTGTGGGCAGGTCCTGCCACAGCCGCCGCGCCGCCGACAGGTACAACTGCACCACACGGCCGGCGGAGATGCCCTGCTCGGCGGCTTGGCGGCCGAGCTGACCCACCGCGTCCAGTTCAGCGCGTTTGGGTCGGCGTCCGGTGACTGCCGCGTCGGCGAGCAGTGGGAGGTAATCGCCGAGCAGCCGCACCGGTACACCCCCGGCGTCACGGGCGGCGGCGTTGGCAACGTCTACCAGCCACGCCTCCTGCGCTAGCGGTGGTGCGACCGCTGCGGCGGGTCGCCGCCGGCTGTCGGCCAACGTCAACCTCACCTCCCGCCGACGTCGATGTGGGCTAAGGTCAGCAGCGATGCGTCCGCGGCCGCCGTCGTACGGGCGCACGGCCGATCTTGGCCGTCACAGAAGCTATTTTGCCGGACACCGGCAGCTTATACCGGCTGCGGTCTGCGTGCCGCCGCCCTGTCCGGAGCCGCTGTGCCCGGTGAGCATGGAGTTGAGACTAGGCGCGGGCAGTTGGCCCCGCACGGTCGCGCGTCACCCGGCCGGGCCGCGATGCGTGGCCCGGCCGGTCCAACCGATGACGTCAAGGAGGCCTCATGCGTTGGAACCGCCGATTCGTCTGGGTACTAGCCGCTGGTGCAATCGTGCCGGGGCAGCTGCGCTGTTCTTCACACGTGTCCTTGCCGAGGCGGTCGTGATGGTCGCTCACCGACGTCGCTCCCAAGTCAGCCAGCGGCCGCTCCGCTGGGCAATCGGCACGGGCACTCGTACCCGGGCGTACGCCTAACAGAAGGCCCGATCGGAGGTACTGCAGTGATCAGCGAAACCATGCCGACCGCCGTTGTCTGGTTGCCACGTCTGCCAGGCCCACCGGCCGCGATCGGCGTCGCCACCGACCCAACGCCGGTCACCACCACGGAGAGGGCCGCACACGCCGACGGCGGTATCGACCTCTCCCCCGGCGACATCGTCGACGAGTGGGGGCGACAATCGTTCCCCGCCAGCGACCCACCGGCGAACTGGTAGCGAGCGCAGACACCATGGGGCGAACATGCCCACCCGGCGGCAGCCAACAACCGGCACATGATTGACGTGGCGGCGCGGCCGGACCCGCTCACCGCCGGATCCAAAATCGGAGGCTGCGATGGATCTGTTGAACGCGCGTGAGCTCACGCGGTTGGCAGGCGGGCCGCGGTAGCACTCGGATCTCAGTGTTCGTGCCAACCATCACCACGGTCCGCAAACCGACCGCAACCGCATCCGGATCAAGAACCTGCTTCGGGACGCCGAACAGGCCCTGCGCGCCGACAGCATGCGCACGGCGCGGATCGATGAGGTCGTCGAACCGGCGCGCCAACTGCTCGACCTGGCAAGGATATGGGATCGACCCGACGACGGTCTGGCCCTGTTCCTGGCACTGCAGGAATTCCGCCATCTGCGCGTTCCGCTGCGGCTACCGGAGCTGGTGACCATCGGCCCGGTTCATGGTGCGTCCGCTGCTGCCGCTGCTGACGGCAGGTGGCCATTTCCACGTGCTGACACTCACCCAGGACGAGATCCGTTGTTCGAAGGCACTCATCGCAAGCTCGTCGAGGTCGACCTCGACGGGCTGCCGTTGGCGGTGTGGGCGGCCATGCCGCGCCAGCGGCCTCAGGTCCACGCCGTCCTCTCCGGCCACGGCGGAACAGGCGGCCGGACGGTCTTCCACGGCAACGGTGAGGATGACACCAGGTTGCGGGTGCTGCAGCACTTCCAGTGCGTCGACCACGCCTTGTGCAACACAGTAGGTGACCAACAGTGCCCGCTGGTGCTCGCCGGTATGTGCTCTTTGCAGCCCGTTTGCCGCAAGGTCAACAGCCATTCAAGGCTACTGCCTGCTGGCGTGGACGGGGCAGCCACGCGACCTGCCACCACATCTGCTGCATCGTCAGGCCTGGTGCCTCGTCCAACCGCTGCTGCGCCGCGACGAGACCGCCGCGGCAGACACCTATCGCACGCTGCATGGCACCGGGCGCACCAGCACGATCCAGGTGAGGTATGCAGGGCGGCCCACCACGGACGTGTCGATGCGCCGTTCCTGTCCACCGATGCGCCAGGCTGGATCACAAACTCCGGATCGCTTATCCGGGTCATTGACATCCTCGAGCAGGCCGAGGACCTCGACGGCGCGGCCGTGGCGACGCTGCGCCGAGGTGGGTGGGTGTACGCCGTACCGGCCGTACGGATGCCCGACCGCGGCCCTGTAGCCGCCATCTTGCGTTTCTGACCGGATGTCAACGGTCAGACGGCCCCGTGCAACACGGCCGCGCCGGCCGAGACACGGTGACGAGGTGATGTCCAGCGCAGCGAATTGCCGACGATCGGCAACCACGACCGGGAACGATTTCCGGCCGGAGCCCATGCGGCGACGGTAGGACTAGCCGACGCTGGAGCTTCCATCCCAGTGGCCGCGTTGTAAGGAGGCGGTGATGACGACCTGGACGGCGACGCACCGGCGGGCCGTCGTGGACCCGCCCGTCCCGTCGCCCGCTGCCCCGGCGGCGGGCTCCACACCGCGACCACATCGGCAAACACAGCATGGCCACAGCGATGCACTCGATGCCGGCCCCGCGGCTGGCTTCCCTTTTGGCCTGCGCGCAGGGACGGCGCAGGAGTAGCCGGTCTGGCGTCGTGGCATTCGCGAATGCCGTCAGCGATAGGTTCCACATCGTCCGCTGAGTGGACTGTGCGACGCACATCCAGTGCTGGCACCGCCTTTTCGTCTCCCCCGGTTTTCCCGTGGCGTTTACGCACGCTAAGGAGTTCGCTGTGAGCATCGTCGATCGCGCTGGTGAACCCCCTGCCGGTCCGGCCACCGGCAGGCACAGTCGTCGCGTGTCGAACAGGATGGCCGTGGTCGCGGAGCCAGCCGCCGTCGGTGTCGACCTCGGCAGCGACTACACCCGAATCTGGGCATCGGGCCGGTCACTGCTGCAAGCACCCACGATCAGCGACAGCCTGATCAACCCGAGCAGACTGATCCAACGTGGCCGCATCACCGACCCTGCATCATTGGAGTCGATGCTGGCACGCCTTCTGCGTCGCCACCACCGGCCGGTGCCCGCCGGCGCGATCATCGTCGCGTGCCGCCCGGTGCTGGCCACCGCGGAGGAGGAGGCCGCCACCCGGCAGGTACTCGTCGATGTGTTCAATCCGTCCATTGTGCTGCTCATCGACACGGTGCGGGCCGCGGCCATCGGCGCTGGCGCCGCACCCGGACCGTTGCTCGTGGCCGACATTGGGGCGCATCTGACCGAGGTCGCCGTGCTCGCCGGCGGCACGCTCACCGCGACCCGCCGCGCCGACCTCGGTCTTCGGGACCTCATCGGGCCGAGCGGCTCCGACCTGATCGTCGACACCATCGGCGGCTTCGTCGACGATCTGCGACACGACCCGCAGAGCCGAGATCAGGCCGCAGACGCCATTGGCAATGGGCTGCTTCTAGTCGGTGGCGGCGCCGCCCAGCCGGCGTTGACGGCGCGCACCGCCGCCGCGCTCGAAATGGCGGTATGGCCATCCGCGACACCGCGCTTGGCCGCAGTCCGCGGTGCCGGCCTAGCCGCCCTAGCGGCCCTACGCCGCCGCGCCGCGACCGCCGCCTAACAGCGCGACGCCCTACTCACCGAGAACCACCCCATTCCGGCTGTGCCATCGCGCGCCGCGCGGCGGTACAGGATGCCAAGAAACGGAGCACGACATGAGCGTCAGCGCGCACGACCGCCTGCACACCCTGCGGAACGCCCTACAAGACCAGTTCGAGCGCTACACCCACAAGCTGACCACACTGACCGCACACGGCACCGCCCCCGAACACGAGGGTTTTGACCGGCAGACCGCTGTAGCTCTGATCGACTCGACCCGCCAAGCCCTGGCGGATACCACTCAGGCCCTCAAACGCATGACCGAAGGCACATACGGCCGTTGCGAACAGTGCCAGCTCGACATTCCCGTCGAACGGCTGGAGATTCTGCCCCACGCCCGGTTCTGCGTGCCGTGCCAGCAAACGCAGCACAGATAAGTACGCGACCGCGCGGCGTGACGCCCACACTGGTGAAGAGTTGGGGTGCGGACCCGGGAGGAGCTCAGGCAGGGCGTCCTTCAAGTCGCTCTAATTGGCAGAGACAGTCAACGTATCGCCAGTGCAGGTGCACTCTTCCAGCTCGAGGCTCAGCATCCGGCTGGACCCGCCGGCCAAGTACAGGTCGGACAGGTCAGCGGTCTGGATGTCGACGTCGACCAGCGCCGCCCGTGCGGCGGAGACGGTGCTGTCGAGGATCGGTCCGGCCAGCTCGTCGAGCCGGTCGCGGCGAAACGGCGCCTCTACGTCCAGCGGTACGCCGTTGCTGGAGTATCCGCGCCGATGAGGCGATGCGCCACGACCGACGCCGGTCGTGCGCCATTGTGGTCGAGGGGTCGTTGTTTCGGTATGCCTCTCCTGGCTAGAGACCATGGCCTGGCGCGGAGCAGGATCCGCCGCAAGGTCGAGCTGGTCGACCCATTCATGACCGGCCGTGTTCGGGCCAACGACGACCGCGGGTAGACGGCCGAGGATGTCGCCACGTTCGTGACGGTTGCGTGTCAGGGGCCGGACCGGGCCGGGCGAGCGCGTCACGGAGGGCGACCGCGTTGTGGTCCCTGCTGCGGTTTCCACACGTCGAAGGGCTCATCGACCGGGCGTTGGTCGACGGGGTGCCGCCGGTGGCGGCCTGGAGGCTCGCCGGGCTGCCCAAGGCCCTGCGGCCCAGCAGGTCTCGGCACTCCTAGCGGTAGTTTGTCGGCTTCGTAACCTTCTTCCGCTCTGTCGCGTTGCATCGGCAGGTGTGGTGTCGAGCGGCTGGGGTGCTGGTGGTTCGTGCGGTGTGTCCACCGGCTGCGGGTCCGTTGGAGGACTATGCGGCCGGGTTTGACGATCTGTTCTCCCGGCTGGCGCAGCGACGGGGGTTTCGTGAGTATCTGACCGGCCTGCTCGCGCCACGTGATCGCAACAAGACCTTGACCGGGCTGGCCGGGTCCGAGCCGGTCAAAGGGGCACAACACGCGGCCGTGCAACGGCTGCAGTACTTCCTGTCGCAGTCCACATGGGATGCCGAGCGGGTCAACGATCGACGGCTGGAGATCCTGGTCAACGACTCGGCGACCGCACCGCATGCCCGTGGTGTGATCGCCATCGACGACTCCGGCGACCGCAAGGACGGCACTCGCACCGCGCATGTCGGCCGACAATGGCTGGGCCGCTACGGCAAGACCGACAACGGCATCGTCACGGTAACCACCATCTGGGCCGACGAACGCCTCTACTATCCGCTGCACGTCGAGCCCTACACCCCAGCATCCCACTTAGCCAAGAAACGGGCCGATCCCGACTTCCGGACCAAGCTGCAGATCGCCGCGGACCTGGTGGCCAAGGCCCAAGCGGCCGGCGTGGTGTGTCGGGCGGTGGTGGCGGACTGCTTCTACGGCGATCACGATGACCTGCGCGCCGAGCTACGCCAGGGCGGCTGGGGTTTCGTCATGGCCCTCAAGCCGGCTCGCGGTACCTGGCAGTACGGTGCCGAGGCCTACACACCGAAAGACGCCGGGCGGGCCGTGCCGTGGAACGGTCCCGACGATCCCGGCGGCTGGAGGCCGGTGCAACGCCGTTTCCGTGACGGGCACACCGAAACCTGGTGGGCCACCGACGCCCAGCTGGGCTGGTGGGGACCCGACGGACACACCCGCCTCGTGGTCGCGACCACCGACCCGCAGACGCTGCCGGACAAGGCCACCTGGTACCTGGCCACGAATCTGCCCCGACCGGGCGGCCCGCACGACACCCCCGACGCGGCCCATGACCCAGCCGATCTGACCGAAGTCGTACGGCTCTACGGGATCCGGCACTGGATCGAGCAAAGCTACAAACAGGTCAAGGACGAACTCGGCTGGGCCGACTTCCAAGTCCGTTCCGCGACTGCGATCCGCCGCCACCAAACCCTGGTGAACTGCGTGTTCTCGTTCTGCTGGAACACCTGGTTCGACCAACCGTCCACAAACGACACCCCGATCGCCTCTCCGGAACCGTCAGACGACGACTCCGGAGAGAGGGGGCACTCCGGCCAGACCGCCAGCTGAACAGCCCAGTTGGCCCAAAGCCCTCCGCGCCGTCCGATCCTGGCTCACCCCATGGCTCCTGCTGCACCGCTACTGGACAGCCTGGACCGACAAGCCACCACCCGGCGAACTTCAGCAACTCCTCAACGCCGTCGCACAAGGCCACGCCCTCAACCTATATCTACCACCATAAAGGCGACAAACTACCGCTAGTTGTGGGTTCGGGTTGCGGTGTCGCGATGTTGTTTACTGAGTCGATGCGTGCGAAGCGCTCAGTCCAGGCGCCGACTGACCCGGTTCTGACGCAGCGGCTCGTCCTGACGCCGGTCGGTCTCGATGATGTCGATGACCTG
>NZ_JBAKHX010000137.1:0-11925 GCF_036906915.1 Micromonospora sp. CPCC 206061
CGCGCCGCGCGCCCACCGCCCCCCGCGCCCACCGCGCCGCGCGCCGCGCCCCGCCCGGCGGCGCGCCGCCCGCAACGTCGATCAAGGGCAAATGCACGTGGTTCGATCTCTAAACCACGTGCATTTGCCCTTGATCGATAAGAATGCCCTTGATCGGCGAGCGTGACGCCGCAGGCTCGGTAGGGTGGGCCACAGGGAGGTGATCCGGCGTGACTCTCCAGCTCACCGCACCCAATCGGCCGTGGGGCGAAGCCGACCTCCACGCCCTGCCCGACGACGGCCACCGGTACGAGGTCATCGACGGGAGCCTGCACATCAGCGCCCCGGTCGACGAGTCCCATCAGCGGCTCGTCGACGACATCGTCGGTGACCTGCGCACGGCGGTGCCGCCGGGCTGGCGGGCGGTCTGCCGGGTCGGGTTGCGTGCCGGCGCCAGCTACCTGGTGCCCGACATCACCGTGCTGCTCCCCGCCTCGCCGCTGGCCAGCGCGTGGGCAGACCCGAGCGACGTCGCGCTGGTGGTCGAGGTGGAGTCGCCCAGCAGCCGCCGGCTCGACCGCTGCCTCAAGCCCGGCCTGTACGCCGAGGCGGGCGTCGAGTCGTACTGGCGGATCGAGCGCACGAGCAAGGGTCCCGTGGCGCACCTCTACACCCGGGCGGCGGCCGGCCACTACGAGCTGCACCGCTCCGTCCACCCGGGCCAGTGCGTGACCGCCGAGCTCCCGTACGCCGTCCAGGTGGCCCCGGCGACCTGGTCGTTGTAGCACCAGCCGGCTTGATCGGGGCGTTTTCCACAGGGCGGCTGCCAGTCCACAGGCGCGCAGCGGCGTGCCGGTCGGACGGCAACGCTCGGCCGCATGACGGACCTGTACGACGACGCGGCGGCACTGCCGCGACTGCTGCGCGGCGGCCTCGCGGCACACGACATCCGGGCGCTGCGGGGCGCCGGCATCAGCAGGAGCGCGGCTGCGTGGGCGCGCTCAAAGGGGCGGCTGGGCCGCCCTTTCCACGCCACCTACCTCAGCGGGCCAGGCGCCGCTGACCTGCTCGACCGGCTCCGGGCGGCGTTGCTCGCGCTGCCGCCGGACGCTGTGTTCGCGGGCCAGACCGCCGCGCTGCTGTATGGATTCGGGGTGATCGCCACCAATGACGTCCACGTCGCGGTGCCGGCGGGCACGGCCGTGCCACAGCGGCGTGGTGTCGTGGCGCACGAGTGCGCGCTGCCGTTCGACGACGTCTGCGAGGTCTTCGGTGTGCCGTGCCTGGCGCCGGCGCGGTGCGCGGTCGACCTGGCCCGGTGCCTGCCGAGGGGCGACGCGCTCGCGGTCTTCGACGCGGCGCTCCGCGCGGGCGCGTGCTCGGCCGACGAGCTGGCCGCCGAGGTGGGACGCCACGGCCGGTTGCGCGGTGTCCGGCAGGCTCGCGAGTTGGTGTCGCTCGCCACACCGCTCTCCGAGTGCCGGCAGGAGAGCCACCTGCGGCTGGTCTTCCACGACGGCGGTCTGCCCCGGCCTCGGCCGCAGCTCGCGGTCGTCGACGAGTGGGGTGTGGAGCGCTGCCGCCTCGACCTCGGGTACGAGCAGTCGCGGGTGGGCGCCGAGTACGACGGCCGGTCGCACGTGGAGCGGTGGCGGCTGCGGCACGACCGTGAGCGGCACAACTGGCTGGAGATGCGCGGTTGGCGGATGCGGTACTTCACCGACCATGACCTGTACCAGCGGCCGGACCGGATCGTCTCGGTCATGCGCACGACGCTGCACCATCCGGGAGCGCGGCCGCACCGGTGGGTGTGACCTTGCCCGCCGATCAAGGGCATCTGCACGGATCAAGGGCAAACGCACGTGGAAAAGAGATCGAACCACGTGCGTTTGCCCTTGATCGACGGAAAGGGAGCGACCGCACCCACGGAAACGAGTGACCGCGCTGGCGGGAGGAGTGACCGCGCCGAAGGCGCTACGCGCGGCCGGCGTGGGTCGCCAGTTGGTCCAGGCCGCTGATCAAGCCGCCGGCCAGGTCGCCGCCGCCGAAGGCCGCCACCATGGACAGGGCCGCGAGCTTGGCCTCGCGATCGCGGATGCGCTTGCGGGCGTCGGCGCCGGTCACGATCTCCAGCAGCCGCTGGTTGGGCGACACGGCGACCATGACGGACTTGTCGGGGTCGCGAAGCTGGCTGTGCAGCTTTTCGGCGTGGGCACGGGTCGGCTCCTCAAGGTCACCGACGTACACGCTGAAGGTCAGGCCGGTCGTGCGGTCGGCCACCCGCAGCGCCTCGTCGAGGCGGAGCAGCTGGCGCGTCGTGAACGGACCGTCGAGAACTTCGGGCCGGGCGGCTTCGGCAGTACTGCCGTGGGCCTCTTCACCAACGGTCACTTGCGCCTCCCGTGGCACCCTTTGTGGTCACGGTCTGGGTCGAGGTCAGCTCCTTGCGCTCCGCACCAGCCGGCAGCTCATGCAAAGAAGCGGCCGGGGTACCGGCGAGCTGCTCCGGCGCGGACAGGAACCACACCGGCGCGAAGTCGAAGGAACGCCCTGGCCGGTAACGCTTGCCGCCACGCCCGCCGCCGAGCAAGGCCAAGCCAGCGATCACCAGCACGATGGCGGCCGGTATGACGACGAAGACCAGCACAGTCTCGGTAACACTCACCGTTTCCACCCCTGACTCAGACGCCGTTCACGGTAGCGGAGGGCGTCGCCCGCCAGATATCGGGGTGCCGGTCGCTCCACCCGATGATCTGCTCCATCTGTGCGGCACCCGCGATCAAGCGTGCGTCCTCCCCGTACCGGCCCGTGAGCAGGGCACCGACTGGCAGCCCGTCGGGCGTCGTGGCGACCGGGAGGGACACCGACGGCTGGCCCGTGACGTTGAACACGGCACAGTACGGCGAGAACCGGCGCTGCCGGTCGAAGTCGACCGCCGGGTCGCCGGTCTCGCTGAACCAGCCGATCCGCGCCTGCGGTCCGGCCAGCGTCGGACAGAGCAACAGGTCGTACGCGGCGGTGGCGCGCATCGCCTGTCGCACCTGGATCTGGAGCTCGGCCAGCACGCCCATCAGCCTGCCCGCGCTGATCTCGGCACCTCGCTGGCGCATCAGCCGGGTCAACGGCAGCAGGTCGGCCTCGCGCTCCGGCGGCAGCGGGAACAGCGCCATGGCGTACCAGATGGTCTCGAACAGCGGCCACACCTCGGGGCCGAACGGCGCCGCGATCTCTTCCACCGTGTGTCCGGCGCGCGTCAGCGCGGCGGCAGCGGTGTCGACGGCGGCCACGCAGGCGGGGTCGACCGGTTGGTCGCCGGCCAGCATCGGGGTGACGAAGCGACCGACGCGCAGCGGTCCGGGGGCGGCCGCGCGCGCGATCGCGAGGTAGCCGCCGTCGGGCGGCGGCGGGCCGAGATATGGCTCACCAGGCACGGGTACCGCCAGCGCGTCGAGCATCGCGGCCGCGTCCGTGACGGTGCGGGCGAGCGGGCCGTGTGTAGGCAGGCCGAACGCGCCGAAGCCGAGCGGGCCGCCCGACACGACGCCCCGGCTCGGCTTGTATCCGACAAGGCCGCACAGCGATGCGGGGATGCGCACCGAGCCGCCGCCGTCGGAGCCTTGCGCGAACGGTACGAGGCCGGCCGCGACGGCGGCCGCGGCGCCACCGCTGGAGCCACCCGCGGTGTTAGCGAGATCCCACGGGTTGCGCGCGGGCGGCGCGACGACACCCTCCGAGTACAGGGAGACGCCCATCTCCGACGTGGTGGTCTTGCCGAGGCTGACCGTGCCGGCGGCCCGCAGCAGGGCGACCGCGTCGCTGTCGATGGGCGGCACGAAGTCGGCGAACGCGGCCGAGCCGAACGTGGTGCGCACGCCCGCGGTCAGCGTCAGGTCTTTGATGGCGGTGGGCACCCCGTGCAGAGGACCGCGCTGGCCGGCCGGGGTGTCGTCGGCGGCCTTGGCCTGCTCGCGGGCTTGGTCGGCGGTCACCGTCACGAACGCGCCGACGGTGTCGCCGTACGCCTCGATGCGGGTGATGTAGTGCTCGACCAGCTCGGCGCTGCTCAGCTCGCCGGCCCGGATGGCATCGGCCTGCTCCAGCGCTGTCAGGTCATGCGGGTCTGCCATGGTCACATCCTGCCCTGCTTGATCGAAAGCCGCACCGAGTGTCCTCACTCACGTTGCGGCATCACGTAATTTTTCCGCGTGACCGACTACCTCCGGCAGGCCCGCGACCTCGACGCGGCCGACCCGCTGGCCGGCTTCCGCGACCGGTTCGTCATCCCCGACGACCATCTGGTCTATCTGGATGGCAACTCGTTGGGGCGGCTCCCTGTGTCCACACGGGACCGTCTGCACCGGGCCATCGACGAGTGGGGCATCGACCTGATCCGGGGCTGGGACCGGTGGATCACCTTGTCTCGCGAGGTCGGCGAGGTGCTCGCGAGCGGGGTGCTCGACGCGTCACCGGGTGAGGTGCTGCTGTCGGACTCGACGAGCGTCAACCTGTACAAGCTGGCCGCCGCGGCTTGCGACGCCCGCCCCGACCGGCGGGTCATCGTGACCGACGACGACAACTTCCCCACGGACCGGTACGTCCTGGAGGGGCTCGCTGACGCGCGGGGCATGGAGCTGCGAATCCTGAAGACCGACATCGACCTGGGGATCAGCACGGACGCCGTCCGCGAGGCGCTCGACGGTGACGTCGCGCTGGTCGCGCTGTCGCATGTGGCGTACCGGTCAGGTGCCATCGCCGACATGATGGCGATCACCGCGGCGGTGCGCGACGCGGGCGCGCTGGTGCTGTGGGACCTGTGCCACTCGGCGGGCGCGGTCCGGGTGCCGCTGCGGGCGGCCGGCGCCGACCTGGCGGTGGGATGCACGTACAAGCACCTGAACGCGGGGCCGGGCGCGCCGGCGTTCCTGTACGTGCGGTCGGACCTGCGGGCCGCGCTACGGCAGCCCATCTGGGGCTGGTTCGGGCAGCGCAACCAGTTCGACATGGGTGTGGCGTACGACCCGGTGGAGTCGGTCGAGCGATTCGGAGTGGGCACGCCGCCGGTGCTGGGCGGGTACGCCGCGCTGGAGGGCGCGAAGCTGGCCGCCGAGGCGGGGATCGGGCGGGTGGCGGAGAAGGGGGCGGCGCTCGGCGCGTACGCGATCGCCCTGGCCGACGCGTGGCTGGAACCGCACGGGGTCCGGCTGGCGTCGCCGCGCGACAGCGCGCGGCGCGGTGCGCACGTGACGCTTTTCCACCCGCGCGCCTGGCAGATCAGCCAGGCGCTGCGCGCGGCCGGGGTGTTGCCCGATTTCCGCACGCCGGACCGGGTGCGGCTGGGCTTCGCGCCGCTCTACACCCGGTTCCAGGACGTGTACGCGGGCATGACGGCGTTGCGGGAGGTCATGGCGACCGAGGCGTACCTCCGCTTCCCCGAACAGCGCTCTCGCGTCACTTGACCTATTTTCGGGTATTTGCGGCACAGCGATGTAAAGATCCCTTCTATGAGGGATTACGTCACACGCCTCCCCCTCGTCACGCTGGCCTCGGTCTTTCCGTTGCTGGCCGCGCCGGCGCCGGCCCGCGCGGACGGCGCCTGGGTCGAGGTCAACCCGAGCAGCATCCAGGCCGGGTACCGGGTGGGCATCCGCGGCAGCTGCCAGGAGAACCTGAACGACGCCGTCGCCAAGTCGGAGGCGTTCGGCGAGGTGAAGATGGCACCCGCGAACGGCTTCGTGGTGTCGGCGGTGACGGTCCCCGCCGACGCGAACCCGCGCGGGTACACCGTCAAGCTGTCCTGCGCCAACGGCAGCACGGCCACCACGACGATGTACGTGATCGGCATGGAGCACCCGAGCAAGGGCCCGGCCACCGGTGGCGGCGGCACGGCGGCCAGTGGCACCGGCCCGCTGATCCTGACCGGCGGGGGCCTCGCCGCGCTCGCCGCCGGCGCCGGGCTCGGCCTGATGGCGCTGCGCCGCCGCCGCGCTTAGGCCGGACGCGGCCTCGGATGCGGGTAGGGCCCATCGGCGTCCTGGCTGTCGGGCTGGCTCTCGCCGGCGCCTTCGCCACCGGCGCGGGGCTCGGCCAGCTCGAACTGCCGTCGTGGTGGACGCCCGAGGGCAAGCCACCGCCGCGCGAGTTCCCGGTGCTGGAGCCGAGCCGGCCGGTGCGCATCAGCGTGCCGTCGATCGGGCTGCGCGCGGCCGTGCACGGCGTGGGCCTCGCCGACGACGGCTCGATCGGCGTGCCCGCCGCGACCCAACACCAGGAGGCCGGCTGGTATCGGGACAGCCCGACTCCCGGCCAGTTCGGGCCGGCCATCATCGTGGGGCATGTCGACTCGCGTACCGGGCCGGCGGTCTTCCACGATCTGCGCGAGGTGCGGCCCGGGGCGAGGATCGAGATCTCCCGGCGAGACGGGTCGGTGGCGATCTTCGAGGTGAACTCGGTCGAGCGGTTCGACAAGAAACACCTGCCTGCCCGGCGCCTGTACGCCGACTTCAGCCGCCCGAGCCTGCGGCTGATCACGTGCGGCGGCCGCTGGGTGGGGCGGTTCAACCGGATACGCGGACAATGTGGTGGTATTCGCGTCACTGATCCGCGCGCGCCGCCCCTAGCCCTTTGCCCGTGAGACGAAAAGAGCGGCCTCAGGCCGCTTGCGGTAGATCGAGCCAGTTGGCCCAGCGTGGGTCCGGCGCGCGGTGGCCGAGTACCCGCCAGGCCATTCCTTTTGGCGCGGCGGGTTTGGCGTGCAACCGCCAACCCAGCTCGGCGGGGGTGCGATCGCCTTTGGTGTGGTTGCACCGCGCGCAGGCGGCCACGACGTTTTCCCAGGCGTGCCGCCCGCCGCGGCTGCGCGGAAAGACGTGGTCGATGGTCTCCGCGGGGCCTCGGCAATACGCGCACCGCCAGCCGTCGCGGGCAAAGATCGCCCGGCGGGACAGACCGACGTGTGTGCGATACGGCACACGCACGAACCGGGTGAGCCGGACCACGGCCGGCACGGGTAACTCATGGCGGACGCTGTGGAGAAAGCCATCGCCGTCGGCGACGCACACGGCCTTCGCCGACAAGACCAGGATCGCGGCTCTACGCACTGACACGACACACAGCGGCTCGTATGTGGCATTGAGGACTAATGCACCTGAGCCCACCACGGGTCGTATGTCAGGCATCGCGCTCACCTCTCCAGGTCGTGCAGCCCAGCTCCTGTCGGCAACCAACTGGCCGCGGCACGGGTGTTACCGCGGCTGGCGCTGGCACGATCACCAGCGTCCCGTGCGCCAATGGTCCCTGATGGATTACGGAAATGCACGTACTAATCAGAGCCGCTCTCGTTAACCTTCGGTGTCCTGCGACTTCCTGCGGCGAATGTCCGATTAGGTTGGTTTGACCGGAGCATCCTGTCGCACCCGGCCGCACGAGCATCGGGCCAGTGCGGTACGAAAACAGGCGTGACAGCCTTCCAGGAGACGCCGAACCCGACACCCACCGTCGGCGCGGACTGCAGCTCGGACGCGGTCTGCCAGCGGGTATTCGACTGGTTCGGCATACCGTGGCTGGCCGAGAGCAGCTTCTGGATCTTCGTCAAGCCGCTCCGGATCCTCCTGATCCTCGCCGTCGCGCTGCTCATCCGGTGGGCGGTGCACCGCACGATCAACCGGCTCGTGCGCACGACCGCCAACACATCGGTACCGACCATCCTCAGGCCGCTGCGCGAGCGGATTCCAAACTCGACGCCCGACCCGGCCAGCGTGGTGCCGGAACGCCGCCGGCAGCGGGCCGAGGCGATCGGCTCGGTGCTGCGCAGCGGCGTCACCGCCGTCGTCTTCGCCATCGCGGCCCTGCTGATCCTGGGCGAACTCAACTTCAACCTGGCGCCGCTGATCGCCAGCGCCGGCATCGCAGGCGTGGCCATCGGCTTCGGCGCCCAGACGCTCGTCAAGGACGTGATCTCCGGGATCTTCATGCTGCTCGAGGACCAGTACGGCGTGGGCGACACCGTCGACCTCGGCGAGGCCATCGGGGTGGTCGAGTCGGTCGGACTCCGCATCACCACGGTGCGTGATGGGCGGGGCGTCCTCTGGTACATCCGGAACGGCGAGATCATCCGGGTCGGCAACAAGAGTCAGGGCTGGGCGATGGTGGTCGTCGACATGCCGATCGGGTTCGCCAGCGTGGACGAGGCGACCACGGTGATGCGCTCGGCGGCGGAGGCGGTGGCCGCCGACCCCGACCTGGCCGCGCACTTCCTCGACCCCCCGGACGTGCTGGGCGTCGAGCAGATCACCATCGACGGCGCGATGATCCGTACGGTGGCCAAAACCACAGCTGAGGGCCAGCCTGACGTCAACCGCGAACTCCGGAGGCGGCTCACAGCCGCTCTGGAGGAGTCGGGCATTACCGCCCAGATCGCATCCGCCCGCATGTACCCCCGTCCGGCGGCTCCGGGGCACGACACGGACAACGCCCGGGGTGGCGCCACCTGACGGACGGACAGGTGGTGCGATCACGCAGGTCCGCGTGGGTCGCGCCCCTCGTGGACGGTCGGGTATCGTCCGTTCGTTCAGTCGAGGATGCGACGGACCATCCGTTCGCCCTAGCCAGATGTCAGACTATCGGGCAGAATCCGTGAAAAGCTCCATGGCGGAGCGTCACGATTCCCCCGCTCGTTTGTCTATTTGGCGTTCCCGGCTCCGCCACCGCCACGTGGCCCGCCGTCGAGAACGATGGAGGCCCCTCCGTGTCCCAAGAGGCACACCCCGCCGATCGGCAGGCCACCTTCCGTGAGGTGTTCGCCCAGCCCGAATACCGTGCGGTGTACCTCGCGAGCGCGCTTTCGTGGTTCGGGGACTACCTGGCCAAGGCCGCCATCACGGCGATGGTGTATCGGCAGACACAGTCGGTGGCGCTGTCCGCCGCGGCCTTCGCGATCAGCTACCTTCCGTGGTTGCTCGGCGGTCCCCTGCTGTCGACCATCGCCGAGCGCAACCCGTACCGCTCGGTCATGGTCACCTGCGACCTGTTCCGCATGGTTCTCATCGGCGTGATCGCCGTCTTCGAGATGCCGGTCGGGTTGGTCCTCGCCCTGCTCTTCGCCACCACGCTGGCGACGCCGCCCTCACAGGCCGCCCGGTCGGCGCTGCTGCCGGTGATCCTCGGCGGCGACCGGCTCGTGGTGGGCCTGTCCGTCAACCTGAGCACCGGTCAAGCCGCCCAGGTGGTCGGATACATCACCGGTGCGGCGATCGCCGCGGCCAACCCGCGGCTGGCCCTCGCCATCGACGCCGCCACCTACCTCGGCTCCGCCCTGATCATCCGGTTCGGCGTCAAGGACCGGCCACCGGCGATGACCGAGGCGCACCGCAGCCACCTGCTGCGCGAGACCGCCGACGGGTTCCGGATGGTCTTCCACTCACCGGTGCTGCGTGCGATCGCCATCCTGGTCTTCGCGTCCATGCTCTTCGCGATCGTGCCGGAGGGCCTCGCCGCCGCCTGGGCCGCCGATCTGAGCGACACCGAAACCGGACGCGGGTTCTCGCAGGGCTTGATCATGGCGGCGGCACCCGCCGGATACATCATCGGCGGCCTTGTGACGGCCCGGCTGCTCCGGCCCGACGTCCGCCGGGCGCTGATCCGACCCTTTGCCGTGCTGGCACCGCTGTCGCTCGTTCCAGCGCTGCTGCACCCACCCGCGATCGGCATCGCGGTGATGGCGGCCATCTGCGGCTTCGCGGTGGCCGGCATGATGCCGGCCGCCAACGGCCTCTTCGTGCAGGCCCTGCCGCACGGCTTCCGGGCCCGGGCGTTCGGCGTCATGCAGAGCGGCACGCAGGTCATGCAGGGCGCCGCGGTGCTCCTCACAGGTCTTCTGGCCGACCGCTTCTCGATCGGCACCGTGGTAGGGCTCTGGAGCGTGGCAGGCGTCGTGCTGATCCTGATCGCGTCGACCCAGTGGCCGAGCGCCGACCGGTTCAACACCGCCGTCGCCGCGGCGGGCTCCGCCCAGCCGGTCCCTCCGCCCTCGCCCGAGGCGCGCGGGATCGTCCGGCAGAACGGCGTCGAGCAGGCCGACAAGTTCAAGATCACCCATGCGTTGCGCCGTGGCAGAATCAGAGGGTGAACTTTTTCGACGCGGTCGGTGGTGAGCCGACCTTCCGCAAGCTGGTCGACGAGTTCTACGCGGGCGTCGCGACCGACCCCGTCATGCGGCCCATGTATCCCGAAGCCGACCTCGGCCCCGCAGCCGAGCGGCTGACCCTCTTCCTCATGCAGTACTGGGGCGGCCCCAACACCTACTCGGCCGAGCGCGGACACCCGCGCCTGCGGATGCGGCACGCCCCGTTCCGGATCGGCGCGACCGAGCGGGACGCCTGGCTGCGCCACATGCGCCGAGCCGTCGACAGCCTCGACCTGACGCCGGAGCAGCGCACGACACTCTGGGACTACCTGGAGCGGGCAGCGTACTTCATGGTCAACACCATGGACGACCCGGAGCCGACAAACAGGGTCAACATGGCATAACAGCGCATACGCCTCGCTCGTTGGTCAACGCGTACCCACGCCGACCAGCCGAGGGAGCTCATGCGCCGCCGTTTGTTCGCCGTCGCCGTACTCGCCGCCGCCACCGCCGCTGGCGTGGTCCCCGCCACCGCGGAGATCGCCCAACCAAGGGTGGTCACCGCCGACCCCGTCGACTGGACCCCGCACGTACTCGACGGCACGGTACGGGCCATCGTCCAAGTCGGCGGCACCATCGTCGTAGGCGGTGACTTCACGACCGTCGCCACCAGCGACAGCCGCTTCCGGTACCGGCGACAAAACCTCTTCGCGTTCGACGCGCAAACAGGCGCCCTCCGCCGCTTCGCACCCGCCCTCGACGGACCCGTGTACGCGCTCGCCGCCGGCCCAGACGGCACCGTCTACGCCGGCGGGGCCTTCCGCACCGTCAACGGCGTCGGACAGCGCGGCCTCACCCGGCTCTCCGTCTCGACCGGCGGCCGGTTGGCCTCCTTCCGGGCCAGCATCAACTGGGGCGACGTACGCAGCCTGGCCCTCTCCGGCACCCGCCTGTACGCCGGTGGCACCTTCAGCGCCGTCAACCGCGTGCCCCGCACGGGGCTCGCCCGGCTGGACGCGGTGAGCGGTGCCATCGACACCGGCTTCGACGCGCGGCTGACCGCCGTCGACGCCAACCGCGCCCGGGTCGAGGACTTCGCGCTCTCCCCCGACGGGCGACGGCTCATCGTCATCGGCGCCATCACCCACGCCGCCGGCCACCCGCGCAAACAGGTCGTGCTGCTGGAGACCGGCGGCCCCAGCGCGGTCGTCGCCAACTGGTACACCGACGCCTACCAGCAGGACTGCGACCCGCGATACGACACCTACCTGCGCGGCGTCGACTTCGCCCCCGACGCCTCGTACTTCGTCGTCGTCAGCACCGGCAACCTGACCGGCCGCACCCGGATGTGCGACACGGCGGCCCGCTTCCAGATCGCCGGCACCGGCCGCCACAGCGCCACCTGGGTCAACCACACCGGTGGCAACACGCTCTTGGCGGTCGCCGTCACAGGTACCGCCGTGTACGTCGGCGGCCACCAGCAGTGGCTCGACAACCCCCACGGCAACAAATCGGCCGGGCCAGGAGCCGTATCCCGTCCAGGCATCGGCGCGATCGATCCGCATACTGGACGGGCGCTGGCCTGGAACCCGACACGGAGCCGTGGAGTGGGCGTACGCGCGTTCCTAGCGACCCGCCACGGGCTGTGGGTCGGCTCCGACACCGACCGACTGGGCCACGAATACCACGCCCGCATAGGCCTGTTCCCCCTCCCCTGACCCCGCACCCCACCCCGCCGACAGGTCGGCGCCCGTCAGGCCACCAGCCGCCGCCCGCCCGCGCCCGCCCGCGCCCGCCCGCGCCGGTCCCGCCGGTCCGGCCGGTCC
>NZ_JBAKHX010000138.1:0-11810 GCF_036906915.1 Micromonospora sp. CPCC 206061
CAATTGACCCGCACGAGGCACACCACGACCAACGACCGAATTGCCCCTAAGTTACCGGTATTGGGGCTAGCGCCGGTGCTGCTCACCGGCGACAACACCGCCGCGGCCCGCGCGGTCGCCGCCCAGGTCGGCATCGACGAGGTGATCGCCGAGGTGCTGCCGGCGGACAAGGTCGACGTCGTCAAGCGGCTGCAGGCCGACGGCAAGGTCGTCGCGATGGTCGGCGATGGTGTCAACGACGCCGCCGCGCTCGCCCAGGCCGATCTGGGATTGGCCATGGGCACAGGTACGGACGTCGCGATCGAGGCATCTGATCTGACACTGGTCCGTGGCGACCTGCGGGTGGCCGCCGACGCGATCCGGCTATCCCGAAAGACGCTCGGCACCATCAAGGGCAACCTGTTCTGGGCGTTCGCCTACAACATCGCTGCCCTACCGCTGGCCGCCGCTGGCCTGCTGAACCCGATTATCGCCGGTGCCGCGATGGCGTTCAGTTCGGTGTTCGTGGTGTCCAACAGCCTGCGCCTACGTACCTTCCGGCCACTGGCCACCGATCCCGCCGCTCGCTGACGCGGCACCAGGCAGCTCCAGCGCAGGCCCACGCCTGCGCTGGTCGCCGTCCACCGACGCGGCACCGCGGACCACAGCCGGAAAGTGTGAACGGTACGGTGCTGCGGTAGATCCAGACCCGGTACCTGAAGATCGTCGGCCACTGTCGTGGATCGGCTACGACGCATCGCTAGGTGAGACGGGCACTGCCCCGGCTTGTCAGGGGATCCGCTGGACCCAGCTCGTGCCCGCATCCGTGCTGTGGAAGATGCCTCGCTCCTGCACGGCCACGTACAGCTCGTCGCCGTGGGCGGCCAACGCCGTCGCCGCGCCGGGAACGTGTCCGGCCGGCGACCACGTCGCACCGCCATCACCGGAGCGCAGCACCTCGCCGATCACGCTCACGCCCCATAGCCGGTCCTCGCGCTCCCAATCCAGCAGCGCCAGCGTGGGGCCGGCCAGCGGTGCCCACGTTTGCCCACCGTCGGAGGACCGCACGAGGCCGTCCTGCGTCGTGGCCAGCAGGATCTGGTCGCTGGACGGACTGACCACGAAGTCCCGCACAGCGATGGTGGATCGAGTCTGCCAGTTCGTACGATCCCGGCTGACCAGCAACTGGCCGCTGACCGAGTTGTACCCGTACACCTGGCCGTGGCGGAACCGCAGCGCGTGGAAGTCCGCGCCACCGGCCAGCGACAGCGACCGCCACGCGAGGCCGCCGTCGGTCGACTCGATCAGGCCAAGGTGCTCCGGCCCACCTTGATCGGGGGCGGGATGGCCAGAGGCGATGAAGTGGTTGGCCCCGACGATCGTGAAGCCCATTGTGTCCTGCTGCCCGTCGCCGACCCGCGCTGCGGCGCCATCGTCCGGAATCCGGAACACCCCATGGTGGGTCGCCGCATAGAGTGCCCCGTCGGCCGGATTCACTCCCAATCCGTGGACGTGCTCGATCCGCGCCGACGCCGTCTCAACCGCATCGCCGCCACGGTCCGCGGGGCGGCCAACCGCCCACACGACCATGGACACCGCGAGGGCCACCACGACGAGTCCAGCGATGAGCAGCCACCGCCGCTTGACGGCACCTCGGGGGTGGCTGTTTCGCTGCCCGGTGCGGGAACGCTTCGCCGGTGTGGTTTTCGGCAAGGAATCCTCCACGCTGGGCTCAGGTCAGGTTGTCGACGTAGAACCAGTCGAACGGTGCCCAGGGCAGGTTGCGTAGCACGGTGGAGTAGAGCAGGAAGACGGCGCCGTAGATGATCCATGCGCGGCGGCTGGGCCGCCACAGCGGCAGCCGTCGCCCAAGGATCCGGTCGGCGGTCCACGCGGTCAGCGCATAGCCGCCGTACAAGAGGCCGACAAGCGCGACCAGGTGGTGCCGGGCGGCCTGCACCAGGTCGCCGTGTAGCAGGTAGAAGAACATCCGCGTCCCACCGCAACTCGGCCCGTCGATGCCCGTCAACGCGTGCCACATGCATGCACCGGTCGGATCCGCGATCCGGTCGGTCGGGTCGAACGCCAATACCCATGCCGCCGCGGCGCCCAGGGTGGCCCAGACCGCTAGCGGATGAAACCGACCCAGCCCAGCGCCCCGGCGGCCTCCCGGAGTCGGAGCGTCAGCGAGGGTGGCCTCCTGTTGGTGAGGGATGCCGGTGGGACGGGTCATCGCGCTACCTCCATCGGGCGTGGCCCCGCAAACGTACTCCTAAGCAGGATAGTATGTCGTGCGCTCAAGTAGCCGCAGACCAGCTGAGGACCTTCGTGACCATGCCCGACGAACAGCCATCGTCCGTTGACCAGGCGCAGGCGGTCACGTCACCCGACGCCTCTACGCCGCCGGAGCCGCCGGCTGTGAAGGCCACTACCGAGCCCGGCGGGTTGACGGCGCTCGGTCGGCGGCCTGCGTCACCTGCTAGCTCGCCGGCGAGCCCTCCTCGTGGGTGGGGTGGCCGCGGCCCTGCTGGCGGTAGTGGGCGGCACGGCGGCATACGCGTACGCCGGCGAGGTACCACGAGGCACGACGGTTCTGGGCATCGACATCGGCGGGCGCAGCAGGACCGATGCGGCCGAGGCTCTGCGGGCCGGCTTGGCCGCACAGGCTGACCGGCTGGCGGCAGCGATACCCGTGCGGCTGGGCGACAACCAGCAGATCAGCGAGGTTAAGCCGGCTGAGATCGGGCTGAGCGTCGATGTGGAGGCCACGGTGGTAGCGGCCGCCGACGGGCCATCCAGCCCGTTCAGGCTGCTCTTTGGCTCTCACACGGTTGAGCCGGTGGTCACCGTGGACGCCGCCAGGGTGCTGGAGGTGCTGAGCAAGGGCTTAGGGCCAGATGCGCAGGAAATGAAGATGCCTGCCATCACGTTCAATGGCACCACGCCGAAGGCGACGTACCCGAAGCCGGGCAGAGGGCTGGACGTGGACAAGGCGGCCCAGGAATTGCGTGCTGGCTGGCTCGGTACCTATCCGCTGGCAGTACCGCTGGCCGAGGTTCGGCCGGCGACGTCTTCGACAGCGTGACCACGAAGTGGAGTGCGCGTCGCGGCATCACCAAACCGAAGACGATCCGTCTGGAGGCGGGCCCGAAATGCATCGCCACCGACGGCATCGACGGTTTCACGCAGGATGCCTGGCGGATCTTCCGCAAGGGCGGCAAGGAGATCAAGCGGGAGAAGTTCAGCTGGACCTACCAGGCTGAACCGCGCTACATCTGTGGGAACGGCGGCCCCTGAGGCTCGGCCACTACGATCGATGCCGGGGACAAGCGGGTGGTTCAAGGAGGGCGCGGTGCGCGGGTTCGGTGAGCTCGAGTCGGCCGTCATGGAATGGCTGTGGGACAAGGGCGAGCCGGCCACCGTGCGGCAGGTCCACACCGTGCTGTGTGAGCGTCGCGAGCTGGCGTACACCACGGTGCTGACCGTGATGGACAACCTGTACAAGAAGGGGTGGCTGCGCCGTGAGCCGGCCGGACGCGCGCACCGCTACGAGCCGGTCGCCAACCGCGAGCAGTACGGCGCCCAGTTGATGCGTGAAGCCCTCGATGCCAGCGGCGATCGGGAGCAGGCATTGTTGAACTTCGTGGGTCGTATGTCCCTGGAGGAGGCGGTCGCGCTGCGACAGGCGCTGTCCACCTACGAGCGGAAGATCAGCGGCAAATGACCGTACTGCTGCTACTCGGCTCGGCGGTTGCCCTCGCGGTGGCCGCCCCAGCGTGGCTGCTGCGCGCCGGGTGGACCAACCGAGCTCCCCGGCTCGGGGTCCTGGCCTGGCACACGGCGGCCGCGACGCTCGTGGTGTGCGTAATCGCGGCCGCACAAATCATGATCATGCCGTGGCATCAGGCGGACGACGCGATCTGCATGGTGTGGCGGCTGTGCCTGGACGCTCTCGTCGGCGCCCACGGCCGGGCCGCGCAGGTGATGGCCTGGACCGGCGCGGCGGTGCTGCTGGCGGTGACCATACGGATCGCCGTAGCCGGCGTCCAGCTTGCCCGTGCCGCGGCCCGCCGGCGTCGCCACACCGCCTTGGTGCGGCTGATCGGACACCACCGGGCGGACATCGGCGCCACCGTCGTTGACCACCCGGATTCGGCGGTCTATCTGATCCCTGGACGGTCTCGGGAGGTCGTTGTGACGACCGGCGCCATCTCGCGGCTCGACCGCGAGGAACTGGCGGCTGTGCTGGCACACGAGCGAGCCCACGCCCGCGGTCGACACCACCTGTCGCTGATGGTGGCGGTGCTGCTGTGTCGGGCGTTCCCAGCGGCCGTCTTCCGCCACGCCGAGCGGCAGATTCACCGGCTGGTCGAGCTGTGCGCCGACGAGCAAGCGTGCCGGCACCACTCCCGCCTGGTGCTGGCGCGGGCACTGGTCGCGCTCGCCACCCCAGCGTCCCCGCCCGGCATGCTCGCGGCGGCCGGCGGCGACGCGCTTGAGCGGGTGCACCGGCTGATGCGCCCTCCCGCGCCGCTGCCGCGCCGCGTCACGGCAATCGCGACGGCGATGTTGCTGACATTGCCGCTGCTGCCGCTGGCACTCGTCGTAGCCATTCCTGCGGTTCCGGCTTTGCGCGCCGGCCTGCCGCTCTAGACCGATCAGTCACACTAGCGCTCGCTGCCCTTTGCCTCGGCGGTGTCCGCCAAGCACACGAAGCAGCGCCATGCCCCAGCCGCCCATGCCGGTGCCCCACATCAGGGCCTACTCCTTTACGAATACCACTCGTACACCCCTACGGTCGTTCGCGCGTGGCCGGGCAGGTATGGCACAACGTCCCGGGTGCCAGGGGCGAAGGTCGTTACCCGTGGGGGTGTGTCGGCTCGCCCGCTATGGGCTCGGGTGGTGTCCACGCGAATGCTCCGCTCGCGAAGCGAGCCAATAGCGGTGTGGGCAGGGCACGGGCGATGGTGTCGCGGAGCAGTGTCGCGGCGGGGTTGCCGGTTTGCAGTATCCGGCCGAGCGTGCCGGAGGTCCGTGCCAGCTGTTGGGTGCGGGGGCGGCGGGCCACGTCGTACGTGGCCAACGCCTCGTCTATCCCGGTGCGATGGAGAGCGTCGGCCAGTACGACGGCGTCTTCGATGGCCAGGCAGGCGCCTTGGCCGATGTCGGGCGTGACGGCGTGTGCCGCGTCGCCGACGAGGACGACCCGGTCGCGGACGAAGGCAGGCAGCGACGCCTTGAGGTAGTACACGTCGTGCCGGAGGAGGCTTTCGGGTGGTGTGGCGGCAAGCAGTTGGGGGATCGGGGCGTGCCAATCGCGGAAGCGTGCCGCTACGTCGTTGAGGCTGTGCCGGGGTGTGGCGCCTTCGGGCATGTTCTCGCAGGCGAACCAGTACACCTGACCGTCATTGATCACGGCGATGCCGAATCGCGCGGCCCGTCCCCACGTCTCGGTCAGGATCGGGTCGATACCGAGGTGGGCGGCTTGGTGGGCGGGGACGATGCCTCGCCAGACCGTGTAGCCGGCATAGGTCGGACCGGGGTACGCCGGGAACACGGAGCCGCGCAGCTGGCTGTGGACGCCGTCGGCGGCCACCACCAGATCGGCGGAAACGGTCAGGGGGCCCGTGGTGGTCTCGAAGCTGACCGATGGCCGGCCCGTGTCGATCGTCGCGCCGGTAACGCGGTGGCCGGTGTACTGGGCGACGTTCTCGAGTGAGTCCAGCAGGATCTGGTGCAGTTCGGCGCGGTGCAGGGCGATGAACGGGTCGTCGAAGCGGGCCTCGATGTCGGTCGCCGGAAGGTGGGCAACGCGCCGCCCGGACGCGAGCCTGATCTGCATGCCCTCCTGGCGGACGCCTTGGGCGCGTAGGTGCGTGGCCAGGCCCAGCCATTCCAGGGCTTTGACCGCGTTGGGCGCGATACCGATGCCTGCCCCTACCGGGCCGAACGCCGGTGCCTGGTCGTAGACGGCGACGTCCCATCCGGTCCGTTCCAGGGCTCGGGCGGTGCTCAGACCACCTATGCCCGCGCCGACCACGATCGCCGTGCGTCCCATGAGCAGACCCCATCCTGTAGTTCAAACGTTTGTTTAAATCGACTGTACTACAGTGATGTAGCTCTGCAGGACGGGGCTCGGCCTAGCGGGAGGTTCCAATCGATGAACGGAAACGGCGCAAGCAGCGGCAGGTCGGCCGCCGCCACCCGCGAGCGCCTGCTGGACACAGCCGAGCGCCTATTCGCCGAACGCGGGTACGAGGGCACGTCGCTGCGGGCGTTGGCCGACGCCGCCGAGGCGAACATCGCCGCCGTGAACTACCACTTCCGGTCCAAGGAAGGCCTGCTACAGGCGGTGGTGGCCAGGGCGATGACGCCCGTCAACGCCGAACGCGAGCGGCGGTTGGCAAGCCTGAACACATCCGGCGGCCACCCGACGATTGAGCAGCTGGTGCGGGCTTTCGTCGAGCCGGGCTTAGATCTCGTTGACCATCACGGGGACCGGGGACCGGCCGTAGCGAGGTTCATCGGCCGGGTGTTGTTTGATCCCAGCCCGCGGATCCGGCAACTGTTCGCCGATCAGGTCGACCCGGTCGAGGGCCGCTATCTCGACGCGCTGCGCCTCGCCCTGCCCGCACACGACACCGATACGATCCTGTTCGGTTACACGACCATGCTGGGGATGTTGGCGCTTCAGCAAGCTGCCACCTTCACCCCTGTCCGGTGGCGGCTCGTCTCCGGACAGACACGCGCTGACGAAGCGGCTGCCCGGGAAGAGGATCGCGAACGTCTCATAGCGTTTCTGACGGCGGGCCTGATCCACGGTCTAGCACGCTGACCAATACCGTCGCCGGCTGCCTGCCACGATCCTGGCGAAATCCGGTCAGCTCCGATGGCCGCATGGCCTCCGGGCTTATACCCCCGCCAGTACCCAACGCGCACGCGCCCTGACGCGCGATGTACTAAGCTGAATAGGAGTTGGGGCAGTGTGTCCAGGAAGGCGGGGTGCGTCGCATGGCGGAGCAACGGGCCGTCCTGCGGCTTCTGCTGCTCCTGTCCGTCGCGGTGGGCGTCGTCGGGATGCACACGCTCGGCCACGTCAGTGCCGGTGGTCACGGTGGTCACGGTGTTGCGTCCGCCGCTGTCACGACGCACGGCTCGTCGTCGACGCACTCGGCAATGGCTTCCGCCGCTGCCACCGGCGCGGACGGCATCGCGACCCTGGTAGGCGTAGGACGGAGCCTGGACCCGTCCACCATGTGCCTGGCGATCGTGGCCGCGTTCGGGCTCGCGGCGCTGGTCGCCATCCTGCTGTTGTCTGCCCGGCGTACGGGGCGGCCCGGCCGCTACCGGCACCAGGTCCGGTTCCCGGCGGGCCGTGGACCACCCGGCCAGAGGTCGTTCGGACTTCGCCTGGCGGACCTCTCGGTACTGCGGATATAGGACTCCGGCTGGTCACCGCTCATGGTCGACCGGCCGATGACACGTGTCTCCGGTATCGCAGATTTCACCGAAGAAAGGCATCACCAAGATGACCCGCATCACCTCGATGCGTCGCGCGCTGCTGACCGGCGCCGCCGCACTGGCGACCATTGCCCTGGCCGCTGGCTGCGGCGACGGCGACGACATGGGCGGCATGAACCACGGCGGTTCAAGCCAGACGTCACCGTCGGCGTCCACCGCGGCGGCGTTCAACGACGCCGACGTGCAGTTCGCCCAGATGATGATCGTCCACCATCAGCAGGCCGTCGAGATGGCCACCTTGGCCGATACCCGCGCCAAGGACGCCGAGCTCAAGCAGCTGGCAACACAGATCAAGGCCGCGCAGGAGCCCGAGATCACGACCATGACCGGGTGGCTGACCGCGTGGGGCCAATCGACCGCCGCCCCTGACGGCGGGCACAACATGCCCGGCATGAACGAGATGCCGGGCGAGATGTCCGAGGAGGACATGAAGAAGCTGGAGGCAGCGTCGGGAACCGAGTTCGATCGCATGTTCGTCCAGATGATGGTCGCCCACCACAACGGCGCGATCCAGATGGCCCGTGACGAGCAGCAGAAGGGTTCCAACACCGACGCCAAGGCCCTCGCGGCCGCGATCGAGAAGACCCAGACAGCCGAGGTCGAGAAGCTGCAGTCCATCCTGGACCGGCTGTAGGCGGTCACTTCCGGGCCGGGTGGCCGTGCTGCCACCCGGCCCGCCGCCTTCTCAACGCGAGATGTGAGGCCATCACACGTGCAGACCATCAACCGCCGCGCGCTGCTGCGCGCGGGCCTGGCCGCTGCGGCTGCTGGCTCCCTCGCCGCCTGCGGATCCGACGACAAGACAACCGCTGCGGCCTTCGTGCCACCCGACGGTGACGAGGTACGCGAGGCGGAAGCGCGCCGCAAGTCCGGCACGGTACGCGAGGTCCGGCTCACCGCCACCCCTGGTCCGGTCGATCTGGGCGGCCTGACCGTACAGACGTGGACCTACGACGGCACCGCACCGGGCCGGGAAGTACGCGTCAAGGCCGGCGAGGTCGTTCGCGCCACCCTGGTCAACCGGCTGCCGCAGGAGACCAGCGTGCACTGGCACGGTCTAGCGCTGCGCAACAACGCCGATGGCGTGCCCGGCGTCACCCAGCAGCCGATCACCGCCGGGACCGAATACGTGTACGAGTTCACCGCGCCGCATCCCGGCACCTACTGGTTCCACCCGCATCATGGCCCTCAGCTCGATCGTGGGCTGTACGCCCCGCTGGTCGTCGAGGACCCCGCCGAGCCGCTGCGGTACGACGACGAATGGGTGGTCGTCCTGGACGACTGGCTTGACGGTGTCGACGGCCGCGACCCGGACACCGTGTTGGCACAGGTGCGCAAGGGCATGAACATGTCCGGGGACATGGGCGGCCATGCCATGGGCATGAGCAGCTACCTGCTCGGCGGCGACGCCGGCGATGTCACGTATCCGCACTTCCTGCTCAACGGCCGGCTGGCTACCGCACCGGCGACCTATCAAGGAAAGCCCGGCACCAGAGTGCGGATCCGTCTGATCAACGCGGCTGGCGATACCGCCTTCCGCGTGGCGCTGGGCGAACATCGGATGACCGTCACGCACACAGACGGCTTCCCGGTCGAGCCGGTCGACACCGACGCACTGCTGATCGGGATGGGGGAGCGATACGACGTCGTGGTCACACTCGCTGGCGGCGTCTTCCCACTGGTGGCGGCCGCTGAAGGCAAGGACGCCGCGGCCTTCGCAGTGGTCCGAACCGGATCGGGGGCCACGCCGACCGCAGCGGTTCGTCCCAAGGAGCTCAACGGGCGGATCGTGGCCTACCGCAACCTCACACCCGCCGAGCCGGTACGCCTATCCGCCAAGGAGGCTGACCGGACCATCAGGCTGGAACTGACCGGCGGTATGGAACGCTACGACTGGGCCTTCAACGGCCAACCCTACGATCCGAAGCGGATCGAGCCGGTCCGCACGGGTGAGCGGGTACGCGTCGACTACGTCAACACGACCACCATGTGGCACCCGATCCACCTGCACGGGCACACCTTCGCTGTCGGCAAGACGGGCGTACGCAAGGACACCGCGATCGTCCTGCCCGGCCAGACCCTGTCCACCGAGTTCGACGCCGACAACCCGGGCCTGTGGATGGCGCACTGCCACAACGTCTACCACGCCGAGGCCGGCATGATGACCCTGTTTGGTTACCGGCGCTGAGCAGAGGGCGTCGGTTCGGCCGACTCCCCTGTCCGAACACCCGGCGATCTACTATCCTGCATAGGAGGGGACAGTATCGCTTGGCGATGCAGTAGGTCGCCACGCGATTGCGGCGCTCCTGACCGTTCCCCCGTGCGGTCCGGAGCGCCGCTTCGTCGTGTCACGCCTACGGCAGGCTGTCGAGGATCTCTTGCAGCCTGGCCACCTGCTCGGTCTGGGTCTGGTGCATTTGCCCGGCCAACGCCTTGGCCTCCGGGCTGGCGCCGTTCGACTGCTGTTCCATAGTCATCTGCATGGAACCGTTGTGATGGGCGATCATCACCTGGATGAACATGCGGTCGAACTCGGTGCCGCTCATCGACTTGAGCATGTCCACGTCCTTCTCGGACGTCATGCCTGGCATCGACCCGTGTGCCATCTCGCCTTCCATGGCGGTTGGCTTTCCCCACCCGGTAAGCATTGTGGTGATGGTGGAGACCACGGTGGTGTCCGCGGCCTTCATGTCGGCGGCGAGCCTTTTCAGGCCGGCGCTGCTGGCCTTGGTCTGGGCGAGCTTCGCCAGGTCCACCACCTGCTGGTGGTGAGGAATCATCTGCTGGGCGAACATGACGTCCGCGTCGTTGAACGCCGTGGCGCTCGCGGGAGTTTCGGCGAGCGGGGTCGCGCCATCACTTGGTGAGGCGCTGTCACCACCGCAGCCAGCGACCAGCGCTATCACCGCGCCGGCGGCGCTTGCCAGCAACGCCAGGCTGCGGATTCGGGTATGCCCGAAGCGGTTCATCTCGGTGATCTCCTGTCGGTATGAGGCGGCTTGGGGAACCTCTGGTGGCACGTGACAATGTCGCGGCCGGCGAGCGCTCCTACGTTCGCAACACCGACGTGGTAGCGAGCTGAAGGCTGATGGGCGTCCATGGTGGTGCTCGGTGCGAGAACCACCGGTATCGGTTGTGGGCCAACGCGGGCAGTGCTGCGCGCTTTCCAGCGGCGAATACGCGGGCGGCGAGCAGGATCAGCACTCCTGCGGTGGTCAGTACGAACAGACAGCCGTCCGGGGTAGTACACAGGTCCGTGCAGGGCCCGCCAGGAGCTGCGGGTGTCGCCAGTACCGAAACGGCATGGCCGTCGGAACGGGCCACCGTGCCGGCGGCCTGGTGGCCGACGGTATGCAACGCGGCGACGGCCAGGGAGACGAGCGCGAGCAACAACAGCCGTGACGGCCACTGGCGCATCGGCGCGTTTGCCGCGTGGCTGCCGTCCCGCTTGTGCCGCCAAGCCCTCACAGTCATCGGATACGGCAACCCGACGTCATGGGTTCAACGTTTCCCAGGGATCTCCTAACCTTCTTAGTCGACCGCGTCCTGCTGCGTTAACGCTGTCGTTACGGGGGTATCCGGCTGACGACAGGCACCAGAGACGAAGGGATGTGTGACATGGGGAACGCAGCCGCGATGCTGGACACCTATCCGGTCGACCTCGGTGGGGTCGACAAGCAGGCCCTGGCCCGCTGTATCGAGGAGTGCTTCACGTGCTCGCAGGCGTGTACCGCGTGCGCCGACGCGTGCCTGAGCGAGGAGCACGTGGCCGATTTGGTCAAGTGCGTGCGAGGAAATCTGGACTGCGCGGACATCTGCGACACGACTGGGCGGGTGCTGTCGCGGCACACCGGGTACGACGCGAACTTGACCCGGGCGGTGCTGGAGGCGTGCGCGATGGCTTGTCGGTCGTGCGGCGACGAGTGTGAGCGGCATGCGGGCATGCACGAGCACTGCCGGGTGTGCGCGGAGGCGTGCCGGCGCTGCGAGCAGGCATGTCGCGAACTGCTCGCCACCATGGGCTGAAGCGGCAACCCACAAGGCGACCGCCACGTCTTCAGACGCGGCGGTCGCCTTGACCCGCCTACTGCCGCGGTGCCAGGTTTACGCGGCGCAGTAGTTGTGCGTTGAGGGCGACCACGATCGTGGAGGCGGACATCAACACGGCGCCGATGGCGGGGCTGAGGGTCAGGCCGGCCCAGGCCAGTACGCCCGCCGCGAGCGGGATGGCCACGATGTTGTAGCCGGCCGCCCAGCCCAGGTTTTGGACCATCTTGCGGTATGACGCCTTGGACAGCCGGATCACGCCG
>NZ_JBAKHX010000139.1:0-11647 GCF_036906915.1 Micromonospora sp. CPCC 206061
GCGTTTGCCCAGCTCAACCCCTAAACTCCAGCACACGTGTGACTACGAACTGCGGAACCCGGGCTTAACGGTCGCGGACGACGGTGAGGGGATGCTCGGCTTCCTCATCTGCCGCCCCTTTATCGGCTCCGCGCTGCTGGAGAACATCGCGGTGCGTCCGGAGCACCAGCGTCACGGGGTGGCCAAGGCCCTGTTGGACGACTGCCTACAACGGCTGGCGGCCCTCGGGGTAGGGCACCTTAGCGCGCTGGTCCGGGAAGCCAACCCTGCCCTGGGTTTCTTCGAGCGGGCAGAGTTCCGAGTCGGCTACCGCTTCCACTGGGTCGAGCGCCCAGTCCCCGCTCTCGAACCGGGCGCCTAGCCGTGGGGGCATGGTTGCGGGAGCGTTCCAACGCGGTCGTCGACAGCCTGATCGGTGCCCTGGTCCTATCCCTGGTGGGTCTCGCTTATGCCCGGGGCGTCTCGGGGTTCGTTGCCGTGTCGCTTTTCGTGGTCGGGTGCGCTGCGGCGGTGGTCGCCCGTAGGCTGCGGCGGCGCGGCCTGGCCAGGCGGGCCGTGCGGGTGCGCGTCGGACCCACTGACGACCTCCGGCTAGCGCTGAGCAGGGTCCTGACCCCGCACCCCCTGCTGCTGGACGAGGTGCATCACTTCACACGGGTCACGCAAACCTTCCGTATCCAGGGGCAGGACGGATTGTTCGAGCTGGAGTACGAGGGAACCAACGTCGCCGGGCAACCCTCGTACTGCTTCCGCGAGGCGGTGGCCGGCGACTCGCCGATCGACCTGCACGACCTGAACATCAGCGTTCACGATCCGACCGATGGGTCGGCGCTGGCCTGGTCGGCCCTTGTCGACGAACCCTACCTAAAGATCATCGAAATCCGGTTCCGGCGCCCAGTTCTGTCCGGCGAGAGCTTTCGGCTCGCCTGGTCGTGCACCTGGCGCAGCACCTTCACCCGTCCGCGCGACTACGTTTTCTTTCTGGCCGGACACCGCCGACGCGGCGTCGACGCGCTACGCGGGCGATTGGTGCTCAGTCGGCCGCCCGCCTTCTTCGAGGGCATCTCCTACGACGGTCGCAGGCTGATGACCTCGGCGTCGCAACCGACCGCCACGTTGGCGCACGACGGAACGTGCGTGTTGGTCTGGGACATCGACCGTGTCCCGGCTAAATCGGTGCCAATCATTGATTTCGAGCGGACCGACCACGGCAATGCCGCGACGTGACCGGATCGCACTCGGGCGTGTTCCGCTCTGTGGCAAACGTTATTGGCTCGGCCGGTTCGCGTTCCAACGCCGCGGTTATTCGTAACCTGGTCGGTGAGCATGTCGCTCACCTGCAAGGACCTCGGCGTGTTCTCACCCTCTATCGGCGCACATCTGCTCGAACGGGGACTGATCGACGAGATCGACATACACATCGCGCCGATCCTGCTCGGCGAAGGCATCCGGCTGTACCACAACCCCGGCGGCCGGCCGGTCCGCCTCCACCGACTCGACGACGCTGACCCCACCTCGGCCGCCCGCGTACGCTACCGACCCGCCGGCTAGCCGGCCATGCGTACGTACCGCGAGTTTTCCGCACGCCCGAGTTCACCCCGCTGTTCGTGGCCTCGTGCGCGCACGTCGCCTCGACCACACTGAACGGGCTTGCGCTGGCGCGAAGCCGGGGATCAGGGCCATTGCCTGCGTGATCTCCTGGGCTGGGTATGGCGTCGCTCGGGTTTCGCCGAAGAAGTTCCAGTAGAAGTCGTTCATGACGGCCACGACGGTCGCGTAACGGCTGATCAGCTCCGCGACCGGCTCGGGAGCGCCGGCGGGTCGGGCTCCCGCGGCGCAGCGGCGGATGTAGTCGTAGCGCTCGACGGGTCCCCCGGTGGCGGGGCCGGCTATCCCGACGACGTTGGCGACTATCCAGTTGAGCAGCTCCCTCATGGCGTAGCCGGCGTCGTGGCTCGCGTTGAGGGCGAGGAAGTCCCGCTCGTCGGTGGATCGGTCGAACCGGGGTGAGGTGGCCAGGCCGAGGTCGGCGAGGTAGAGACGGCGGCCGTCGGTCAGGATGTTGCGGAAGTGGGCATCGAAGTGCAGCAACCCATTGGCGTTCATGAAGGCGGTGTCGGCCTGTAGGTTTCGCTGCACCATGGCGCAGGCGGAGGCGACGGCGTCTGGACCGGCGGCGAGTTGGCTGGTCAACCAGGCGGCCAGGTTCTCTGGAATGTATTCCAGGAACAGCACCACGCTCGCTGATGCCTGGGCGAGGGCGTGAAGTCGCCGCCGCACCGCCGTCGAGCCGTCCCAGTACGCAACCACACCCTCGATGTCCGCGATTTCCTCGGCCAGCGGCGCCGCCCCGGGCAGCACTCGCCAGTGATACATCAGTGGAAACGCCTCGGACTGCTTGGCGAGCACCCAGTTCGTCGTCATGGTGTTCGCGGCGAGTTCCCGCCAGGCGCCGAAGCCGCCGTTGGGCAGCAGGAAGACTCCGTATTGGCAGAACGTGGGCAGCCCGAAGAGGTTTGCGGTGGACATGGCGTTGTCCGGGTCGCGCTCCAGGTCGGTCAGCGGGATCCGCTTCACGAAAACCGGCGCGCCGGCGATGTCCAACAACGCCGAGGTGCCCCCGACGCCGGATCCGATGGCCGGGGCCGCGTCCACAAGCTGACCAAGCTGGTGATCACTGAGTAGGGCCAGCGCGGTGGACACGTCGCCGTACCTGAGCAAACGGACCCGGTGCGACATGTCCGTGCCGTCGCGCGGCAGTCCGCTCACGCTTACCCCCGTTTGATGATCTTCAAAGCCTTTCGGAGAGCCTACCCGGGTTAGCTGAGGGGGCACGGATCGTGTGGCAGTACATGGTCACAACGTCATCGGCGTGACGGATCTTCATGTACCAGCCTCAGCCGAGCGTGTCTGGTCGGCCTGGGGCTCGAAAGTGGAGTCCTCGTTGTTCCATCTCGGAAATGGCCACAGTTAGGAGCTAGCCGGCGATAGATCCTAGGTGCCCGCTCCATACGAATGCTGATAGTTGCGCTCGTGCGCGACGCTGGTGGGTGTTCGCCGTCGACT
Source organism: Micromonospora sp. CPCC 206061 (assembly GCF_036906915.1). Lineage (NCBI taxonomy): Bacteria > Bacillati > Actinomycetota > Actinomycetes > Micromonosporales > Micromonosporaceae > Micromonospora > Micromonospora sp. CPCC 206061. Next base: position 3,067 of record NZ_JBAKHX010000139.1, read on the forward strand.
TGAGAACGGATAGTGTATGCGTCCTCTCCTGCTCCAGTTGCCCGCTCTCGTCGGCGTGCTCGTCGGCGCCGTCGCTACCTACGTTGCCGCGACCGCGCAAGAACGCGGCCGCTGGCGCCGCCAACAATCGGTCCGTTGGGACGAGCGGAGGATTGTTGCCTACTCGGAGTACGCACACGCCATCAAGAAAGTCATCTCGATCGCTGTCCGCCTCGCCGCCCAGCGGGGCGTCTATGAAAACGACGTGTGGTTTGGCGGGGAAGCGAGCGAATTGGAATTGATCGCGGCCGAGGAAGAGCGGACAACCAAGTGGGAAGCGGTGCTAATGTTGGGCGACGACTCGGTCGTCGCCGCCGCGCGCGAGTGGCACCAAAAGACCTTCCGCATCATGCGTTTGGCAGTCGGTCAGTCCAGTGATTTGACGTGGAACGAGGCCGTGCGCGCAATCGGTCAGGCTCGAGGAAGATTTTACGCGGCCGTCCGAAGAGATCTCGGTGTGAAGTTTGGCGAATCGTCCGAGCCCTATGAATGGCAAATGGCCAAGTGGCTAGTCGAAAGGCCCGAAGACAAGCAGGCCCCGACGCCTGGGGAGGCGGCGACTTGAACCAACACTCCAATTCCACTCGCCTGAACTCGACGCGAAAGGCGTAGATGCTCGCGGCATGTCCGTGCGTTGAGGCGATGCCAGGCGTAACGCTCGCTGGGCATTACGGTCTGAAGCGCGTGGCGTCAGGGACACAGAAGGATGTGGTTATCGCCTCCCCGCCAGGTAGACACTGGCCATCCACAAGCGCCCTGTTCATCAGCGGCTGTCCGAGATCGACCTCGTAGGAAACCTTATCGTTGCCCTGGCAATCGGCAGCATCTGGTTGCTTCGGGGTGACGCTGAAAGTCACGACGACCTCAGACTCACCCATGTGGATCTCTGGCGCCAGGACCTGCCCCGTGACCCCGCTGTTGCAGCCCAGACGCGAGACGAGGGCAGTGAACGTCGTGGACAATCTGTGAAGGCTCTGCCCCGGCCCGAGAATCCAGACAGCAGCGACATCACCGCTCGCGCTCGCCTGCGTCGATGTACTCGGCTCGGCCGCCGAGGTTCCACCTGTTCCTGCCGACGACGGTTCGGGGGGGCACCACATGCTGCGGCCACGGCCGTCACAGACGTCCACACGAACGCCGAGACAAGCCGACATCGCGTCATCACACCCATGAGACGAAATGGTGTCTGCCTCGGTTCCGCGAACCTCGGAACGCACGAACTCGGCACAACTGCGCATCTGCCGAGCCGGGCTCGGCCGTAGTCCTTACCTGGCCCACGTTGCTGTCGCCCGCAACGCGGCGGCCAGCAGCAGCACGGTGAGTGCCACCCAGCCGCCGATGAACAGGACGGTCTTGGCCAGGGTGGCGAGTGAGTTGGCGAGGCTGAGCACGGTCAGCGGTCGGGGCCGCCCGGCGATCAGGACCAGCGCGGTGAGGTTCTCGACGGCGTCGGCGGTCGGGGCGAGCATGAACGCGGCCGTCGTGCGCCGACCGAGCCGGTCCAACCAGCCGCCGGGCGGCTGAGCACGGTATGCGAGCACGCTGAGCGCGGTGAAGAAGAGCAGTGTGCCGACGATGATGGTGACATCGACGACCTGGACCCAACCGAACACCTCCAGCGTGCCCTGCGCCGCGAGCTGGTCCAGCGCGGCACGCTTGCCCGCCAGGTCGAAGGTGACCGGGACACCACCCCAACCGGCACCCGGGTAGCCGACCCGGCTGAACAGCGCCTCGGTGAACGACCCGCCGACCATCATGACCAGCAAGCCGGCGACGCACCAGGCGCCGACGACGACGGTACGGGGGACGGTCCGCAGTGTGACCAGTGGCTTCATGAGCCGCGACGCTACGGCCGCGGCCACCGCACTACCATCGCCTCACGTTGCAGGTACCTGGCGTCCGGTGACCCAAGGGGGAGGTGGCGGGTGGAGGAGAGGGTCGAGGTGGGTGCGTCGATCTGCGTCGCGGTGGTAGCGAACACCGCCCGTTCGCTGGTCGCGGTCGGGGCTGATCCGGTGGCCATCGAGCAGGTGCTGGGGTTCGCGGTCGACCAGTACGCCGATCGGGACGCGCACGTCTCGCTCGCCGCGCTGGCCCGGCTCGAACGTGCGGCGCCGGACCTGACCGGTGATCCCGCGGTGGCGCTGCGGCTGGCGGGCCGGTGCGCCGCCGACGGCGACGTCGGCGTGATCGGGCATCTGGCGGCGCATAGCCCGTCGCTGCGCGAGGCGCTGTGCCTGGCGGTCCGTCACGGCAACGTGCTCGGTACGGGTGTGCGGCTGGCACTGCGGACCGCGGCCGACCGGGCCGAGATCCGCTACCACCGCACCGAGGTGGCGTCGCGCACCACACAGGGCACCGAACTGGCGCTCGGCGAGATCGCCACGACCCTCCGGCTTCTGGCCGACGGCGATGACATCGATCTGCGCGCCGACTTCCGGCACGAGCGGCCGGGTCACGCCGCCGCCTACGCGGCGGTCTTCGGCGATCGGGTGTGCTTCGGTCAGGCAGAAGACCGGATTACGTTCGCCGCCGAGTTCCTCGACCGGCCGCCGCCCCGGGCGCAGAGCTACCTGTTCGCCGTGCTGCGCGAGCACGCCGTGACGCTCGCCGAGCGTGTCGCGGCCGCCGGCACCGGCAGCCAACGGGTACGCGAGTACATCGTCACCCGGCTGCCGCTCGGTCCACCCACCGCCCAGGCCACCAGTCGGGAACTCGGGATCAGCCGGCAGACCCTCTACCGCCGGCTGCGGGCCGAAGGCACCTCGTTCGAGCAGTTGCTCGAAACCACGCGGCACCGGCTGGCGCTGGAGCACCTCCGCGACCCCCGGTACACCCTGCACGAGATCGCCACCCTGCTCGGGTTCGCCGAATACAGCTCCTTCCACCGTGCCGTGCGACGCTGGACCGGGCACAACCCGCAGGCGTACCGGCGCGGCATCGGCGTGCGGTCCCAGCTCGATCTTTAACGCGGGTACCGCCATCCATCGATCGGTGGATAGCCGCGCGGCAGCGGCGGATGGCTGGGGCCGGTGGATTGGTCGATTCGCGGTGAGCCGCGTGGCCGCACGCTGAATCCCATGTCGCTTAAGGAAGCAAGCGTCGCGGTCGGGCCAGTCGGCGCGCGGGAACGGGCACTCGCGCCAGATCTCGCTCGAGGCCTGATGCTGGCCCTGATCGCGTTGGCGAACTCGGTGATCTACCTCTACGGCCGCCCGTACGGCACCAGGCAGCACATCGTCGAGGAGCACCTACTGGATCGGATCGTCAGCGTGCTCGACGTGGCACTCGTCGACGGCCGGGCTTACCCGATGTTCGCCGGCCTGTTCGCCTACGGCGTCGTGCAGGTCTTCCGACGGCATATGGCCGCCGGTGTGTCCGAACCGCAGGTCAGGATGCTGCTGCGACGGCGAAGCCGGTGGCTGATCGTGTTCGGGTTCGTGCACGCCGTCCTGTTGTTTCCCGGCGACATCCTCGGCCAGTACGGCGTGGTCGGTTTCATCCTGGTGGCGTTGACCCGGGTGTCGGAGCGGAAGCTGCTCGTCGCCGCCGCTACGTGGCTGGTGGTCGTGGCGGTCCTTCAGGGGGCGGCGTACATGATGCCGTCGGACGGCGGGCGCTCGTTCTTCTGGTCATTCGAGACGGCCGACCCGATCAAGGCGCTGTTGCTGCACCCGTTGGAATGGCTGATGACCCCGATCGGCATCCTCGGGGTGGGCAGCGCCGTCCTGGTTGGCACGTGGGCCGCGCGACGCGCGATTCTCACCAACCCGTCCGCGCATCGCCCACTGTTGGTCCACACGGCGGCCATCGGTCTGACGGCGGCAGTGGTGGGCGGGTTGCCGGTAGCTCTCGCGGTCGGCCGGTTTTGGGAGCCGACGTCGCCGCTCGTGCTCTGGGCGGCGTCGGCGCTGCACGCGGTGACGGGCATCGCGGGTGGCCTGGGGTACGCGGCGGTGATCACACTGGTGGCGATCCGCATCGGCGATCGGCCTGGAAGGGTGGTCCAAGCGCTCGTCGCGTGCGGGCAGCGGTCGCTCAGCTGCTACCTGTTCCAGTCGGTGGTGTTCGTGGCCCTGCTGATGCCATACACGCTGGGGCTGGGCGCGACGCTCGGCACGGCCGGGGTCGCGATCGTCGCCCTCGGCACGTGGCTGGTGTCGGTGCTGCTCGCGGATCTGTTGCGACGTGCGGGGTGGCGCGGGCCCGCCGAGGTGATGCTGCGCAGGTTGACATACCGGACGGGGAAGATAGCAGGGTGACGTCGGTGGAGGAACGGCTGGGCCGGCACCGGGAACAGCGGTGGAATCAGTGGTGGGCGCTGGCCCCGTACGGGCTGCTGCTGCTCGCGTGCGCGGTGTCGGTGGTCGTCGACGAGGCCGGGTGGGGGCCCAACCTGGCCACGTTGGCCGTCGCTGGCGGGCTCGCGGCTTGGCACTGGTGGTTCGTCCTGGCGCATCCACGCTGGTGGGAGCATCCGTCATGGACGATGGCCGGCTACTACACGGGCCTACTCGCGTTCACCACCGTCCTGCTGCTGCGCAGCGACGCGTTCCAGCTGTTCATCCCCGCCTGCTACATGCTGGCATTCGTCGTACTGCCGGGGTGGCCCGCGTACGCGGGCGCGGTGGCGGCGAACATCCCGACGCTGATCGCGTCCGGTGTAGACACCGGGTCCGTGCTGATCAGCTTCGGGGTCGTGACACCGCTCGCCGCACTGATCGGCGCGATGATCCGGACGATGGAGCGGGAGGCGATCCGGCGGCGGGAGGCCAACAGCGAACTGGTCGCCATGGCGGCGGAGAACGCCCGGCTGCACGAGCTGTTGGTGACGCGAGCCAGGGAAACCGGCATCGCCGAGGAACGGGCCCGGCTGGCCCGCGAGATACACGACACCGTAGCGCAGGGACTGACCGGTATTGTCACGCAACTGGAGGCGATCGGCGAGCTGCCATCGGCTCAGGACCGCGGCCGGGTCGACACCGCCCGCACCCTGGCGCGCACCAGCCTCGACGAGGTACGCAGGTCGATCGACGCCCTGCGCCCCGGCCCCTTGCAGGACGCCCGGCTCTGTGACGCCGTGCGGCAGGCCCTGACCGCGTGGAGCGAGCAGTACAACGTGCCCGCCAGGTTCACCGTGACTGGCACGCCGCTGCCGGTGCACGCGGAGGTCGAGGTGACCCTGCTGCGTGCCACCCAGGAGGCCTTGTCGAACGTCGGCAGGCACGCGGGAGCCGGGCGCGTAGACGTCACCCTGTCCTATATGGAGGATGTGATCGTGCTGGACGTCCGCGACGACGGTACGGGCTTCGACGGGACGCCGACCGGCGGGTTCGGCCTCACCGCGCTGCGCCAGCGCGTCAACGCCCTGTCCGGATCGGTGGACATCGAGTCGTCACCGGACGCCGGGACAGCAGTCAGCGTAACCGTGCCGGTAATCGAGGTGGCGCGGTGACGCCGCTGCGGCTGGTGATCGTGGACGACCACCCAGTGGTGCGCGACGGGCTGCGCGGGATGCTCGGCACCCAGCCGGACCTCCAGATCGTCGGAGAGGCGGCAAGCGGCGCGGAGGCGTTGACGGTGGTGGACGCTCTGCGCCCAGACGTCGTGCTGACCGACCTGCGGATGCCGGACCCGAGCGGTGGCACGCTGATCCGCCTGCTGCTGGAACGCGTGCCGACCGCCCGCGTCCTAGTGCTCACCACGCACGACACCGACTCCGACGTGCTACCCGCCGTCGAGGCGGGCGCGATCGGCTACCTGCTCAAAGACGCGCCACGCGAAGAACTGTTCCGCGCCGTCCGCGCCGCCGCCCGCGGACAGGCCGTGCTGTCGCCGTCCGTCGCCGCCCTGCTGCTATCCCGCGTGCGTCCCCACCGTCCGCTGAACGAGACCAGGCTCAGCACACGGGAACGCGAGGTCCTGACCTTGATCGCCCAGGGCCGGACGAACCGCGAGACGGCGGCGGCGCTGTTCATCAGCGAGGCCACCGTCAAAACCCACCTCCAGCACATCTACGCCAAACTGGAGGTACCCGACCGCGCGTCCGCTGTCTCCGCAGCGCACCAGCGCGGCATCCTCTAAGCCCAGTCGACACAGGCGCTGGCCTCGTGGGGGGTGGATGCTTCCTATTCGGGGCGGCCGTCGGCGAGCCATTGGGCGAGGCCGCGCAGCCCGACCGCCCACCGCCCGAGGTCGGTGACCTCCGCGTGCCGGGTGACGACGGTCAGCAACTCGGCCACCGCCTCGTCTGGTCGCTGGGCCTCGTTGAGGGTCAGGGCGCGGAAGACGCGTACGGAGTCGGAGTCGGGGAACTCCCTGTGGGCCCGCTCGAGCACCGCCAGCGACTCGTCCAGCTCGTCCAGCCACCGCAGGGTACTGGCGTACTGGCACAGGCACCGGCGCAGAACGTCGCCGTCGAGGCCGAGGGCGAGCGCCCGCTCGTAGTACCCGCGGGCGGCTTCCTCCTGGCCCGCCGTGTCGTAGGCGCCACCCACCTCGTACACCAGGACGGGATGGTCAGGGTGCTCGGCGAGCAGCGCTTGGAAGTAGGCGATCGTCGGTGCCATGTTCGCCCGGTCGCGCTGGTCGTAGCCGCGCTGGATCGCCTCGGCCAGTTCGGGCGTCACTTCGGTCGTCACTGCTGCAGCCCCCATGCGGACGAAGATCAACTCACCCTATCGCAGGCCTCGTCCGCAGGCGCCTACCCGCAGGTCCGATCCAGCATTTCTCTCAACGGATCACCTCAAGATCAATGAGACTACCGGCCCACCACGGATGAGACAGGCCGGCATACTGGCCACCCACCGCGATGGCCTCGGGGTCGAGAAACCGACGTGCCGGTCGTGCTCGTTCGCCGAGCGTTCGGCGCCACAGTCCCCGAACGGAACGGTGGGGACGATCGTGGGCGAGCATCGACCGGTACGCCGGACTCCGCAGGAGAAGAAGCAGCTCAAACGCTTACATCAAGTCCAGGTGGTCGAGGTTCGGTAGACCGTTGGCTGTGGTCGGATTTAGCTGGATCGTGTTGCTCCCGGCATTCACTGGCACCACGACCGTCTTCGTGGTCCAGCCGGTCCAGTTCCCTGTGCTCTCGAACGACACGCTCTGCGCTGTTGACCCGTTCACCACCAGGTTCGCCGGCCGCGCTGTGGTCGTGCCGTTGGCGAATCGGATCCCCAACGTGGCCGTACCCGCGTTCGCCGCGTCGATCGTGAACTGGGCGTACGCTCCGGTCGTGTTGTTGCCGTTACAGAATCCGGTACCCGAGTAACCCGACCAGTTCGAGTCGATGGTGCCCGTACACACAGCCGGGGAACTCTCCGCCTCGTACCGCACGGTCCCCGTTGGCGGGGTAGTCGGAGGTGTCGTCGGCCGGTCGGAGCCCCAGCCGTGCTTGAGGCGGTCGGCGCCGGTGGAGTTGCGGATCCTCACGCTCAGGTTGGTGCCGCTGCCGCTGAGCGCGAACATGGAGTACCAGTCGTAATTCTGCCCGGCGGTGATCTTGCCACCTAGTGCGGGCCAGTAGACCGAGCCCATGCGGAGGTCCCGCAGGGAGTCGGTGTCCGCGCGGAGGTACCGGACGAAGTTGTCGGTGCTGTTCGCGTTGTTGTAGTTCAGGCCGGTGTCCATCGGCGCACCGAACTCGGTCAGGATCGCACGCGAGGCGCAGTTGCCCAGCCGCTCCCGGAAGCTCTGAACCCAGCCGGCGTAGTCCTTCGTGCCATAGAAGAATGCGTAGTGGTGGTAGGACAGCAGCGTGCCGTTGAGGCGGCTGTCGGCGCAGACCGGCCTGATGTCCTGGCTGTAGCCGGTGCCGCCGACGAGGATCCGGTCCTTCGGGATCGACGGGCGAGCGTTGATCCACGAGGCGGCGAGATTCGTCCACTCCGACGCGCTGTAGCCGTGCGGTTCGTTCATCGGCTCGAAGTAGACCAGGCTGTTGGAGCCGTACTGGGTGGTCACGGTGTTCCACATCGAGTTGAAGGCGGCCGTGTTGGTGATCCGGCCGCCGGACGCCGCTCCGTCCTCCCAGTAGGCGAGGATGACTTTGAAACCTTTGGCGGTCGCGGCGTCGATGGTGCCCCGGTAGGCGTTCCACCACGACGAACTGACGGTGTGGGTGTTGACCGGCAACCGGACGGTGTTGACGCCGAGTTGGCTCGCGAACCCGTTGTAGACGGCGTCCGCCTTGGCCCGGACGGTCGCGTAGCTGTCCGATTGGTTCAGCCCGTCGAGGACGAGGGGGACCTTTTTGAAGTTGTCGCCCGGCACGGCCCAGTTCACGCCCCGGAACTGGCTGGTGTCCGCGCTGGCCGGTGTGGCGCTGGCAACGACGATGACGACCGGCAACACGGCCAGTGCGCTCAGAACGCTAACCAGAACGCGGCGGCGGGAACGGGAGCGAGCTGGTGAGGGATTGTTGATACGGGTGGGTGGCATGACGTTGACCCATCTCATGAATGTTGTGCTGATGAGAGACTTGAAGGTCGGGTGGTTGGTCTATCGGACGTCGATGGCGTCGATGTTCGGTAGGCCGTCT
>NZ_JBAKHX010000140.1:0-11624 GCF_036906915.1 Micromonospora sp. CPCC 206061
CCCGGCGACCCCGCGGGCCAGCCGGCCCGGGCAGCCCGGGCCGCCCGGCGGCCCGCCCGGGCGGGGCCGCCGCACCACCGACCCGCTAGCGCGCGTAGACCTCCAGCTCGTACACGGAGTATCCGTAGCTCGTGGCCCGCTTGACGCCGGCCATCCGCACGTACCGCGCCGTCGTCGGGGTGAACGACGCCACGTCCGTGCCGCCGTTGCCGGCCGTCGTCGACCACACCGAACGCCACGTCGTCCCGTCGGTCGACACGTCGATCCGGTACGAGGTCGCGTACGCGACCTCCCACCGCAGGATCGCGCGCCCCACCGACCTGCTGGACCCCAGGTCGACGGTGAGCGTCTCGTTGTCGCTCCGGCCGCTCGCCCACCGGCTGGCGGGGTCGCCGTCAACGGCGCGGGCGGTCGCGTGCGGCGACTCCACACTGGACGCTGTGACGGTGCGGCCGGCGGCCAGGTTGCTGATGTCCTGCCCGCGCCCGGCTGGGAACGAGACCACCTGCTGGTACGTCGGGCGGTTCTGCCAGGCGATGATCGGCGAGGTGATGCCGCCGAGCGGCGACTGGACGATCGCGTCGGCGCACCATTGGTTACCGGCCGAGCAGTGGTCGTCGCCCGGGTACACGGTGCTGGCCGGCTGCGCGGCGGCCGTGCGCAGCGTGTCGAGCAGCATCGTCCGGCAGGCGGAGAGGCTGCCGTTGCCGCAGTACGTGCGGCCGAGCCCGCCGCTGACCGGGTCGCCGAGCACCGCCCGCAGGTCCTTGTCGACGTACCCCCACCAGCCATACTGGAACGACGAGCCCTTGTGCGTCTGCGCCTCGTTGGCCGATGACGGCAGGTTCGACGCGTCGCCCCGCTGGTGCCCGGACGGCGACTCGTTGACCTGCAACGCGTTGACGAGCGACTGGTACAGGTCGGCGCCGAGCCCGGCCTTGAACTGTCCGTTGACGAGCAGCGGCCACCAGGCGTCGAAGACGCGGATCGCGGTGGCGTGCTGATACACCTTCGAGCCCGCCGCCGTCTCCTTGCGGGTGGCGCCCGCCTGCCGCCATGCGCTCAACTGGTTCACGACAGTGGCGAGCCCGCTGTCTGTTATGGGAGCACTCGAAAGTACCCGGATCAGCTCGTCCAGTACCTCGATGCCGCGTAGGTCGACTGTGGCCGCGTGCTCCACCAATCGCAGCACGCCCGCCCGGTCGAATTTCTGCCCGGCGGCCAGCGCGGTCTTCACCGGGGTGTCCAGCAGCTCGCCGCGGTGCACCGAGCCGAAGCTGAAGTTGCCGTCGGCGGCGCCGAAGTCGGCGGCTGCCTTGTTGTTCCAGGAGACGTAGTAGTTCTGGTTGATGGACTGTGGATGGGCGCTGACGGGGGCGTACCCGGTCCAGGCGTACGAGGCGGCCATCGGCAGGTTCGGGTTGGAGCCGGCGGCGCGGATCGGGTTGCGGCCGGAATTGAAGTACGCCGACTGTGTCGAGTTGACGTAGAACCAGTTGAACGCGTACTCCACGTTGGACGCCGAGGTGATGAACGCGTTGGCTGTGCCCATCACCGACGGGTCGTTGAACATCTGGAAGCCGATCGCCGAGTGCGCCTCGCGGCCGTACGTCGAGCGCTGGTGGGTGAACGCGTACGGCTTGCCGCCGACGGTGCCCCGCCACGCCACGAGCCCGAGCGAGGTGCGCCAGGCGACCAGCTTGTATGAGCCGGCGGGTGTCGAGTCGGCGGTGGTGGGCTTCCACGAGTTCACGTGCGACAGCTCCTCCATCGCCACGCACTGCCCGTTGTACGTGTACCGGTTGCTCGCCACCGTCGGCGTGCTGCCGTCCGTCGTGCACAGCGGCAGCGCGTACGTGTCGGTGATGTCGTGAATGGACGACGTGGCGCTCCACGCGTAGTCCTGGCCGCGTCCCAGCAGCACGTACAGGTTGAGTCCCGCGAACGCCACGCCGCGCGCGCTGATGCCCGGTCCTTGCAGTTCCTGCGCCATCAGCAGCTGCGGTGAGAAGTACCCGGTCTGCGGTCCGAAGACGGCGATGGGGTTGCCGCTGGTGGTGTGCGCCCCGGAGATGACGACGGCGTTGGACATGCCCCGCTGCGCGTCTCCGATGGTGAGTCCGGCGAGCGCCATGGCGCCATCCGTCTTGGACGAAGAGGCGGCGGATCCTGTCTGGCCGGTCACGACCGGCTCGGGCACAGCGGATCCGGCGTCCGGCATCACCACACTGGGCGCGTCGTCCGCCGCCGACCCGTACGGGAAGCTCTGTCCGTTGTGGAGCGTGAGAACCGTTTCGGGGTCGTTTTGCGAGCGGAATGCCCGCCACACCGCGTCACCCTCAGCGGCGCCGTACTTGGCCCGCGCGGATATCCGCACGAGTGCCGACTGCATCTCAGCGCCGCCGCCCCCACCGAACAGCCCGCCGACCACGCCGGCGATCGCGATGAGGTCGGTCATCGTGAAGCGCACCGGGCCGCCCGCGTTGGTGATCGAGTCGAGGTGGCCGGTGAGCACGTACTCGCCGGGGCAGTAGCGGCCGGACATGCACGCGCTGATGTAGGCGTTGACGCCGGCGATGTAGTTCTGCACGTCGGTGTACAGCTGCTCGGAGCGGCCGCCTTCCGCGCGCAGCGCGTTGATCTGGGCCTGGAGGTCCGCCTCGTTGTAGGGGGAGTTGCGCCAGACGCTCTGCTCCAGCGAGCGGTTGCCGGGGGCTCCGCCGGCGAACGACGTCAGCGTGCCCCGGCCGACGTGCCGCAGCAGGTCCATGGTGAACAGTCGGTCCTCGGCCCCGGCGTACCCGGCACCGAACATCGTGCCGGCCCGCGTGGTGCCGGTGATGTGCGGCGTGCCGGTGGCCTTGTCGCGTACGACGGTGACGTCCGAGCGGGGCTGGTACGTCCGCTCCGCCTGGCCGGCGGGCACGCCGAACGAGGCGTTGTTGAAGTACGAGGGGATCTGCTCGTCGCTGAGCCCGGCGTAGTTGTAGACCAGGTTCGCGTACTTGTCGAGCTGGTCGGCGGAGTGTGCCGGCCGGGTGCCGAACGCCTGGTGACCGAGGATCTCGACGAGCGTCGCGTTGCCGTTCTGTCCTGGCGGCAGGATGTCGGCACATTGCTCCAGGCAGTAGTCGTTGGGCACCAGGACGGCGGCGCTCGCGGGCGGGCCGGTGAGGACGACGAAACCGGTGGAGGCGGCGAGCACGAGGGTGCTGGCGGCGTGGAGGAGTGCGGATCGACGCATGGCGGTCCTCATGACTGTGAATATGTGAGGAACATTCGTGTACCGGATAGTAACCGCATCTGAGCTGTGATAGATAGAGGCAATGTTGTCGATTTCGCGAGGCATGGTGGCGGTGGTCGCCCTGCTGGCCGCCGGGTCAGTCGCCTCCCCGGCCACCGCCGCGCCACCACCCACCGGCACCTTCTCGGTGCTCACCTACAACGTCGCCGGGCTCCCCGAGGGCCTGTCGAGCGGCAACCCCTCAGCGAACACGCCCACCATCGGCCAGCGCCTCGGGGCGTACGGCGTCGTGCACGTGCAGGAGGACTTCAACTACCACGCCGCCCTGTACACCAACGACAACCATCCATATAGGACACCCACCAGCGGCGGCGCGGGCTTCGGCGACGGGCTCAACACGCTCTCCGACTACCCGTACTCCGACCTCGTTCGCGACGACTGGGACTCCTGCAACGGCACCGACTGCCTGACTCCCAAGGGATTCACGTGGTCGCGGGTGCGGTTCGCCGAGGGCGTGTACGTCGACTTCTACAACCTGCACCCCAACGCCGGCACCACCGACGCCGATCTCGCCGCCCGGCGCGCGAACATCAGCGAACTGTCCAGCTACATCCAGGCCAACTCGGCCGGCAACGCGGTCGTCGTCATGGGCGACACCAACACCCGGTACACGCGGGCCGGCGACAACATCCGCGACCTGCTCTCCGCCAACGGGCTCACCGACGCGTGGGTGCGGGCCGTGCGGGGCGGCACGCCACCCGCCGCCGGCAGCGCCGCGCTGGTATGCGACGACGCCAACGTCACCAACGCCTGCGAGGTCGTCGACAAGATCCTGTACCGCGGCAACCGGTATGTCACGCTCGCGCTCGACTGGTACAGCAACGAAAACGCCGACTTCCGCACCGCCGACGACAAGATGCTCTCCGACCATTACCCGATCGCGGCCGGCTTCCGCTGGACCCTCAACCCCAGCCTCCAGCTCAGCGACGCGTTCGGCGGCCCGCACGGCACCCCGTACACCGACGTCGCCACCGTGCCCGTCGGCCAGCGGGTCACCCAGGTCGGCATCCGCGCCGGCTCCCGCGTCGACCAGGTCGGGCTCACCCTCGCCGGCGGCACCGCGTACAGCCACGGCGGCACCGGCGGCACCGCCAGCAGCCTGACGCTCGTGGCGGGGGAGCGGCTCACCTCGGTCACCCTCAACGCCGGGCAGAAAAACGGCCGCACCAGGATCTTCTACATCCGGTTCGTCACCAGCACCGGTCGCACCCTGACCGGCGGCACAGCCACATCGGACACCGTCACCTACACGGCGCCCGCCGGCTGGCAGATCAGCGGCTTCCACGGCAGGGCCGGCACCGAGATAGACAGGCTCGGCGTCATCTTCACCCCAGCTGCCTGAGAGCTTTACGCGCTGGTCAAGCGCTCCAAGGCGGCGGAGGCAGGCGCCCTCATGCTCCGATCATGCCGTACGGTCGGCGCATGGGTGGGCGACCTGCGGCGGGCGGCGGGCGCTGGGTCGAGGTCGACCCAGCGCGCCTGGCCAAGTGGATCGACGGCTTCGCGAGCCGTCACGGTCCGCCGAGGTCCATCATCATCGGGTACGCCGTCCGCATGACCGCCCCGGACGGGACGACCGCCGATCTGCACCCACCCCCAGGCGCCCCCGCCCCGGCTGCGGTGCATGCGCCGGACGTCGACCTGGCGGGCTTTCTGACGGCTGTTACGGCTCCCCGCCGGATCGGCCTGCTGCTGGCGCGCGCCGGAGCGGTCGCCGTGGGCGTGGCGGACGGCGACCGGCTGGTGGCATCCAAGGTGGAGACCCGATACGTGCAGGGCCGCACGGCCGCGGGTGGCTGGTCGCAGCAGCGGTTCGCCCGCCGCCGCGCCAACCAGGCCAAGGCCTCCGCCAACGAGGCCGTCGACCTGGCAGTCCGGGTGCTCCTGCCAGCGGCGTCGTCGCTGGCGGCGCTGGTGTGCGGCGGCGACCGCCGCACGATCGACACGATCCTGTCCGACCCCAGGCTGGCGCCGCTCGGCCGACTCCGCGCCGACCGCCACCTACCCGTCGCCGAACCCCGACACGCCGTCCTCCTGGAGGCGGTCACCCAATCCCGCGCCATCCACATCCTCGTGCGCGACCCAACCCCCTAGGGCCGTGCCGCTGGCGGCGGGTCCCGCGAGGTGCTCAAGCCGCCGCCCGCCCGCTGCCTGCGCCGCCCTCAGCGGCGCGTGCATGGCCCGCCGATCAAGGGGGATTGCCCTTGATCGGCGGGGAGAGGGGGAGCGGCGGGGGAGTGAAGCGGGGGTTAGATCGAGCCGGAGAATGTGTCGCAGGACTTCGGGTCGCCGGACTCGTACCCCTTGCCGAACCAGCGTTGGCGCTGGGCGGACGTGCCGTGGGTGAAGGAGGACTCGTCGATCCGGCCGCCGGTTTTCTTCTGGATCGTGTCGTCGCCGATCGACGCCGCCGTGTCCAGACCTTCCTGGATGTCCTGCTGGGTGATGCTCGTGAAGATCTTCTGACCGCTCGCGTCGGTGGTGCCGACGGCGTTCTTGGCCCACGCGCCCGCGTAGCAGTCGGCCTGGAGCTCCATGCGCACCGACAGCTCGTTGGCGTTGTCGGGATCGCGTTGCTGCTGGCGGCGCACCTGAGCCTCCGTGCCTAGCAGGTCCTGCACGTGATGGCCGTACTCGTGAGCCAGCACATACGGCTGGGCGAACTCGCCGGACGCGCCGAGCTGCTGCGCCAGTACCTCGTAGAACGTCAGGTCGATGTACACGTGGTCGTCCGCCGGGCAGTAGAACGGCCCGACGCCGGAGTCGGCCGAGCCGCACCCGGTGCTCACGGCGTTGCTGAAGAGCACCGTGTCCGACGGCTGGTACGCCTTGCCGAAAGCTTCCGGCAGCGCGGTCTGCCAGTACGCCTGGATGGAGTTGACGTACAGCGTGTTGCGGCAGTCGAGCTGGTCGAGGGCGTTGTCGGTCGAGCACTTCTGCTCCAGCGCCGTGTTGTCGCCCCCGCCACCGTCGTCGGTCACCGCGTTGAGGCCGAGGCCACCGCCGGTCAGGGCGACCAGAAGGGCCACCACGAGACCGATCCATCCACCCTTGCCGCTCGGTAGCGGGATCGGCATCCCGCGCCCGCCACCACCGGCGCCGCGCCGGTCTTCGACCTGGCTGGTGTCGACGTTGGCATCCTCGTTGAGTTCCACGGCACTACCGATACCCGATGATCTTGTTCTTTAGTCGGTTGGGTGACCGCGCCACGCCGGGTAGAATCGCCGCCGTGCTCTTGTGCGAAGACTGACCGCCCCCGCACCGGCTGGTGAAGCCTCCCCGCCGGTGCTCCCGCGTGCCCAAGAGTCAGTCTTCGATCCGAGAGTGAGTTTTCCGCGATGATCACCGCCACCGGCCTGGAGTTGCGCGCCGGCGCCCGCATCCTGCTGTCCGGCACTACCCTGCGCGTGCAGCCGGGCGACCGGATCGGCCTGGTCGGCCGCAACGGAGCTGGCAAGACCACGACCCTCAAGGTGCTGGCCGGTGAGGGTATGCCCTACGCCGGCCAGGTCGACCGCCGCAGCGCTGTCGGGTACCTACCGCAGGACCCCCGTACGGGTGACCTTGACGTCACCGCGCGCGACCGCGTGCTGTCCGCGCGCGGCCTCGACGCGCTACTGGCCGAGATGAAGAGCATCGAGGCCAGCCTCACCAACGGAGACGAGCGCCTTCTTCGCCGGTACGGCACGCTTGAGGACCAGTTCGCCTCCCTTGGCGGGTACGCCGCTGAGGCGGAAGCCGCGCGAATCTGTGCCAACCTGGGGCTGCCCGATCGGGTGCTCAGCCAGACCATCGGCACCCTCTCGGGTGGTCAGCGGCGCCGGATCGAGCTCGCGCGCATCCTGTTCCGCGACGCCGGCGAGGACGGGCACGGCATCCTGCTGCTCGACGAGCCGACCAACCACCTGGACGCCGACTCGATCGCCTGGCTGCGTGGCTACATGGCGGCTCACAAGGGCGGGCTCGTCGTGATCAGCCACGACGTGTCGCTGCTGGAGGCGGCGGTCAACAAGGTCTGGTACCTGGACGCCAACCGGTCGGTCGTCGACATGTACAACGTGGGCTGGAAGGCGTACCTGGAGCAGCGCGAAACGGACGAGCGGCGACGGCGTCGCGAGCGCGCGAACGCCGAGAAGAAGGCCGGCGCCCTCATGGCGCAGGCCGACAAGATGCGGGCAAAAGCGACCAAGACGGTCGCAGCGCAGAACATGGCCCGGCGCGCCGAGCGGCTGCTGTCCGGCCTGGAGGAGGAGCGGGCCGGCGACAAGGTCGCGAAGGTGCGGTTCCCGACGCCCGCGCCGTGCGGACGGACGCCGCTCACCGCGACCGCGCTGTCCAAGTCGTACGGGTCGCTGGAGATCTTCACGGACGTCGACGTGGCCGTCGACCGGGGTTCGCGGGTGGCCATTCTCGGGCTGAACGGCGCCGGCAAGACCACGCTGCTGCGCATGCTGGGTGGCCTGCTGGAGCCGGACACCGGCGAGGTCCGCGCTGGGCACGGACTGCGGATCGGGTACTACGCGCAGGAGCACGAGACTCTCGACATCGAGCGAACCGTGCTGGAGCACATGAGGAGCGCGGCGTACGAGCAGTCCGACACCGACCTGCGCAAGATCCTCGGGGCGTTCCTTTTTTCGGGTGACGACGTCGACAAGCCAGCTGGCGTGCTCTCCGGCGGCGAGAAGACGCGGCTGGCGCTCGCCACCCTCGTCTGCTCGGGTGCCAACGTGCTGCTGCTCGACGAGCCGACGAATAACCTCGATCCGGTGAGTCGCGAGCAGGTGCTCGACGCGATCGCCCGGTACCCCGGTGCGATCGTGCTGGTCACCCACGATCCGGGTGCGGTACTGGCGCTCAAGCCGGACCGGGCGATCCTGCTGCCCGACGGCGACGAAGACACCTGGAGCGACGACCTCCTGGAGCTTGTCGAACTCGCTTAACGAGATGTGCGGTGCGCAAGATGCTCAGTAGGCGGGATGCGATCCCGGTGAGTGCGACTGAGTACGATTTTCACGGCCGTCGGGTTGCCGACATGGGTGTGCGTGTCGGTTGGCGAACAGAAGATATCTAGCGCATGATCGTTCGAGGCGGTCTAATAGGTGGGACCGCAATGAAACCGCACAGTCTGGGACGTGAGGAATCAACATGGCAGCCACCGGCACAGCCACCAGCACAGAGAAGGGTCGCCGGATCGTCGGAGCCGAGCGTCAGACGCTAGCCAAGGACCTGGTCAAGAGGTATACCTCGGGCGAGAGCATTCGCGCCCTGGCTGCGTCGACCGGCCGTTCCTACGGGTTCGTGCACCGCGTGCTCACGGAGTCCGGCGTTCAGCTCCGCCAGCGGGGCGGCGCGCGGCGCCGTAAGAAGGCGTGACCGCACTTTCCGCTGTTCGGCACCGTGCCGCCGCCGGGAACCCCCGATGACCTCCGGTGGCGGTGTACGGCTGGAATGCGACGGGCCGGTGGCAACTGTTACGTTGTCCCGGCCCGACGTCCTCAACGCGCAAACACCTGAGATGTGGTTGGCGCTGAGCGAGTTCTCGCGAGACCTGCCCGGCGATGTGCGGGTCGTTGTCGTGCGCGGCGAGGGTCGAGCCTTCTCAGCGGGGCTGGACCTTTCAGTGGCTATGCGCGAAGGGGTGAATTCTTTCACCGAGTTCGCGCGGCTTCCGCCTGAGGAAAGCGCCGATCGCATTCACGGCTTTCAAATGGCATTCACCTGGCTCCGGCGCCATGACATCGTTAGCATCGCGGCCGTGCAGGGCCACGCGATCGGAGCTGGATTCCAGCTCGCACTCGCGTGTGACATGCGCGTACTCGCCGACGACGCACAACTGTCCATGGCCGAGGTGACTCTCGGTCTGGTGCCCGATCTGGGCGGCACCAAACGTCTCGTCGAGCTGATCGGGTACGGGCGGGCGCTGGAGGTGTGCGCGACGGCCCGGCGCGTGGGCGCGGCCGAGGCCGAGCGCATCGGCCTGGCCAATGTCGTGGTGCCCCGATCCGACCTCGACTCGGCCACCGCCGACCTGGTCGCCGCGGTGCTCGCCGGCCCGCGCAACGCGGTCGTCGAGCTCAAGGCCCTGCTCACCGGGGCTGCCGACCGCTCGTACCAGGAGCAGGACCGAGTCGAGCGGGAGGCCCAGGTGCGCCGCTTCCGCGATCTCGCGGGGCTGGGAGAGTAAGGACCCGATCGGGAAGAAAGTGCTTACCGGGTGAGTTTTGTCGTAGGGGCGGAGCAGACTGGTCCCTGACGAGCTCGCTGGAGGTGGCAGGTGTCATACGGTGCCGGATGGGGGATGCTGCGGTCCATCCGCGCCCGCGACGAGGTCAGCAACCACCGGCTGGCACGGGGCACCGGACGGCGCATCCTCGCGTTCGCCCGGCCCTACCGGTCCGACATCGTTGTCTTCCTGATCACGGTGATCATCTCGGCGGGCATCGGGGTTGCCACGCCGGTGCTCGCGGGCGACGTGGTCAACACGATCACCGGGGGCGGCGCCGGCGCCGGCACCAGGGTGATCCAGATCGCATTCTTCATCGCCGGCCTCGCGGTCGCCGACGCGCTGCTGTCCCTGGCCCAACGCTGGTATTCGGCCCGCATCGGCGAGGGCATCATCCTCGACCTGCGCACCCAGGTGTACGACCACGTGCAGCGCATGCCGCTCCAGTTCTTCACCCGCACCCAGACCGGTGCCCTGGTCAGCAGGCTCAACAACGACGTCCTCGGCGCCCAGCGGGCGTTCACGTCGACGCTGTCCG
Source organism: Micromonospora sp. CPCC 206061 (assembly GCF_036906915.1). NCBI lineage: Bacteria > Bacillati > Actinomycetota > Actinomycetes > Micromonosporales > Micromonosporaceae > Micromonospora > Micromonospora sp. CPCC 206061. The sequence continues at coordinate 10,066 of NZ_JBAKHX010000140.1, forward strand.
GCGTGGTCAGCAACGTGATCCAGCTCGTACTCACCGCGGCGGTCATGTTCACCCTGTCGTGGCAGATCACCGCGCTGTCACTGGTGATGCTGCCGGTGTTCATCATCCCGGCGCGCCGCGTCGGCAAGCGGCTCGCAGAGATCACCCGCGAGGGCTACGACCTCGACGCGAAGATGAACGCCACGATGACCGAGCGGTTCGGCGTGGCCGGCGCGCTGCTGGTCAAGCTCTTTGGTCGCCCCGAGGTCGAGGCGGCACGGTTCGGCGAGCGGGCCGCACGGGTCCGCGACATCGGCATCCAGTCCGCGATGTACTCACGCACCTTCTTCGTCGCCATGCTGCTCGTCGCGTCGCTGGCGCAGGCGCTCACCTACGGCCTCGGCGGCTGGCTCGCCGTCAACGGCTCGGTCAGCGCCGGCACCGTCGTCACGCTGGCGCTGCTGCTCACCCGGCTGTACGGGCCGCTGACCGCCCTGTCCAACGTCCGGGTCGACGTGATGAGCGCGCTCGTCTCGTTCGACCGGGTCTTCGAGGTGCTCGACCTGGCGCCGAGCATCGCGGAAAAGCCGGACGCGGTCGACATCCCGGCGGGCGCCGGCCGGCTGGAGTTCCGCGACGTGCGCTTCCGGTATCCGACCGCGGCCGAGGTCTCGCTCGCCTCGCTCGAAGAGGTGGCCACGCTCGACCGCACCGTGACCGAGCCGGTGCTGCGGGGCGTGTCGTTCGTGGTCCAGCCCGGGCAGATGGTCGCCCTGGTCGGCCCGTCGGGCGCCGGCAAGTCCACCACCTCGATGCTGGTGTCGCGCATCTACGACGTCACCGACGGCGAGGTGCTCGTCGGCGGCGTCGACGTCCGCGAGGCCACGCTCGCCTCGCTGCGCGACACGATCGGCGTCGTCACCCAAGACTCACACCTCTTCCACGAGACCATCGCCGACAACCTGCGGTACGCCAAGCCGGAGGCCACCGACGAGGAGCTGTGGGCCGCACTGCGCGGTGCTCAGGTCGAAGATCTCGTACGCGCGCTGCCCGACGGGCTCGACACGGTGGTAGGCGAGCGCGGCTACCGGTTCTCCGGTGGCGAGAAGCAGCGCATCGCGATCGCCCGGCTGCTGATCAAGGCCCCGTCGATCGTCATCCTCGACGAGGCCACCGCCCACCTCGACTCCGAGTCCGAGGCGGCCGTCCAGCGCGCGCTGTCGGTGGCGCTGAGCGGGCGCACCGCGCTGGTCATCGCACACCGGCTCTCGACCGTGCGCAACGCCGACCAGATCCTGGTCCTCGACGACGGCAAGATCGTCGAGCACGGCCGCCACGACGATCTGGTTGCCGCGGGTGGCCTGTACGCCGAGCTGTACCGGACCCAGTTCGCCGTGGCCGACTCGCCCGCCCCGTACACCGACGCGGTGGGTCCCGAGCCCGTCGTGACGGTCCCGCACCGCGCCTTCACCGACGAGCCCTAGCCCGCAGCACCCCAAATCCGCCCCGCGCCCCGCGCCCCGCGCCCCGCGCCCCGCGCCCCGCGCCGGGCGCCGGGCGGGTCGTGCCCCGCGGGTCCG
>NZ_JBAKHX010000141.1:0-11465 GCF_036906915.1 Micromonospora sp. CPCC 206061
TCACAGGCGCCACCAAACCGAAACGCGTCAAACGGACACCACGACCTTAAGTCACCGGTATTGCGCTTAGGGGGCACGCCTAGCGGTTGCGGCGCGTCAGCAGTGTCGGCTTCGCTTCCAGGTGTGACAGGCCGTTCCACGCCAGGTTGACCAGGTGCGCGGCCACCGTCTCCTTGCGCGGCTTGCGCACCTCCAGCCACCAGCGGCCGGTTAGCGCCACCATGCCGACCAGCGCCTGCGAGTACAGCTCGGCCAGCTTCGGATCGTATCCGCGCTGCTTGAACTCGGCGCCCAGTATGTGCTCAACCTGGTGCGCCACGTCGTTGAGAATGCTGCTGAAGTTGCCGGTCGCGGACATGACCGGCGACTCCCGCACCAGCACCCGGAAGCCGTCGGTCTCGCCCTCGATGTAGTCGAGCAGCGCCAGCGCCGCCTGCTCCAACAGCTCGCGCGGGTGGCCGGCGGTCAGCGCGTTGGTGATCCGGTCGAGCAGCGCCCGGACCTCCCGGTCCACCACGACCGCGTACAGGCCTTCCTTGCCGCCGAAGTGCTCGTACACGACGGGCTTGGAGACCTTCGCGCGGTGCGCGACCTCCTCTATGGAGGTCGCGTCGAACCCGCGCTCGGCGAACAGTTGGCGGCCGATGACGATGAGCTGCTCACGGCGTTGCGCCGCCGACATCCGAACCCGTGAGCTGGGTTTGGGTGGCGCCCCGTTTGCGCTTGAAATATCTGTCACGGTGAGGGTTTTACCAACTTCGCGGCGATCCGCTCCGGCTTGGGCCAGCGCACGTCGTAGGCGGCACCGATCTTCTCGAAGACCCAGATGGTGCGCGCCGAGATGTCGATCTGCCCGCGCAGCACGCCGTGGCGGGCGCAGGTCGGGTCGGCGTGGTGCAGGTTGTGCCAGCTCTCGCCGAACGACAGGATCGCCAGTGGCCAGAAGTTCGCCGCCTTGTCGCCCTGGCGCATCTCGAACGGCCGCTCCCCGTACACGTGGCAGATCGAGTTGATCGACCAGGTGACGTGGTGCAGCAGGCCCACCCGCACGATGCCGGCCCAGAAGAACGCGGTCAGCGCGCCCTGCCACGACCAGGTGACCAGGCCGCCGGCGGCAGCCGGCGCGACCATCGAGATCAGCACGAGCAGCGGGAACAGGTTGTCGACCCGGTTGATGTCCTTGTCGCGCAGCAGGTCGGGGGCGAAGCGCTCGCGGTTGGACAGCTCGCGGTGGAACAGCCACCCCATGTGCGCGAACCAGAGGCCCTTGACCAGCGCCCAGAAGCTCGTGCCGAACCGCCACGGCGAGTGAGGGTCGCCCTCCAGGTCGGAGAACGCGTGGTGACGCCGGTGGTCGGCGACCCACTGCGTGATGTTGCCCTCGACCGCGAACGAGCCCGCCACCGCGAGCGCGATCCGCAGCCAGCGCTTGGCCTTGAACGACCCGTGTGTGAAGTACCGGTGGTAACCGACCGTGATGCCGATCCCGGCCACGGAGTACCAGACCGCGAAGATCGCGACATCGGTCCAGGACAACCAGCCGCCCCAGGCGATCGGAACGGCCGCGAACACCCCGAGGAACGGGATCACGACGAACGCCCAGAGGCCGATCAGGATGCCCTTGGACTGGGTGCCCTCGGTCAGCGGCTTGGCAACGTTGGGAGTGGACGTCTCGGCGAGGGTGGCAGGAGACATGGAACCTCACTGGCGGTGCGGGGAAAAGATTAAGTTACGCCTACGTCACCGTAACTTACGGAACCGTAGTTTGACGAGGGATGCACCGCCTAGGTTCTCCTTGCGATCAGGCGGGCGCTACGCTGGCACTCACGACAGTCGGCTGTGGTGTAATTGGCAACACTGCGGGTTTTGGTCCCGTATTTCCAGGTTCGAGTCCTGGCAGCCGAGCCATCAGTAAATGTCCGGCTTCGGACTGGTAGCTGGCCAGATGGGCTGGCGCTCCGCGGACTACCATGAGGCCGCAACCCCATGCCGCCCCGACGGGAGCTTCTCGTGACCTCTCCCCGCCCTCGTACCGTCGTCGTTCTCGCCGCCGGTGAGGGCAAACGGATGAAGTCCGCGCTCCCGAAGGTGTTGCACCCGCTGCTTGGCCGCACCCTCGTGGGTCACGTGCTGGCGGCGGCCGAGCCGCTGGGCGCGCAGCACACGATCGTGGTCGTGGGCCACGGCGCCGAGCAGGTCTCCGCTCACCTCGCCGAGATCGCCCCATACGCCGAGCCGGTGCTTCAGGCCAGCCAGAACGGCACCGGGCACGCCGTGCGTATCGCGCTGGAGGCGGCTGCCAACGTCGAAGGCACGGTGGTGGTGCTCAACGGCGACGTGCCGCTGCTGCGCTCCGACACGGTGGCGGCGCTGGTGGCCGCGCACGAGGCGGGCGACACCGAGGCGACGGTGCTGGCGGCGGAGGTGGCCGACCCGACAGGGCTGGGCCGGATCGTGCGCGACGCGAGCGGCGCCTTGGAGCGCATCGTCGAGGAGCGCGACGCGACCGCCGCGCAGCGGGCGATCCGCGAGATCAACGCGGGCATCTACGCGTTCGACGGGCGGTTGCTGCGGGCGGCGCTGGGCAAGCTGTCGACGGACAACGATCAGGGCGAGGAGTACCTGACGGACGTGTTCGGACTGCTGGCAACGGACGGCCGGCCGGTGGCGGTGCACGTGGCGGACGACGCGATTCAGACGTTGGGCTGCAACGACCGGGCGGAGCTGGCGGGGCTGCGCCGCCTGTTGCGCGACCGGGTCAACACGGCGTGGATGCGGTCTGGTGTGACGATCCTGGACCCGGCTACCACCTGGATCGACGTGACGGTGACGCTGGAGCCCGACGTGGTGATCGACCAGAACTCGCAGTTGCGTGGCGCGACCGCCGTGGCGGCGGGCGCGACCATCGGGCCAGACGTGACGCTGGTCGACACGGTGGTCGGTGCGGGTGCGTCGGTGGTGCGGGCGCACGCGATCGGCGCCGAGGTGGGTCCGGAGGTGAACATCGGGCCGTACGCCTCGCTGCGTCCCGGTACGAAGCTGGCCCGCAAGGCGAAGCTCGGCACGTTCGTGGAGACGAAGAACGCGGTCATCGGCGAGGGGTCGAAGGTGCCGCACCTGACGTACGTGGGTGACGCGACGATCGGCGAGTTCTCGAACATCGGCGCGGCGTCGGTGTTCGTCAACTACGACGGGGTGGCGAAGCACCACACGACGATCGGTAGCCACGTGCGGACGGGGTCCGACAACATGTTCGTGGCGCCGGTCGAGGTGGGCGACGGCGCGTACACGGGCGCGGGCACGGTGGTGCGGCAGGACGTGCCGCCGGGAGCGCTGGCGGTGTCGGGTGGGCCGCAGCGAATCTTCCCGGATTGGACGGAGCGTAAGCGGCCGGGCACCCCGCCGGCCGAGGCGGCGCGCCGCGCCAAGGAGCGCGAGCGTGAGGCAGCGCACGACCAGGGTGATGCTGGTGGGCGCGGGACGACCTCGGGAGATACTGCAACCGAGTAGTCGTCGAACCACCGACCCATGGGAGCGGATTGCCGATGGGCAGCATCGTCGCGGAAAACCGCAAAAGCCTGATGCTCTTCTCGGGTCGGGGCTTTCCCGAGCTGGCAGATGAGATCGGCGAGGCACTGGGCGTGGCGCCGACGCCGACGGACGCGTACGAGTTCGCGAACGGCGAGATCTTCGTCCGGTACCGGGAGTCGGTGCGGGGTTCGGACGCGTTCGTGGTGCAGGCCGTCACGCAGGGCGTCAACAAATGGGTCATGGAGACCCTGATCATGGTTGACGCGTTGAAGCGTGGTTCGGCGAAGCGGATCACCGTGGTGCTGCCGTTCTACCCATACTCGCGGCAGGACAAGAAGCACCGCGGGCGCGAGCCGATCTCCGCGCGTCTGATGGCCGACCTGCTGAAGACGGCGGGCGCGAACCGCATCTTGACGGTCGACCTGCACACAGCGCAGATCCAGGGTTTCTTCGACGGGCCGGTCGACCACCTGTTCGCGATGGACACGCTGGCCGGGTACGTGGAGCGCAAGTACGCGGGCCGGCCGATGGCCGTGGTGGCGCCGGATTCGGGCCGGGTGCGGGTGGCCGAGCGCTGGACTGACCGGCTGGGCGGCTGCCCGCTGGCGTTCATCCACAAGACGCGCGACCCGTTGAAGCCGAACCAGGTCGTGGCGAACAGGGTGGTCGGCGAGGTCGAAGACCGGGTGTGCCTGATCGTCGACGACATGATCGACACCGGTGGCACGATCACGCGGGCGGCGGACATCCTGCACGAGTCGGGCGCTGCCGACGTGGTGGTGGCATCGACGCACGCGTTGCTGTCCGACCCGGCGACCGAGCGGTTGAAGAACAGCCGGATCAGCGAGGTGGTGGTGACGAACACGTTGCCGCTGCCGCCCGAGAAGCGTCTCGACAAGATCACGGTACTGTCGATCGCGCCGCTGCTTGCGCGTGCGATCCGCGAGGTGTTCGACGACGGCTCCGTGACGACCCTGTTCGGGGGTCTGAGCTAACTGGCGCCTGGGCTCCGCTAGACTGGAGCGGTTGCCACGGCGAGGGTGCTCTGCGGGCCGCTGTTGAGACAGCACCAACCGCACGGGGTCACCGTGATCGACGCGGTGCTCCGGGCCCTGTCCCAGCGCGCCTCCTCGCCCGGCACCGCCGCCGTCGACCCCACGCAGCAGACGAAAGCATCAGGAGTACTTCCGTGTCCGAGGTAAAGATCAGCGCCGAGCCCCGCACCGAGTTCGGCAAGGGTGGTGCCCGTCGTACCCGTCGGGCCGGCAAGGTGCCCGCCGTGCTGTACGGCCACGGCGAGAAGCCCCAGCACATCGCGCTCCCCGCGCGGGAGTTCGCCGCCGCGATTCGTCACGGCGGCCTCAACCAGATCTTCGCGATCGACATCGCGGGAGCCGCCACGACGCTGGCGCTCGCGAAGGCGATCCAGCGTGACCCGATCAAGGACACCTTCGAGCACGTCGACCTGCTGATCGTGAAGCGCGGCGAGCAGGTGACCGTCGAGGTTCCGGTGCACCTCATCGGCGAGGCCGCCCGCGGCACGCTGGTCGTTACCGAAAACTCGACGCTGACCGTCAACGCCGAGGCGCTGCACCTGCCCGAATACCTCGAGGCCTCGATCGAGGGCCTGGAGGGTGGTTCGCGGGTGACCGCCGCCGACGTCACGCTGCCGAGCGGCACCGAGCTGGCCGCCGACCCGGAGATGGTCATCGCCATGGTGACGGTGGCGCCGAGCGCCGAGCAGCTCGAGGGCGAGACCGCGGAGGAGGCTCCCGTCGAGACCGACGAGGCTCCGGCCGAGACCGCAGCCCAGGCCTGATCGTTGCCGTGACGCTGAGCCGCTGACGTACGAAAGGGGGCCCCTGGCGGGCCCCCTTCGCATCCGTAGAGGTAGGCAGGTGGACGAGAGCTGGCTCGTGCTTGGGCTCGGCAACCCGGGCAAGGAGTACGCGCGCAATCGGCACAACGTCGGCTTCCTGGTGGCCGACCTGTTGGCCGGGCGGATCGGCGCGAAGTTCGGACGGCATCGCCGTGCGGTCGCCGAGGTGGCTGAGGGGCGACTTGGGTACGGCGGGCCGAAGGTGGTCCTCGCGAAGCCGTTGACATACATGAACCTGTCGGGCGGGCCGGCGGCGGCGCTGGCGCAGTTCTACAAGGTACCGATCGGGCAGGTCATCGCGGTGCACGATGAGCTGGATCTCGGGTATGGGCAGGTGAAGGCCAAGCTCGGCGGCGGCGAGGGCGGGCACAACGGCCTGCGGTCGATGTCGAAGTCGTTGGGTGGCAAGGAGTACGCGCGGGTGCGGTTCGGCATTGGCCGGCCACCGGGGCGGCAGGATCCGGCTGACTACGTGCTTTCCGACTTTTCGGCGGTGGAGCGCAAGGAACTGGAGTTTTTGGTGGATCGGGCCGCTGACGTGGTCGAGGCCATCGTCACGCAAGGGGTTGAAGCCGCGCAAAACGCCTATAACGGGGCGTGACGCCCGGGCCGGTCACGCGTTGATCCACGCGAGACTAGATGACTCGGGCTGGGGGCTACGGTGGAGCAGCGGCGGTTCGGCGAGTACGACGCCGAGCTGGTCCGCGACGTCGAGGACGCCTTCGACGAGAAGCTTCGCCTCTTCCCCGCGCCGCTGCGGCAGCGCGCGGCCGAGGTGCCGCGGGTGTCGGGTTGGCCGCTGCGGCGGATACCCGGGCGGCACGCGGCGATGTCACGGCGCGCCCTGTGGGAGTCCCGGTACGTCCGCACCCTGCTGGTGGGCGACCTGCTGGTCGGGCTGGCGGCGGGCGCGGTCGCGTTCGAGGCCCGCTTCGGGCTGGCGGTGACCGCTTACAACCGGGTGTACCTACTGCTGTCGCTGCTGCTCCCAGTAGCGCTGGTCGCGATGCTTTCGCTGCACCGCACGTACGAGAGCCGGTTCCTGTTCGTCGGTACGGAGGAGTACCAGCGGGTCATCCGATCGGGCCTCGGCGTGATCGCGGCGGCCGCCGTTGTCTCGTACGCCTTGAATCTGCCCTTGGCCAGGTCGTACGTCCTCGTGGCGCTGCCCGGGGCGACCGCGACGGTGCTCGCGGTCCGGTTCGTGGCGCGCAAGCGGCTGCACCTCGCCCGGGAGCGCGGCGAGTGCATGCGCCGGGTCCTCGTGGTGGGCCACGAACTGGCCGTGATGGACATGACCGTGCGGCTGCGTCGCGAGCGGTACCACGGGCTTGAGGTGGTGGGCGCGTGCCTACCGCCCGATGGCGACGGTGCCGTGGGGCTGCCGGTGTACGGGACGTTCGACGAGGTGGCCGAGGCGGTCGACGCGGCGGGCGTCGACACGGTACTGGTGCTGTCTTGTCCCGAACTGGACGGGCAGGCGCTGCGCCGGCTGGCGTGGCGGCTGGAGCGCGACGAGGTCGACCTGATCCTGGCGAGCGCCCTGATCGACGTGGCCGGTGACCGCACCACGATCCGGCCCGTCGACGGGCTGCCGATCCTGCACGTGGAGCACCCCCGGTTGGATGGCGGCGCCCGCGTGGTGAAGGAGTTCTTCGATCGCCTTGGCGCCGCGATGCTGCTGGCGATGCTGTCGCCGGTGCTGGTGGCGGTGGCCCTCTGGATCCGGCGTGATTCGCCAGGGCCGGTATTCTTTCGTCAGATCAGGGTGGGCCGGGACGGGCAGCATTTCCTGATCTACAAGTTCCGCAGCATGTACCTCGACGCGGAGGCGCGGCTCGCGGAGGTCCAGCATTTGAACGAGTACGACGGAGTGCTGTTCAAGGTGCGTAACGATCCCCGGGTGACGCCGGTGGGGCGGTGGCTGCGCAGGCTGTCGCTCGACGAGTTGCCGCAGCTGTTCAACGTGCTGCGGGGCGACATGTCGCTGGTCGGCCCGCGACCGCCGCTGCCGGAAGAGGTAGCGGTGTACCCGGACGACATGCGGCGCAGGCTAGCGGTAAAGCCCGGTATGACGGGCTTGTGGCAGGTTTCCGGTCGTTCGGACCTGCCGTGGGAGGAGGCGGTCCGGTTGGATCTGCGGTATGTGGAGAACTGGTCGCTTTCGCTCGACCTGGTCATTTTGATGCGGACCGTCGCGGCGGTCGCCCGATCCTCCGGGGCCTACTGATGGGCACCCCGGTCAGCCCTCCGGTCGTCGACGGGGCGTTCGCGCGGTGGCTCGCAACCCGCGCCGGCCAGCTGCTGCTCGGCGTGCGCGCCGAGCGCGGCCACCAAGATCCGGTGGCGCTCAAGGCGGCGGGCGACAAGCTGTCGCATGACCTCATCCGCACCGAGCTCGCGCGGTGGCGTCCGGCCGACGCGGTGCTGTCGGAGGAGGACGACCACGCCCGGCGGGCCTGGGTGGCCGGTGACGGCCCGGCGCCGCCGATCCGCCTCGACGCCGAACGCGTGTGGATCATCGACCCGCTCGACGGCACGCGCGAGTTCGCCGAGGAGGGGCGCACCGACTGGGCGGTACACGTGGCGCTCTGGGCCCGAAACGCGAGCGGACCGCACCAGCTCGCGGCGGGGGCGATCGGCCTGCCGGCGCAGCACCGCGTGCTTGGCACCGACTATCCGCCCGCGTACCCGCCGATGACGCTGTCCGCGGCGACCGGCGGCCCGCTGCGCCTGGCTGCGAGCCGCAGCCGCCCGCCCGCGTTCCTCTCGGCCGTCGCCGAGGAGATCGGTGCCGAGCTCGTACCGATGGGCTCGGCCGGTGCCAAGATCGCGGCGGTGATCGGTGGGGACGTCGATGGATACCTGCACGCGGGTGGGCAGTACGAGTGGGACTCGGCCGCGCCGGTGGCTGTGGCCACGGCCACCGGCCTGCACGCTTCCCGGATCGACGGATCTGCGCTGAAATATAACCAGGCGAATCCGCGCCTGCCCGACCTGCTCGTGTGCCGCAAGGACCTGGCCGATCGGCTGCTCGCAGCGGTGCGACGCCATCTCCAGGTAGAGTAATTTACCTTTAACCAATCGGGAAGGTCTGGAACTCGTGAGCCAGACGTCAACCACATACCGCGTCTCGCACCTCGATGCTCTCGAAGCCGAGAGCATCTTCATCATGCGCGAGGTCGTGGCCGAGCTGGAGCGGCCCGTGCTGCTCTTCTCCGGCGGCAAGGACTCGATCGTCATGCTGCGCCTGGCGGAAAAGGCGTTCACGCCGGCGCGCATCCCGTTTCCGGTCATGCACGTCGACACCGGCCACAACTTCCCGGAGGTGATCAAGTACCGGGACGCGCGGGTCGTCGATCTGGGACTCCAACTCGTGGTCGCCAGCGTGCCCGAGGCGCTCGAAGCCGGGCTGGTGCGCGAGCCCGCCGACGGCACACGCAACCGGATCCAGACGCCGGTGCTGCTGGCCGCGGTGGAAAAGTACCGGTTCGACGCGCTGTTCGGCGGTGCCCGCCGCGACGAGGAGAAGGCGCGCGCCAAGGAGCGGGTGTTCAGCTTCCGCGACGACTTCGGCCAGTGGGATCCCAAAAACCAGCGCCCCGAGTTGTGGGGTCTCTACAACGGCCGGCACCACCCCGGCGAGTCGATCCGCGTGTTCCCGCTGTCGAACTGGACCGAGCTCGACGTGTGGCACTACATCGCCCGCGAGCAGTTGTCGCTGCCGGAGATCTACTACGCGCACGAGCGCGAGGTCGTCGAGCGCGACGGCATGCTGTACGGGGTGAACGAGTACCTCGCGGCGCGGGCCGGTGAAACCCCGTTCACGGCCACAGTGCGATACCGCACGGTCGGCGACGCGTCCTGCACCGCGGCGGTGCGCTCCGACGCCGACACCGTCGAGAAGGTGATCGACGAGGTGGCCGCCACGCGCATCACCGAGCGCGGGGCGACCCGCGGCGACGACCGGGTCAGCGAAGCGGCAATGGAAGACCGCAAGCGGGAGGGATACTTCTGATGACCGCTGTGGTCACGGAAACGCGTGCAATGGATCTTTTGCGCTTCGCCACCGCCGGCTCGGTCGACGACGGCAAGTCGACGCTGATCGGGCGGCTGCTGTACGACACCAAGTCGCTGTTCACCGACCAGCTCGAAGCGGTCGAGGCGGTCAGCGCGGCGCGCGGCGACGAGTACACCAACCTGGCGCTGCTCACCGACGGCCTGCGCGCCGAGCGCGAGCAGGGCATCACCATCGACGTGGCGTACCGGTACTTCGCGACACCGCGGCGCAAGTTCATCATCGCCGACACGCCTGGGCACATCCAGTACACGCGCAACATGGTCACCGGCGCCTCCACCGCCGACCTGGCGCTGATCCTGGTCGACGCCCGCAAGGGACTGGTCGAGCAGTCGCGGCGGCACGCTTTCCTGTGCTCCCTGCTGCGGGTCCCACACGTGGTGCTCTGCGTCAACAAAATGGACCTCGTCGACTGGTCGCGCGAGGTGTTCGAGCGGATCGCCGACGAGTTCACCTCGTTCGCGGCCAAGCTTGAGGCGCCCGACCTGACCGTCATCCCGATCTCGGCGCTGCACGGCGACAACATCGTCACCCGGTCCGACAAGACCCCGTGGTACGAGGGGCCATCGCTGCTGCACCACCTGGAGCACGTGCACATCGCCTCCGACCGCAACCTGGTCGACGTGCGCTTCCCTGTGCAGTACGTGATCCGTCCACAGTCGACAACGATCACCGACTACCGCGGATACGCCGGCCAGGTCGCCTCCGGAGTGCTCAAGCCCGGCGACGAGGTGATGGTGCTGCCGTCCGGGTTCACCAGCCGCATCGCCGCGATCGACACCGCCGACGGACCGGTCGACGAGGCGTTCCCGCCGATGTCGGTCACCGTGCGGCTCGAAGACGAGATCGACATCTCGCGCGGCGACATGATCTGTCGGCCGCACAACGCGCCCGCCGTCACGCAGGACATCGAGGCGATGGTCTGCTGGATGGACGAGTCGCGGCCGCTGCAAGTCGGCGCCAAGTACGCGATCAAGCACACCACGCGGGCGGCGCGGACCGTGGTGCGCGGCCTCCAGTACCGGCTCGACGTCAACTCGCTGCACCGGGACGAGGGCGCCACGCAGCTCACCCTCAACGAGATCGGCCGGGTGCGGCTGCGCACCACCGTGCCGCTGCTCGCCGACGAGTACCGGCGCAACCGCACGACCGGCGGCTTCATCCTCATCGACGAGACCACCAACCGCACGGTCGCCGCCGGCATGATCATCGAAACCCGCTAGCCACTGCGGCGTCCGCGTTGCGGCGTCCGCGTTGCGGCGTCCGCGTTGCGGCGTCCGCGTTGCGGCGTCCGCGTTGCGGCGTCCGCGTTGCGGCGTCCGCGTTGCGGCGTCCGCGTTGCGGCGTCCGCGTTGCGGTCTCTCCCGTCGATCAAGGGCAAATGCACGTGGTTGGATCTCTTTTCCGCGTGCGTTTGCCCTTGATCGACGTGATGTTCCTTGATCGGCGCCCCGCAGGGGCGCCGATCGCGTGTCTCTGCCGCGGCCGATGCCGGGTCGTTCGCAATGACGGGCAAGCGGGGCCCCCAGCTGTGTCTGACACCGCAACCTCCCCGAACCTGTGCGGCCTACTCACGCGCCACATCGCGCTACCGTGCGGCGCCGCCGTCTGGAGAGTGGCTGCCCCTACAGGGCAGCCGGCCGCCGCAGACGTGGCCTTGTCACCCGAGATCGCGCGTGGTGCGGCCTGCGGCCCGGCCTCCGCGATGGCCGCGAACGCCTGCGGGCAGGGGCGCTCCGAACGCCTGCGGGGCGGGCGCTGCGAAAGCGCGTCGGGTGCGGCGCGTCGGGTGTCGCGCGCCGGGGGCGCGCCGCCGGGCGCGAGCCGCGCCGATCAAGGCCATTCTCATCGATCAAGGGCAAACGCACGCGGAAAAGAGATCCAACCACGTGCATTTGCACTTGATCGACGGGAGTCGGCGCGCTGCGCGCGGCCCGGCGCCGGCCCGCGTGCGCCGGCCCGCGCGGGCGGTGCGGG
>NZ_JBAKHX010000142.1:0-10778 GCF_036906915.1 Micromonospora sp. CPCC 206061
CCTCCCCATCACCACCACCCGAAACCCGCACCCCCGAAACGGGGTTATTCAGGAGCCTCCTAGCCGGGCTCACCATCGAATCCCCGGCATGATGTCGCCCCTTGCCGGTCGCCGGCCCGCCTGATCGTGGCCCGTGCGGCGGGAACCCCCGATCTTCAGGACGCAGCACGCAGCACGCGGACGTCACCGGCCGGCAGCGGTAGAACGCCGTGGCACGGCGCGCCGGTGAGCAACTCCTTGCCGGAGGCGGTCAGCTCCGCGTCGCGCTCGGTGTGATTGATCGCGATCAGGTAGCTGGCGGAGTCGCTGGCGCGGCGAACCAGCTCCACACCGTCCGGCACCCCGTCGCGGGGGACGAGGCCGGCGTCGGCCAGCACCGCGTCGAGGTCGCTGCCGCCCAGGCGGGTGGAGATGTACCAGGCGGTGCCGCGGCCCAGGCGGTGGCGGGTGACGGCGGGTTCGCCGGCGGCAGGGCCGTCCAGGTACCGCCGCACCGGCTCGGCCCCGGCGAGGACCACCCGCTCGGTCCAGACGTCCGCGGTCAGGTCGCCGTCGAGCCGCACGCAGGAACCGGCCCGCAGCGGCAGGAACTCCTCCACGGACAGGCCGAGCAGTTCGCGCAGCGCGCCGGGATGACCGCCCGGGTGTACCGTCTCGGTCTCGTCCACGATGCCGGAGAAGTAGGAGACCACCACCGTGCCGCCGTCGCGCACATAGCCGGCCAGGTTGGCCGCCGCCTGGGCGGACATCAGATACAGGCTCGGCACGAGCACCATCGGGTACGCGGACAGGTCACTGTCGGGGCGTACGAAGTCGACGGTGCGATGCGCCCGCCAGGCTCGTTCGTAGTAGGCGGACAGCCGTTCCAGGTAGCCGAGGTCGACGGACGGCCGCCACTCCAGTTCGAGGGCCCACCACGACTCCCAGTCCCAGACGATGCCGAGATCCGGTACCACCCGGGTGCCGACCAACTCGTCCAGATTGGACAGATCGGCGCCGAGCCGCACCACGTCGCGCCAGATCTGGGTACCGGTGCCGCCGTGCGGCAGCATCGCCGAGTGGAACTTCTCGGAGCCGAATCGGGATGCGCGCCATTGGAAGAACAGCGCGGAGTCGGCGCCGCGGGCGATGTGGGCGAGGCTGTTGCGGCGCATCTCGCCAGGGGTCTTGGCGATGTTGCGCGGCTGCCAGTTGACCGCGCTCGTGGAGTGCTCCATGAGCAGCCAGGGCCGGCCTCCCGCGACCGACCGGGTGAGGTCGGCGGCCATGGCCAGTTCGATGTGGTTGTCGGCGAGTTCGGCCTGCAGGTAGTGGTCGTTGGAGACGACGTCCACTTCGGCCGCCCACCGCCAGTAGTCCATCCATTTGCAGTTGGGCACCATGAAGTTGGTCGTGACCGGTACGCCGGGTGCTAGCTGATGCAGCGCGTCGCGCTCGGCCCGGAAGCAGGCTAAATACTCCTCCGAGGTGAAGCGGACGTAGTCGAGCTGCTGGGCCGGGTTGACGCCGGGCGGCGCGAGGCGGGGTGGGTGGATCTCCTCCCAGTCGCCGTACCGCTGGCCCCAGAACGTGGTGCCCCACGCCTCGTTGAGCGTGTCCAGGGTGCCGTACCGCTGGCGCAGCCACTCCCGGAACGCCGCCGCTGACGCCTCGCAGTAGCAGGGTGTGCTGGCCCAGCCGTACTCGTTGTGCACGTGCCACAGCGCGACGGCGGGGTGGTCGCCGTACCGGCGTGCCAGCTGGGTGGCGATACCGGTGGCGGCCTCCCGATACGCGCGTGAGCTGGGGCAGAACGCGTGCCGTGCGCCGCCGCCGAGCACGTGCCCTTCCCTGGTGACCTGGCGGGCGTCGGGGTGCCGCCGGAAGAACCACGCGGGTGGGGCGGCTGTCGGGGTGGCCAGGTCGACCGCGATGCCGGCGTCGTGCAGCAGCCCGACGACCCGGTCCAGCCAACCGAAGTCGAACTCGCCCGGTGCGGGCTCCATCAGCGCCCACGCGAAGATGCCGACGCTGACCAGGTTGACGCCTGCCTCGCGCATGAGCCGCACGTCTTCGTGCCAGACGGGCTCGGGCCACTGCTCGGGGGTGTAGTCCCCGCCGTACCCGATCTTGCCGAGGCGGGGTAGCGCGCGGGTGGCGTCGTTCATAGAAGCTCCTGGCTGTGAGCGCTCACAAAGATGTGCGCCATCATGACACAACAGTTGTCAGTAACGGCACCGCCGGTCATGCTCTTGACACACGCGCGAGGCTAGGCGAACACTGTGAGCGCTCACAAGATGCCACCGGTTAACCGAGGAGAGCTCGCATGCTCGATAGATATATCAGCCGCCGGCGCTTGCTGACCGGATCCGCTCTCGCCGCTGGCGGCGCTGTCGCCCTGCCGCTGCTCAGCGCCTGCGACGCCAGCTCGAGCGACTCGTCCGGCGACGGAAAGACCGTGACGCTGACCGTCATGTACAAGTCCAATGAGTTGACCAAGGAGCACATCGCCGACTTCGAGGCGAAGACCCCGGGTGTGAAGGTCAACTTCGTTGAGTTCGACGAAACGCGGCTCAACGCCATGCTCGCCTCCAATGAGCCGCCCGACCTGGTCCGCGCGCCGGCGGTCGGCAGCTCCAGCGGAAACGCGCAGGGCCTGGCCACCGACCTCGATCCGTACCTGGACAAGAGCACCGTCCTGAAAAAGGACGACCTGCTCCCAGTGAATGACGGCTTCCGCTGGGACGGCAAGCGGAGCGGCCAAGGTCCGTACTACGGGATCGTCAAGGACTGGAGCCAGGACGCGACGCTCTGGTACAACCGGGCGCTGTTCGAGCAGGCGAAGGTCCCGCCGCTGAGCACGACCGACCCGGTCTCGTACGACGAGCTGCTGGGGATCGCGAAGCAGCTGACCAAGAAGAGCGGCGGCAAGAGCCAGGTCTACGGCCTCGGCGTGGAGTGGGCTTGGGGGCTGTCAGCACCGATCCACATGATGATCCTCCAGCAGGGTGGCCAGGTCTACAACACCGACCTGACCGAGACCGACATGACCACTCCGGAGGCCAGGCGCGCCATCCAGTGGTATGTCGACTTCGCGCAGGCGGGCGTCGGGCCGACCTCGCTGGACCCGGCCCCGGACGGCGCCGACCTGTCGCTGTTCTTGGCCAAGCGGATGGCGATCACCCAGGACGGTTATTGGTACGGCGGCAACTTCGTCAAGGAGTCCGAGGAGATCAAGAACAGCGTGGCGATGGCGCCCGCGCCGGTCATGGGTGACAAGCGGATCAGCCCCACGTACGTCGGTTGGGGCGCGTACATCCCGGCCAAGGCCAGGAACAAGGACGAGGCGTGGAAGCTCATGGAGTACTTCATGGCCGGGCCGCCGTCCGAGGAGCGGGCCAAGAGCGGCTGGGGCCTGCCCGCCTTGAAGTCGCAGCTGCCGTTGCTGCCGCAGGAGCTGCCGTACCAGAAGCAGGCGTACCAGACCGCACAGGCCGAGCTGCAGCACGCCGGGCCGCTGCCGGACTCGCCGTACGTCTCGGGTGGGAGCTGGATCGACGTGCTCAACAAGCACATCACACGGGCGATCAAGAAGGAGACCACCGTGGACGGTGCGTGCAGGGACATCACCAACGAGGTGAACAAGCTGCTGAAGCAGGGTAAGGATCAGATCGGCTAGTGGCTGCCGTGGTAACGGAAAGGGCGGGACGGCGCGGTCGGCGGCGCTGGTCGCGGTACTCCAGCCGGACGTTCTACCTGTTCGTCTCGCCCTGGGTTCTGGGTTTCGTGCTGCTCACCGCAGTGCCGCTCGGCTACGCGCTGCTGGTCAGCTTCACCAACTTCAACGGCCGCAGCTCCCGCTGGCGCTGGGTTGGCGTGCGCAACTACACCGAGCTCGTCCGCGACGTGGATGCCATCGCCAGCCTGGTGCGCACGCTCGCGTTCACGGCCATCAGCGTGCCGCTCATGGTGGCCGGCGGGCTCGGCCTCGCCGTGCTGCTCAACCGCCGGCTGAAAGCAGTCGGCCTGTTCCGGACGATCTTCTTCCTTCCGTCGGTGGTCCCGGTGGTCGCCATGGCGATCATGTGGAAGCTGATCTTCAACCGCGACGCCGGCATCCTCAACGCCATCCTGGAGAAGATCAGCGTCGGGCCGATCGCGTGGCTGGTCGACCCGAACGCGTTCTACGCCCTGATCATCCTCACCCTGTGGGGCCTCGGCGGCGGGATGGTCATCATGCTGGCCGCGCTGCAGGGCGTGCCGGCTGAGCTGGAAGAAGCGGCGGTCGTCGACGGTGCCAACCGCTGGCACGTGTTTCGCCACGTCACCGTGCCGATGATCTCGCCGGTCATCTTCTTCCAGATCGTCACCGGCATCATCGCGTCCTTCCAGATCATCATCCAGCCGCTGCTCCTGGCCGAGAGCGGCCAGGTCGGCTCTGTGGCCCAGGTGCCGCAGAGCACCCACCTGTACATGGTGCAGGTCTATCAGGTGTTCTTCGCCAACAACCGGTACGGCTACGGCTCCGCCATGCTGTGGGTGTTCTTCCTGATCATCCTGGCCATCACGCTCGTGGTGCAGCGGTCCAGCCGGCTATGGGTGCACTACCAGGTCGACAGCGAGGCAGAACGATGACGGTTGTCCGTGACCCCGCACGTCCGGCGATCGTGCCGGCCCCACTGGTGCCGGCACGGCGACCTGTCGCCCGCCGCCGGGCCAACGCCGCCGGCACGTACGTGCTGCTGATGGGGCTCGCCGTGCTCTTCGCCGGGCCGTTCGCCTGGCTGCTGCTCGCCGCCCTGAAGACCAAGTCCGAATGGGTCGCGATCCCGCCGAAGATCCTTCCCGAGACGCCGCGGTGGGGAAACTTCACCCACGCGGTTACCGAGATCAACTTCGCGGCATACCTGGGGAACTCACTGTTCCTGTCGTTTCTCTACGCGGTGCTGGTGACCTTCTCCAGCGCGGCGGTCGGCTTCGGCTTCGCCCGGCTGCGCGGGCGCGGCAAGCGCCCGCTGTTCGTGCTGTTGCTGTCGACCATGATGCTGCCGCAGATCCTCACCCTGATCCCGACCTACGTGATTTTCGCTCGGGTCGGGCTCGTCAACACGTACTGGCCGTGGGTGCTGTGGGGTTTGGCCGCCTCGCCGTTCCTGGTGTTCCTGTTTCGCCAGTTCTTCGCCGCCATCCCCGCCGAACTGGAGGACGCGGCGATCATCGACGGCTGCGGCTACGGCAGGATCTTCCTGCAGATCTTCCTACCCTTGTCGCGGCCCGTGCTGCTGACCTCGTTCCTGCTGTCGTTCACCTGGATCTGGGGCGACTACATAGCCCCCGCGCTGCTGCTCGACCCCGACCACACCACGCTGTCGGTGGCGATCTCCGCTTTCTACCTCGACCCGCACGGCAACCCCGACGCGACCGTGCAGGCCGCCGCGGCCACGCTCTACGTGGTACCGGTCCTGGTGATCTTCCTGTTCGCCCAGCGCTACTTCATTCGGGGCGTCGTCAGTTCCGGCGTGAAGGGTTGATGGTCGTGACGCTGTAGCGGCGGCCGCGGTCAAGCGCCGCGGTGGCGGTATTTCGGCGAGTTGGGCGCCAGGGGCGGGCTACGGCTCGCCCCTGGCGCCCACCGGCGTTGCACCACAGCTTGCGGATGCTGGGGAACCCGGCCGGCCATCTTTGCCCGTGGTGCCGCCGACCGGGGGTGGAGGTCGGCCATGATCTGCGTCTCGGCGTCGCTGGTGTCCGACGGACAGCGGCGGGGGGCTTGGGGTAGAGGTAGACGCTGGCCAGCCTGCGACAAGGTAGAGAAATCCACGGCGGAGTCGTTGGGGTGAGGCGTGGTTTGGTCGCTGTCGTGTGGAGTCCCGGTGTGCCCCGCACGCCACCACGTCCCAGTCGCCGCGCCGCCGAACCCAACACCAGCCTGCGCTGCCGCTCGTCCCAACACCGCCCTGACCCTTTGGGTATCGATAGCGGCGGTGTCTTCCACGAACGGTTCACGCAGGCTGATGTCGGACCCGACGGCTCATTCTGTGCCGGTCAGATCAGCCCCACCGTTGGAGCAGCCGGTCGTACTCCGCCTGGGTGACGGGCAGCACCGTGCCGTGCCGGGGGCGGCCGGGCATCGTGTAGCTGGAGACCGCGGTCCACTGTCCGGAGTTCAGGTCGGTCGTCGTGAAGGGGATGTACCCGCGGCCGCCGTACTCGTCGATGAACATGTACCACCGCTCCTCGACGTTCGACTTGAACACCGTCGGTCCCTCGCCCTGGTTGATCGTCCCTCGGCCGATGCATTCAGCTACGAAGGAGTAGCCGCGGTTGAGGATGGTGGTGGACTTCTCTTCGAGGATGAATTTGCCGCATGCCGACTGTGAGCTGCTCCGCTCGTCTTTGGTGAGCCGGTAGTAGGTGCCGTTGTGCTTGGTGAGCGTCGAGTCGATGGTCGAGTAGCCCTTGTCGACCCACACCTGGGCCGCGCTGAAGGTGCGGAAGTCGCTTGTCGTGGCGTACAGCATTCGGTTGTAGGTGGTGGCGGTGTGGTTGGGGTCGTTGCTGGCGTAGAGCTTGGAGGCCCAGAACACGACGTACTGGCCGAGGCCCTCGTCGTAGTACGCCTCGGGCGCCCAGGTGTTGCCGGCCGTGTCGGGGGAGACCCGCTGCAGCCGTGGGGCGCTCCAGTTCACCAGGTCGGTGGATTCCCAGACCACGATGGACTTGCTGCCGGTGCGCTGTGCGGCGTCCCAGTTGCCGTTGCCGTAGATCCGCAGGTCGGTGGCGATCTGGTAGAACTTGTCGCCCTGCGGCGAGCGGATGATGAACGGGTCGCGCACGCCGCGGGTCCCGATGGTTGAGGTCAATACGGGTCGTCCACCGTTGAGCTGGCGCCATCGGGTCGGGTCGTTGCCCTGACTGAGAGCAAAGTAGACCTGCTCACCGGTGGAGGTGTTCTCGCCGGTGAAGTAGGTGAACAGATAGCCGGCGTACTTCTGGCCCGGACCCGATGTCGGACTCGAGCTTGGAGTCACGCTCGGAGTGGGTCCCGGGCCGACGCGGACCAGCTGCCACTGCTGGTTGGTCGAGCCGGCGTCGGTGTACTGGGAGATCCGGGCGCCATCAGCGGTGGACCGCTCCCACACATCCAGCGCCTTGCCGCTGTTGCGGTTGATCAGCTTGACGTAGCCGCTGTCGGTGTCGACGGCCTGGAAATGCTGGTTGGTTCCACCGTGGTCGGTCCACTGCACGATGTTCGCACCGTTCGCGGTCGACGCTTCCGCCACGTCGACCACTTTGCCGCTGTGCCGGGCCCGAATCTTGTAGTAGCCCGCTCCGGCGTCGACGAACTGGAACTGCTGGTTGGTTTGGTTGGTGCGGGTCCACTGTTGGACAGCCCCGCCGTCCGCGGTGGACTGACCAGCAATATTGATCAGTTTGCCGCTGTGCCGCGACACGATCTCGTAGTACGCCGACGTGTCGATCGTCGCCGCGTTTGCCCCGTGTGGCGCGAGCAGCACCGCCGCGCCAGCGACGGCCGCCACGCTGATCAGCGCCAGCGCGGCCGGGCGTCGGCGTTGGGGGCGGTCCCTGGTCGGGAGGAGGAAAGGTTTCACTGGTTTGCCCTCCATCGATGCGTCGTTGTGTTCACCGGCAAGGTCGACGTCACTCAAGCCTGAAGTCGACTACTCGAATCGGTGAGGGTGTGGTGCCGCTCGACCGGCGTTGGTAGAGGATGGACAGGACGCCTTCGGTGGCTACTCGGGACCGGTCTACGACTACCTCGCCGAAGGCGTTCAGACCGGCGCCGTCGAACTGTTGGGTCCAGTCGGTCCAGCCGCTGGCTTTGCTCGCCGAGACGATCCGGCCGAAGGGCAGCACCACGTACGCGTTGTCGGAGCGGTCCAGCACGATTTGGGAGCGGCCGAACGCGTTCAGGGCGACCGGTATCTCGATTTTGCGCCAAGTGCCTTGCGCGTTGCGGACCAGGTGGAACGCGCGGCCCGATGCGCGGCGCTGGCTGGTGAAGTTGGTGACGCACTGTCCGAACCGGCCGGGCACGTAGCTGATGATCACGTGTGGCTGGCCGGTGGAGTCGACGGTCTGGCTCTCCTGGTTGATCAGCGCGTGGTCGGCGTTGATCGGATCGACTACGTGGCCGGGGGAGGTCACCGACACGAGCGTGCCGCCGGTTGTGCCGACCTGTTGACCGGCGTTGTTGCGCCAGGTGCGGCCGCGGTCGTCGCTGTAGACGTAGCCGGTGTCGTGGTTGGAGAGCCCGCCCCTGTTGCACATGACGGCGGCGTTCTGCTCACGCCAGGTGAACGCGGCGTGCAGCCGGCCGTTCGGGCCGTAGGTGAGGCCATGAAGGTACATGTTGCGTCTGGTGCTGGTTGCGCCGTGCTGGTTCCAGTTGCCGGTCGCCGACGACCAGCGGCCGAGCGCGCGCCACGCGGACCCGTCGTATTCGGCCAGTTCGTTGGTGCCATTGCCGCTGCCGCCGGTGCGGTAGCTGAGCTGAAGGCGTTGGTCTGGGGTGATGGCGAACTGGGGGTAGGTGATGCTGCCCAGATCTAGGCCGTCGAGGGCGCGTTGCACGGCCCCGAAGCGGCTGGCGACCCAGGTGCGCGAGGCGGCGTCGGTGACCAGGCCGGCCTCGGACTTGACGTAGAAGATTCGGCTGTTGTGGGTGTCCATGGCCACGTGTAGCCGGCCGTCCGATGGAGACACGCCGAGCGAGATGACGTTGTGCGAGTCGTTGGTGGTCAGCGAGTGCGGCAGCTGCAGTGTTTGCCACGCGCCGCTGGGAAGCTGGCGGCGGGCGATGACCGGCCGGCGGTTCGTGCTGGTGTACCACGCGGCGTACTGGTGGCCGGCGTAGGTGAGGATGGCGTCCTGCTGGAAGGACGCGTTGTTGACGAGGCCGTCGTAGGACACGAAGTACAGCGCACGCGGGTCGAGCTCCGTGTCCGCCAACCGCGTCACCATTGGTGCCGCGGCCGCGCCAATCGCCGGCGCTGCCGTCTGGGCGCTGCTTGACGACACGACGGTGACCGGGATGGCCAACCCCACCGCGACGATGGACGCGGTGAGCCATCTTCGGATGTCACGCGTTCGAGATCCGATCATTGCCGCTCCTTCATCGAACTCGTTGCGACGGCCATGTCGTGACGGCCGGCAGACGCGCGGGGCTGGCTGGCTTGCCGCCTGGCAATGTCGGTCGGCGTGTCGAGAAGCCGAGGCGCCGGCCGGCACGTGCAGCCACCGTGGACCGTCGTCCTCGCTTCCCTAGACGTGCCAGATAGTGTTATCGCCGGGCGGCTGCATGTCAATCGATGTAGCTCGACGTCTTTCGCAGGCGTCCCTGCGCGCCGTCGCTGCACAGGCGGCCCGACGCGCCGCCCGGTACCCACGCGGAGTCAGGTACGCCTGGACGTCATTCATGGTGTTGGCGCCCCGAACGCCGCTCAGCCCGGCGCACGTTACTGGAGTGTCCTGGGGCTGGTGGAGAGGGCCGCGGTTCCCGGTATCGCCGGTTACAGTCGGTATCACCTTCCACCTTCCACCTCCACCGGCATCGGGAGCGCACCGTGGTACGCCCGTTCGATATCGACGAGGTCTTCCCCGAAGTCTTCCCCGAGGTCGTCGCTGGACCGCCGCGGCGGCGGCGCCGGCAGTCGGCCAGCTCGGCCCAGGGCTTGGCGGTGACGCTCATCGCCGACTACACGGTCCATACCCGGGCCTGGTTGCCCTCGGGGGCGATCGTGGCCCTGTTGGGCGAGTTCGGCGTGACCAGCGGCGCCGCCCGAACGTCCATCAGCAGGCTGACGCGCCGGGGGGTCTTGGAGGGCAGTCGGCAGGGACGATTCAGCTCGTACCGCCTGACGGAGGACGCCGCGACGGATCTGTCGAACGGTGGCACCGCGATCGCCGCCGTCGGCGCGGACTCCGACGCATGGGATGGGTTGTGGACGGTCGTCGTCTTCTCTATGCCGGAGCAGGAGAGCACGCGACGGCGGGCGCTGCGGGAACACCTCCGATGGAACGGTTACGCGGCGTTGTACGACGGGGTGTGGATCTCGCCCGATCCCTTGCCGCTGAAAGGACGGGCGGAGTTGGCGGCCGCGGCCCTTGGCGCGGTGACGGTGTTCCGTGCGCAGCACCTGGAGTTGCAGGCGGAGGCTGATCGCAATCCGGTTGAGGCATGGGATGTGCCGGGCATCGCGAAGGAGTACGAGACCTTCATCGATCAGTGGAGCCCGCTGCTGCCGCGGATCGCCGCCGGTGAGGTGACCGGTGCCTCGGCGGTTCGGACCCGCACAGAGGTGATGGACGTCTACCGCCGCTTCCCGGTACTCGACCCGATGCTGCCCGTTGCCCTCATGCCGCCCAACTGGCCACGCAGACGTGCCCGGGAGGTATTCGTCGGGATCTACGACGGTCTCCTCGAACCGGCGCAGGACCATGTGCGCGCCGTGGTGGCCGGCGTCACCGATGAACCCTGCCCCGACATCCGGGCGCACACTGTCGCGCACATGGCCTCAGGGGTTCGGCGCGACTCCACCTGAGCCGTCCACAATCGACACGCGGGCGCATTCGGGTTGTGGAATCTGCCGGCGATCGTCTTCCGCGGACGCCATGACGCGGTCGGCGATATCACCTTGGTGTCCCGGTCCGCACACTGGCTGTCGCTCGCGTGTGGCCGGTCGGCCGTCGCCCCGTGAGCGCTCCCAGTGTCTGGCGGTATCAGACCATGTCCCGGCCGAACAACTGACGGTCAATCGATAGCCGTCGAGACTCGA
>NZ_JBAKHX010000143.1:0-10547 GCF_036906915.1 Micromonospora sp. CPCC 206061
GGGCGTGGGCGAGGCACCAGCGTGTACTTCCGCGATCCGGACGGGTCGCTGCTGGAGTTCATCAGCTACGGGTGAGCACCACCGGGCCGTCAGCGGTGATGGCGACGGTGTGCTCGGCGTGCGCGGCGCGGCTGCCGTCCGTGGTGGTGATCGTCCAGCCGTCGCGCAGCGCTCGGGTCCGGTCGCCGCCGCCCTCGATGACCATCGGCTCGATCGCGATGACGAGCCCTTCGCGGAGGGCCAGCCCGCGGCCGGCCTTTCCCGTGTTGGGCACGTGCGGGTCGTCGTGCATCGCGGTGCCGATCCCATGCCCGCCCCAACCGTGCGGGATGCCATAGGGGCGGCAGGCCGCCTCGATGGCGTACCCGATGTCACCCATCCGCCCGCCGGGCCGCGCCGCGGCGATGCCCGCCGCGAGCGCCGCGAATACGGTCTCGATCAGTTGCAGTCCGGCGGCGTCCACGGCGCCCACCGGCACCGTGACGGCCGCGTCACCGTGGTAGCCGTCGACGTGCGCGCCGCAGTCGATCGACAGGATGTCGCCGTCGCGGAGCACGCGCTTGTCGGGGACGCCGTGCACGATGGCCTCGTTGACCGAGAGACAGAGAACGCCCGGGTATGGAGTGCCGGCGAAGCGGGGCAGGTAGCCGAGGAACGACGGCTTCGCGCCGTGCGCCGCGATCGTGTCGGCCGCGAGGGCGTCCAGGTCGACGAGGCGGACGCCGGGGCGCACCTCGGCGGCCACCGCGTCGAGGGTCCGCGCCACCACCCGTCCGGCCTCGCGCATGGTTTCTATCTCGCTCGTCGTCCGCAGTACCACCATGGTGTGGGATTTTAATACCAGGATTATTATCGACGCCATGGTGCGTACACCGTTGACCGCCGAGGAGCGCGAGCGCGGGTACGCGCTGGGCCGCGCCCTCCAGCACGCCCGTGGCCGCCGCAGCGCAGCCGAGGTGGCGATGCAAGCGGGGATCTCCCTCGACACGCTGCGCAAGATCGAGCGGGGTGCGATCGCGGCACCGACGTTCTTCACAGTGGCGGCGCTGGCCCGCGTCCTTGGCCTGGACCTGGGCGCGCTGGCTGATCGGATCACCGCCGAACGGCGGCTCGCGTCATGAACGGGGCCGAGGTGCTCGCGTACTGCCTGGCCAAGCCCGGGGCGTGGCAGGACGAGCCATGGGAGGGCGACGTGGTCGCGAAGGTCGGGCCCAAGATCTTCGCGTTTCTCGGAGCTGAGCCGCGCACGTCGGTCGGCGTCAAGTGCGGCCCCAACCGCGACGTGGCCGACGAGTGGCTTACCCGGTATCCGGACGACGCGACGGTGATGGCGTACATCGGCCGATCCGGCTGGAACACCCTGCGCATCGACGGCAAGATCCCCGACGACGAGATCCGTGAGGCGATCGACGCCTCCTACGACGCGGTCGTGGCCAAGCTCCCCAAGCGCGACCGCCCCACCTAAGACCTGTGTCCAACCGCCCGCGCCGCGCTGAGGGTGGGCCACATGATCGAAGTCCCGAAATCTGTTCGACACGCTGGCGGTTCGGCGTGTCTTGGGACTTGGATCATGGGCGCTGGCGTGCGACCCCCGCCACCTCGGCGAGATCGTGGCCTCGACGGGCGGAGGGCACGGCGGGCATCAAGGCCGGGCGCGGAAGGCGTCGCGGATCTCTAGCAGCTGGCGTTGCTCGGTGGCGAAGTCGCGCGGACGGGGACTGTCCGGATTCGGGTCGAGGATGACCTCGGACGCGCCGGCCTCGGCCAGGGCGGCCACGTCGTCGACCACCTGGGTGAGCGTCCCGACGCCCAGAGGCCGGTCCGGCGGGGCGGGCTCGGGCTGGAGGCGGGCCTTGATCCGTGGCACCAGACCCGGCACCGGGCGTCCCAGGGTCGCCGCTGCCTCGGCCAGGGCGGGCACGCCGGCGCCGCGCAGCCACGACAGCGTCGGGTTGATCGGGTGCCAGGCGGTGGCGAAGCGGGCGGCGCGGCGGATCGCGGCCTTACCCGCGCCGCCGACCCACAGCGGCACGCTCCCGCCGGGTGGGTTCGGGCCGGTCGCCACGTCCTGGAAATGCGGGGCGGCGCTGACCGTCGGCTCGGCCCAGGCGCGCGTGATGATCTCCAAGTACGCATCGGTGGTGGCGCCGCGGGCCGACGCGTCCAGCCCCAGCGCCGCGAACTCGGTGCGCGCCCAGCCACTGCCCGTTCCGAGTACGAAGCGGCCGCCGCTCAACACGTGCAGCATGGCGCTGAGCCGGGCGGTGAGCAGCGGGTGCCGGTATGGAAGCACGACGACCGAGGTGCCGAGGTGGACGGTGGTCGTCTGACCGGCGAGCCAGGCGAGCAGCGTGAACGGGTCGTAGAACGGTGACGGGTACAGGGCCGCCACCTCTGGCGTGGGCGCGACGTGGTCGGAGACCACGAGCGTGCTGAAGCCGTTGTCCTCGGCGAACCTGGCCCAGGCCAGCAGCGTCTCCGGGTCCACCTCCGGGCCGAAGTTCGGCACGTTGAGGCCGAGTCTCGTCATCCGGCCGCCGCCCGCAGGTAGGACCGGAAAGGTGCGGACAGCTGCTCGTCGCTCAGGTTGGTCGCGCCGCGCCGGGCGATGCCGGGCAGGAGCGCGGTGACGGCGTCGATGAGCGCCGCGGTGGCCTCAGGCGCGGGATCCATCGCCACGGGGACGAGCTCCTTGCCGGCGGCGTACACGATCTCGCGTACTCCCGCGGCGGCGGCCACGGTCCGGCAGATCGCGCACGGCTCGCAGCTGGAGTAGACGGCGGTGCCGGCGAGGTCGAGCGAGCCTGTGCGGCGGGCGGCGTCGCGGATCGCGACCACCTCGCTGTGTGCCGACGGGTCGAGGTCCGACAGCGCCGTGTTGAGGCCAGTGCCGATCACTACGCCGTCGCGGACGGACAGGGCAGCGAACGGGAGCTGGCCGGACGCGCCGTGGCGCTCGGCCGCGGCGATGGTGCGGGCCAGGGCGCCCGCCTCGCCGCCCAGGGCGGCGAGCGTCGCGCCGGCGAGGCTCTCGTGCCCGTCCGGATTCGTGGTCATGACGGCACCCTATGGCGCCGGAAGCGCGGGCGCTGCCCTCCGCGATCGAGGAGATCTCCGTCGACCAAGGGCAAACGCCCGTGGAAAAGAGATCAAACCACGTGCGTTCGCCCTTGATCGACGAAAAGGGGCGGGCGGCCGGCGGCTACAGGCCGGCCGCCGTCGCGGCGGCCTTGGGGCCGATGAACGGCGCCAGTACAACGTACGTCAGAGCCGGGAGGCGGTCGGGGAGTTCGGCCGTGCGACCCGTGGAGACGTGGTCGAAGATGACGCCGTAGATGCCGGCGATGATGGCCTCGACGGCCACCTGCGGCACCTCTGGCTGGCCGGCGCGGCGAGGTGCGGCGGCGAAGAAGTCGATGTAGCTGGCCAGCAGTGAGCGCCGGCAGGCGAGCGCCCGCGGCCCGGCGGCCAGCACCTCGACCACCGCCAGCGCGGCGAACGCCGGCTCGGCGGCCAGGATGTGCAGCAGCGTCTCCAGGCCACGGCGCATGCGCTCGGGCCACCGGCCGGGCTGGCCGTACGAGGTGGCGACGCTCTTCTGCATCAGCTCGACGCCCAGCTCGAACGCTGCCAGAAAGCACGTCTCCTTGTCGACGAAGTGCTGGTAGTACGCGCGTGTCGACACGCCGGCGGCCGCGCACACGTCACCCAGGGATGTGTTGGCATATCCCTTTTCGGCCACCGTGCGGGCCATCGCGTCGATCAACCGGTCGCGCTGGGTGCGGGCGACGAACTCGCGCGGCAGGTCATGCCGGCCCCGCGGCAGCCGCCTGTCCGGCGCCATCGCGGAACGCGAACCAGGTATGCCCCGCTCGATCGAGGTCCACTGCGACACTCCGCCCCCTCTGCGCATGGTCACGTGTGAACCAGAGTAGGGCCCTCCTCACGTTCGTGGTGTCGGGTATCTGCCTAGCTCCTTGCGCGCAAGGGATGAGCGATGCACCTCGTCCGGCCCATCGGCCAGCCGCAGGGTGCGCGCCGCCGCCCACAACTGAGCGAGGGGGAAGTCCTGGCTCACGCCGGCGGCGCCGTGCGCCTGGATGGCCTTGTCGAGCACCCACTCGGCCATCTGCGGTACAGCGATCTTGATGGCCTGGATCTCGGTGTGCGCGCCCTTGTTGCCAACCGTGTCCATCAGCCAGGCCGTCTTCAGTACCAGCAGGCGG
The DNA here is from genome assembly GCF_036906915.1 of Micromonospora sp. CPCC 206061. Lineage (NCBI taxonomy): Bacteria > Bacillati > Actinomycetota > Actinomycetes > Micromonosporales > Micromonosporaceae > Micromonospora > Micromonospora sp. CPCC 206061. Next base: position 4,227 of record NZ_JBAKHX010000143.1, read on the forward strand.
GCCTGCTCGATGCGCACGCGTGACTCGGCGATCCAGTCGGCGACCACGCCGTGCTGCCCGATCGGGCGGCCGAAGGCCACCCGATCGTTGGCGCGCCGGCACATCAGCGAAAGGCCCCGCTCGGCCATGCCGATCAGGCGCATGCAGTGGTGGATGCGCCCAGGCCCGAGACGGGCCTGGGCGATCGCGAAGCCATCGCCCTCAGCGCCGATCAAATTCTTCGACGGTACGCGGACAGCGTCGAACACGACCTCGGCGTGACCACCGTGGGGGCCGTCCGTGTACCCGAACACGGTCATGCCCCGACGCACCTGCACGCCAGGCGTGTCGCGGGGCACCAGGATCATGCTCTGCTGGCGGTGGCGCGGGCCGTCCGGGTCGGTCTTGCCCATGACGATGAAGATCTCGCAGCGCGGGTTCATGGCGCCGCTGGACCACCACTTTCGCCCGTCGACCACGTAGTCGCCGCCGTCCGCGGTGATGCGGGTGGCGATGTTGGTGGCGTCGGACGAGGCGACGCCCGGCTCGGTCATGCAGAACGCGGACCGGATCGCGCCGTCGAGCAGCGGCTCCAGCCACCGCTCCCGCTGCTCCGGCGTGCCGAACTCGGCCAGCAACTCCATGTTGCCGGTGTCGGGGGCAGCGCAGTTGAGCGCCTCGGGCGCCAGGTACGGGCTGCGGCCGGTGATCTCGGCTAGCGGCGCGTACTGGAGGTTGCTCAGACCGCTGACCTTGGGTAAGAACAGGTTCCACAGGCCGGCCCGGCGGGCGTGCGCCTTGAGCTCCTCGACGACCGGCGGTGTGGTCCACTGTGGACCAGTGGCGGCCTGATCGGCGAAGACCGGTTCGGCCGGATACACGTGTGCGTCCATGAATGCGAGCAGCCGGCCGCGCAGCTGCTCGGTCTCGGCGTCGTACGCGAAGTCCATCGTGTCACCCCAGGGTCGCGTGGCCGCGCGCCAGCAGCGGCGGCACCAGCTCGCCCATGTGGTCGAAGCCGGCGCCGACGGTCTGGCCTTTCGTGTACCGGTAGTGGATGCCCTCGGCGATGACCGCGAGCTTGAAGTAGCCGAACGCCACGTACCAGTCCAGTGTGGACAGGTCGGCGCCCCGCCGCTCGGCGTAGCGGGCCGCCATCTCGCGCCCGGTGGGGAACCCCGCGTCGGGGTGGATCGCCGTGGAGACGACGTTGCCGGCGAACTCGGCCAGGCCGTCCCAGTACACGAGCAGCAGGCCCAGGTCGGCGAGCGGGTCGCCGAGCGTGGCCATCTCCCAGTCGAGCACGGCGGCGACCCGTCCGTCCGGGCCCACGATGACGTTGTCGAGGCGGTAGTCGCCGTGCACCACGCCAGCGCCGGCCGCGGCGGGCACGCTCGCGGCGAGCCGGTCGTGCAGCTCGGCGGCACCGGGCAGGTCGCGGCTGCGGGAGGCGTCGAGCTGGCCCTTCCACCGGCGCACCTGCCGGGCCATGAACCCGTCGGGCCGCCCGAAGTCCGACAGGCCCACCGCGTCCGGGTCGACCTCGTGCAGGTCGGCGAGCACGTCGATCAGCGTGTAGGCGAGCGTGCGGGCCCGCTCGGCGCCCAGCGCGGCGGTTTGCTTAGCCGACCGGTAGACGACGCCGTCGACCCTTTCCATCAGGTAGAACGGCGCGCCGAGCACATCGGGGTCGGTGCACAGCCGCAGGGTGCGGGGGACCGGCACGGGGGTGGGCGCGAGGGCGGTCAGCACCCGGTACTCGCGGGCCATGTCGTGCGCTGTGCTGAGCACGTGGCCGAGCGGCGGACGGCGCAGCACGAACGTGCGCGGGCCCTCGTGGACCAGGTAGGTGAGGTTGGACTTGCCGCCGGCGATCACCTCAGCGGTCAGCTCGCCGCTGCCCAGGTACTCCCGCAGCCTCGCCAGGTCGAGCCCCGGCGTGTCCGTCACTCCAGTCCTCCGAGCAGCGTCCTCCCACCGTCCAGGATCAGAGTCTGGCCGGTGATCCAGGACGCGTCCGCCGACACCAGGAACGCCACGGCGCCCGCCACGTCGGCCGGTACACCGAGGCGGCCAAGGGGGTAGCCGGCGGCGACCTGGTCCTCGCGGCCCTCGTACAGGGCGGCGGCGAAGGTGGTCTTCACCACGGCCGGCGCGACCGCGTTGACGCGTACGGCCGGGGCCAGCTCGGCGGCGATCTGGGCGGTGACGTGCATGAGCGCGGCCTTGCTCGCGCCGTACGCGCCGAGGCCGGGCGTGACGCCGAGGCCGGCGATCGAGGCCATGTTGACGACCGCGGCGCCCTCCCGCTCGCCGAGCCCGGCGGTCACCGACTGCCGGGTCCAGGCGATGGCGGCGATCGTGTTCACCTCGAAGATCTTGCGTAGGGCGGCCACCTCGGTGTCGATCAGCCGGCCGAAGACGGGGTTGATGCCGGTGTTGTTGACCAGGATGTCGAGCCCGCCGAACGCCTCGACCGTCGCGGCGATCGCCGCCGCCTGGTGCTCCGGGTCGTCGGCCTTGCCCGCCACCCCGATCGCCTGACCGTACTTGTTGGCCGCAGTGCCTGGGGGGCGGCCACCGCCGAGCGTGTCGACCGCCGCAGCGAGCGGGTCGGGCTTGCGCGCGGTCACGCACACCCGGGCGCCTTCGGCGACCAGGCGCTCCGCGACCGCGTACCCGATGCCCCTGCTTGCGCCGGTGACCAGCGCGACCTTCCCTTCCAGCCTGCGCTCCACCTGGCTCCGCCCTCTCTGCCGACGCCGCGAATGCCTCAGCATGCCACGCGGACCAGCGCGGCGACTGCCGGCAGGCGATCGAGCTCGTCGGCGCTCATGTTGGGGTCGCGGGCCCGGCGCGCGATCGCGGCGTCGAGGGCTTCCGCCGGCACCTCGCCCATCCGGCCGAGGAATGCGGTGAGCAGCGCGCGGGCCGCGGGGGCCAGCTCCATGGCCGGGTCGAGCGCGACCTGCGCGAGGATCACCGCGGTCGCCGCCACGTCGAACTCGGCCGGGCCCTCGGTGGCGTTTCGCCAGTCGATGACCATCGGGCCGGTGGGTGTCAGCATCACGTTCTCGGGGTGCAGGTCCAGGTGGATGACGCGGTCGTTCTCCTGCCGGCCGAATCGCGGCGGCAGACTATGGAGCCGCCGGTGCAGGTCGGCGAGGATCGCGGCGCCCTCGTCGAGCCCGAGCGCGCCGGCCTGGAATGCGGCGGACATGGTCGCGCCGGACAGCCGCTCGAGGACCAGATCGGCGCCGCGCGTCTCATAAACGCGGGGGACCGGGTAGCCGAGGCCGCCGACGTAGGCCATCGCGGCGGCCTCCGCGGTCACGTCACCGCCATGCCTGTACCGGCGTAGCACGCGCACATCGTCGATGGCGTACACGTCCGCCTCCCGCCCGGAACCCAGCAGCGGCAGTGCCGGCTGGGTGGCCGTCACAGCGGTACCCGCAGGAACACGGCGCCCCGCATGTCGAGCCACGCGGCGGACGGGCCGCGGACCAGGCGCAGCACGACCTCGTCGCAGCCGGAGCAGCGGGCGACGAATCCGGGCGCGTGGTCGTACACCCGCAGGGTCGCCACCGGCCCGGACTCGCCACACGAGGCGCACTGGCTGGTCGCGGCCGTGACGTCGACCGCGAATATCTCCCGCAGCGGCCCCGCGAGCGCGTTGCCGTCTGTGTAGAGGTCTGTCATGTCTAGCCTCCTGTAGGCCCTTCGGCGGGACGTACTGTTGGGCTTCCCGCCGGGCTTCCTGTGGGGCTTCCCGTGGGGCTTCCCGTGGGGCCGAAGCGTTCGGTGCGGACGCGGCGGGGATCGTGGCCGAGCGCGACGAGGATGTCGGCGACCGCCTCGACGAAGCCGGTGGGGCCGCAGACGAAGCAGGCCGGCTCCAGATCGGGCGGCCAGCCGGCCGTGTTGACGGCCGCGACGCCAAGCCGGCGCGGCGGCGCCGGCCAGCCGTCGGGCACTTCCCGCGTGTACGCGTAGGTGACGTCGAGCCCACCATCGTCGCGGGCGCGGTGCCGCAACTCGTCGGCATAGTACACATCGGACGGTGTGCGCACCGAGTAGATCAGCCGGAACGGCACCCGGCTGCCGGCCGCCCGCCGGGCTCGCACCATCGCCATCAGCGGCACGATGCCGGAGCCGCCGGCCACCAGCAGCACCGGCGCGGTGTCCGCGGGCCGCCAGACGAACCAGCCGCCGACCGGGCCCCGGACCTCGACCGGGTCGCCCTTGGCGAAAACCTCCGTGAGGTATGGGGAGACCTCGCCGTCGGGTACACGTTGGACGGTCAGCTGGACACGATCGCCGTCGGCGGGTGCGGCGATCGAATAGCTGCGCTGGGCGGTGTATCCGTCTTCGGCGGTCAGCCGTACGTCGACGTGCTGCCCGGCGAGGTGGCCGGGCCAGCCGGACACGTCGAGCACGAGGGTGCGCGCGGTGGGAGTCTCGTCGCGGGCCTCGGCCAGCCGTGCGACCCGCCAGCTCAGTCGCCCTGGTACCGCTGCTCGCGCCACGGGTCACCGTAGTCGTGGTAGCCGGCGCTCTCCCAGAAGCCGGGCTCGTCGTCGAGCAGCAGCTGAATGCCGCGCACCCACTTGGCGGACTTCCAGAAGTACAGGTGCGGCACCAGCAGTCGCGCCGGGCCGCCGTGCTCGGGGGCGAGGTCGGCGCCGTCGTACCGGTACGCGATCCACGCCTGCCCGTCGAGCAGGTCCTCAAGCGGCAGGTTGGTGGTGTAGCCGCCGTACGAGTGAACGAGCGCGAAGTCCGCAGCCGTGTCCACATCGGACATCAGGGTGTCGAGGGAGACGCCCTGCCAGGCGGTGCCGAGCTTGGACCACTTGGTGACACAGTGGATGTCGACGGTCGGCGTCTCGCTGGGGAGGTTCATCAGATCCGCCCAGCCCCACCGGTACTCCTGGCCGGCCTCGGTGCTGATCACGAACTCCCAGCGGTCGGTCAGCACGCGCGGGGTCGGGCCGGCGGACAGCACCGGGAAGTCCTCGGTCAGGTACTGCCCGGGTGGCAGCTCGGGCCCGGACGAGCGGGGCCGGCCGCGAAAGCCGGGCGTCACGATTCCCACGATCGCCATCCTCGCACGACCAGGCAGGCTCAGGCGGCGGCGATCAGTTCTTGAGCGGTCTGGGCGGCTCGCTCCACAGGGATGGCGAAGCCGATGCCGATAGAGCCGTTGCCCTCCAGGGTGGCGATGGCGGTGTTGACGCCGACGACCTGGCCTTTGGAATTGACCAGCGGGCCACCGGAGTTGCCGGGATTGATCGAGGCGTCGGTCTGCACCGCCGTCTGCCGGGTCGTGCCGCCGAGCCGCACCTCACGGTTGACCGCGCTGACGATGCCGGCGGTGACGCTGCCGGACAGCCCGAGCGGCGAGCCGACGGCCAGCACCTGCTCGCCGACACGCAGGTCGGTGGTGCGGCCGAGCGTCAGCGGGCGCAGCCCGGCTACCTCGGTGACCTTGATGACGGCGATGTCGGCGCGGGCGTCCCGGCCCAGCAGGCGGGCGGGGTGCGACTTGCCGTCCTGGCCGACGATCCGGATGCTGCCCCCACGGGTGACCACGTGGCTGTTCGTGATGATGTGGCCCTGGTCGTCGAGGACGAACCCGGAGCCCGAGGAGCCCTCGTCGTCCGTGGTCACCTCGATGGAGACCACGCCGGGCAGCACCTGCTCGGCGGCGGTGACCAGTATGTCCGGAAGGACGCCGTCGGCTCCCACGGTGCGAGGCTGCCCGCCCGGGAACCCGGACATGTTGGCGGCGTACCAGCCGGCGGCGCCCCCGAACCCGGCCGCGACAACAGCGATCATCAGGCCGGCGAGCATCAGCCGAGGGCTCCGGCTCCGGCTCTTGGGCCGCCCGGGGTCGTCCCACAGCGAGCCGGGAGGCAGGTCGGCGCGGTGCCGCGGGTACCCGCGAGGTCCCGCGAGAAATCCCTGGTCCTGGCCGAAGCCCTGCTCCTGGCCGTGCCCATGGTCCGGGTAGCCCTGGGTGGCGTAGCCCTGGGTGGCGTAGCCGTGGTCCAGGCGGTCCTGGCTGGGGTAGCCCGTCTCCGGGTAGGCCCGGTCGGCGTAGCCCCGCCCGGCGTACCGCTGGTCGGGGTACTCCTGGTCGTCGGGATACTCCTTGGCCGCGTAGGCCTGGTATTGCGGGTACCGCGGATCGGGCGCGTCCAACCCCAGCACGCTGGTCATGACCCCAGGTACGGATCAATCGACCGTTTCGGTTCACACGTCCTTTCCACCCGCGCCGCGGCCCCCCGCGCCGCGGCCCCCTGCGCCGCGGCCCCCCGCCGCGCGGCCCCCTGCGCCGCC
>NZ_JBAKHX010000144.1:0-10268 GCF_036906915.1 Micromonospora sp. CPCC 206061
GTCGTGATCGTCATCAGGTGCTCTCTCCTTGATCAGGAGTTACACCGATCTTTTTACACTCCCGTGGGTGATGGGGGTCAGGGCAGGCGTGGGGTGTAGCCGCCACGGTTGTAGGCCAGCCGGGCGATGGAATGGGTCTGCTCGTCGTCGTTGTCATCGATGCGCTCGAACTGTTCGGCGACGCGGGTTACTGCCCGGTTGCAGAAGGAGGCGGCGATGTAGCGTTCCTGCCCGGATGCCTGCACGCCTTGGTCGTCGAACAAGGCGGTGGTGCGGGAGATGGTGGCGATCTGCGCGTAGATGTCGATGGCCACATGGGCGAGCCGTTTCTGTTGGCGCTGCCGGGCCTGGATGTCGCGGCCGTGGATGCGCAGCAGCTTTTCGGCGGTGGCACGCAGTTGCCGTACCTGGTCGACCACCTTGTCGGCGTGGCGGGCCAGCGTGGGATGGGCGGCGTCGAGGCGGTCGGGCCGAACCCGCCAGCGGACGCGTTGACCGACGTAGTCGGCGAGGATGCCGATACTGCCGATCGGGTCGGCGAGATTGAGGCCGCGTAGATCGGCTACCTCGTCGGCGACGGATTTAAGGCCGGCGAGGGCGACGAAGGCGCGCAGCACGTCGTTGGCGCCTTCGAAGATGGGGAAGACGCGGGCGTCGCGCAGGGCTTTGGCGATCGGCGAGCCGGCCATGTACGCCTGGCCGCCGTGGAGTTGGAAGACGCGGTTGACGGCGTACCAGTGGAACTCGCTGCCGGCGATCTTGGCCATGGCCGACTCCATCGAGTAGTCGGGGACGCCGGCGTCGACCAGGCCGGTGGTCAGGTAGGCCATCGACTCGAACCCGTACAGGTAGGACGTCATCCAGCTGATCTTGTCCTCGACCAGTTCGAACTCCGCCAATGGCTGGCCGAACTGTTCCCGCGTGTTGGTGTGGGTGATCGCAAGCTCGATGAGCCGTTTGGTGGCGCCGACGACGCCGGTGCCCAGCGACATCCGCCCGTTGTTGAGGGTGTGCATGGCGATCCGCAAGCCGTCGCCCGCCTCGCCAAGGACGTTGTCCTTCGGTATCCGAACGTCGCGGAAGGTGAGACGGCGCAGGTCGTTACCGCGCAGCCCGAGGGTGTCATAGCGGTCGGGAGCATCGAAGCCTGGCATGCCCTTCTCGACAATGAGGGCAACCGGGCCGGCCTCGCTGCGCGCGAACACGCACACGACGTCTTTACCACCGTTGCCGATCCACCGCTTCTCACCGTTGAGCCGATAGGAGCCGTCGGCCTGGCGTTCGGCGGTGGCGGTGATGCCGCGCATATCGGAACCGGCGCCCGTTTCGATTTGGCGAACGACGACACCGTCGGCGGGCCCGCGTCAGCGGCCTTCCCTTCCGCCGGTTGGGTGGCTGGCGGCGCGGCAGGGTCCGTGGTGGCCCGCGCCGGATCTGCCGCTTGCGGCGCGTCTCGCCGCGGCCGGGTGGTCGCCTGCCCGGCGTCGGCGGGTTGGGCCCGCACTACGGCGACCGGGCCGGTCGCGTGGTGCAGGACGCTCTGGCTGGTCGAGCCAAGCAGGAGCCCAGTAAACCCGCCCCGACCACGGGATCCGACCACGGTCAACGCGGCACCTGCCGACTCGGCGACCAGGACCGCGGCGGGCTGACCGTGCAGGACCTTGCGGTCCACCGGCACGTCGGGGTACTTGTCGCGGTAGCCGGCAAGAGCTTCGCTCAGCAGCCTAGTCTGGTCTTCGCGCAGGTCATCGATGTTGTAGTACGCCGCCAGTCCGGGGTCGCCATACAGCGGTAACTGGTAGACGCTGATCGCGAGGATGCCGAGGCCGTGCCGGGCGGCGTGGTCGAACGCGAAATCGACGGCGACGCCGGACAGCTCGGAGCCGTCCACCCCGACCACGACCTGGCCGGAGGCCGGACCAACCTCGTTGTCATCATCACGGATGATGACGACGGGGCACGCGGCGTGAGCGGCGGTCTGGACACCGACGGAACCCAGCAGCAGACCGGCGAAACCGTCAAGGCCACGGTTGCCAACCACCACCAGACCAGCGTCCTGGGACGCCGCGACCAACGCCGCTGCCGGCGCGCGCACCGGCAGATCTGTGCTGATCTCCAGACCAGGAGCGGCCAGGCGGACACGGTCCGCGGCGCTGGACACGATCCGCTCGGCGTCATGCTGCAATCCGCCCTCGGGTGGACCAAACTCCGACGGGCCCAGCGGCACGTGCATCAGCGGCCACAGGAACGCGTGCACGATCCGCAACGGACACTGCCGCGTCAGCGCCTCATGGGCGGCCCAGTCCACGGCGTGCAGGCTTTGCGGTGAGCCGTCGACGCCGACGACGACCGCTGCTGCTGGGTTGGTGGTTGTCATGGCCTCGTACTCCCTCGAATAGCGCCCGGGACGATGGCGGCGGCGATGCCGGAACTCAGTCGTCGGCTGGTGTTTGCCGTAGTTGAGGGATACGGCCACCGGCCAAGACCATGGCGACCTGCCGTGGCGAGAGTCGGTGCCGGGCCAGGTATGACACCTTCCTTGTCCGGTTTCTGATGGTGATCCCGGTGCCGTCGCGCAGGGCGTCGTGCAGGTCGTCGACGGCGAGTTCGTCACCGATCGCGACGCGGTCGTAGTCGGCCTCGTCGGCGAACTGCAGCGGCAGGACGCCGAAGTTGGCCAGGTTCTGCCAGTGGATGCGGGCGTACGACTTGGCGAGCACCATGCGCAGCCCCAGATATCGGGGGACGATCGCGGCGTGCTCCCGTGAGGAGCCCTGCCCATAGTTGGCACCGCCGATGATGACGTGCTGTGCGCTCTGCCGGGCCCGCTGCGGGTAGCCGGGGTCGAGCTGGCCGAAGACGAACTCGGCCAGTTTGGCGATGTTGCTGCGATACGGCAGGACTCGGGCGCCAGCCGGCAAAATCTCGTCGGTGGACACGTTGTCACCGACCTTGATCGCCACCGGGGCGGACAGGTGGTCGGGCAGCGGGTCCAGTTCAGGCAGCGAACCGATGCTGGGCGCCTTGACCAACGTGACCGTGCGGGCCTCGTCTGCCGGCAACGGCGGTTCCAGCATCGCGGTATTGACGGCGGCGGTCGGTGGCAGCTCCAGCAGCGGATAGGAGACGCCGAGCAGGTCGGGTAGGTCACGAGGGTCGGTGATCCGGCCGGTCAGGGCGGCGGCGGCCGCGGTCTCCGGCGAGCACAACCAGACCTGGTCGTCGGTGGTGCCGGAGCGTCCAGGGAAGTTACGCGGGAACGTGCGCAGGCTGTTTACACCGACCGCAGGGGCCTGCCCCATACCGATGCAGCCCATACAGCCGGCCTGGTGGATCCGGGCCCCGCCACGGATCAGGTCGAGGGTGGCGCCGATAGTGGTCAAGTCGGCCAGAATCTGCCGGGATGTCGGGTTGACGTCCAGGGACACTCGCGGATGCACCTGCCGGTCCCGCAGAATCGCGGCGACCACGGCGAAGTCCCGCAGGCCAGGGTTGGCCGACGAACCGACCACAACCTGGCTCACCTCCTGCCCGGCGACCTCCCGGACCGGCACCACGTTGCCCGGCGAGCTCGGCTTGGCGATCAGCGGCTGTAAACCCGACAGGTCGATCTCCTCGGTGACGTCATAGCCGGCGTCGGGGTCGGCGAGGATCTCTACGAAGTCGTCCTCGCGGCCCTCCGCGGCCAGAAACTGCCGTACCCGCGCGTCGGACGGGAACACCGTCGTGGTCGCGCCGAGCTCGGCGCCCATGTTCGCGATCACGTGCCGGTCCATCGCGGACAGGCCCGAAAGCCCTGGGCCGTGGTATTCGATGATCCGGTTCACAGCGCCGTTGACGCCGTGGCGGCGCAGCAACTCCAGGATCACGTCCTTGGCGCTCACCCACGCCGGCAGCTCCCCGCTCAGCCGAATCCCCCAAACGTGCGGCATCGTCACGTACAGGGGCTCACCGGCCATCGCCATGGCCACTTCCAGCCCACCGACCCCGATGGCCAGCATGCCCAGCGACCCGGCAGCGCACGTGTGCGAGTCCGACCCGAGCATGCTCGCCCCTGGAACTCCGAAGCGTTGCATGTGCGTCGGATGCGATACCCCGTTGCCGGGCTTGGAATACCACAAGCCGAACCGTTGGCACGCCGAACGCAGAAACAGGTGATCGGCCATATTCCGCTCATCGGTCTGCAACAGGTTGTGGTCGACATACTGCACCGACACACCGGTCCGCACCCGCTGCAACCCGAGCGCCTCCAACTCCAACATCACCATCGTGCCGGTCGCGTCCTGGACCAGGGCCTGGTCGATACGAAGCCCCACCTCCTGGCCAGGCACCAACGCGCCATCGACCAAGTGCGCCGCGATCAACTTCTCCGCCACGTTCAGAGCCATCCCCATCACCCCTTTCTGCGAGATACCCCTGGTGCTCCAAAACTCACTCGGCGGCCACCGCCATCCTTGTGCGATGGCCGGCGGGGGCAAGCAGGCATCCCACAGCGGCCACCATCACGGTTGTCGAACCGCCGGTGCCGACGCTGTCATAGGGCGCGACGGTGGCGACGTAGCATCCATCCGCGTCCGCCCCGCGCCCTAGCCGCCACCGTGACGCCGCCTTCAACTCGACCGCGCGAGGTGCCGCGTCGAGGGTGCTTGACGGCATTGATGGGACAAAGCTGCCAGGACGCCGGTAATGTTCAGGACCCTGCGCACGTGGCGCCTTGGGTTGATCACCGCGTAGCTGCGGCCTCGGGTAACAGCGGTGTTGTAGCCGGCCACCAGGGCACCGATTCCGGCGCAGTCCAGGAAGGTCACCTGGCCGAGGTCGACGACGAGTTCGGTGACTCGCTCATCGCACAAGACATCCTGGATCGCGGCGCGCAGCGCACGGGCGGTGGACAGGTCAACCTCGCCGGCGATGGCTAGCCGAACACCGCCTTGTGGTGTGGGCCGGGTCAGGCAGAGGTACATCGTTGCCTCCTCCGTGCCGCCCGGCGCCGCTTCATTAGCGTCGCTGCCGGTCGGCGGTCGTGTCGTCGACGCTGCCGGTCAGATCGTCCGCGTCCACTGGCAGGAAACGCAGAACCGGGTATCCGGCAGGATCTGCAGCCGTTCGATGGGGATCCTGTCGCCGCATCGTTCGCAGATGCCGTAGTCGCCCTCCGCCATATGCCGCAGCGCCTGGGCGGTGTCGGCTATCGCCTGCCGACAGGAGGCGATCAGAGCGGCGAGCGTGTCCCTGTCATAGCCGCCACGGTCAGGCTGCCTGCTGCACACCGTGAACTCGCTGAGCAAATCAGTGTTTAGCTGGAACTGCTCCTCCAGCCGGTCGCGCAGCAGCTCGATCGGATCGCGCACGGTACGGGTCACGTGGACTCGCCCCTTTCAATGGGGACGTTGACTCGCATGGCCGGCCGGCCATGCGGTGGTGGCCCTCAACTCCTGTTCGCCAGATCCTCGACGGCGACAGGGGGCGGACCAGTCCGACCGCTGTCGGATCGAGGCCTGTGCGACGCGGGAAGGGACGCAACTAGCAGCTCTGCGCCCCGGCGACGGGCGCGCGCGAAGGCCATGTCGGCTGCGAACCTGGCGTCGGGTGAACCGTCGAAGCCGAGCACGATCGGCGCGTGGGCGGACCCGATGTCGCCGCGCACAATCGCCACAGGGCAGTGGGCGTGCCCGGATACGGCGGCGTGGGCGGAGGCGGAGCCGGCGAACCCCACGACAACAGGCGCTCCCATCACGCACACCCTTCCTCGATCTCGACGGCACGCAGACGTGACCGTCTGCCGATACAACCCGGAGCCACCGGGGCCTTCTCCACTTAGGACTCATCGTTACCCCTGGCGGAGCTTCTCTTCACGCCACGACGGTCGTTGGCGACAGGTTCGCGGCTGCACCTCAATGATGGTTCCGTGCCAGGCGGCCGGGCAGAGATACGCCTAGCAGACTTCCGCGGCCGTTGCATGCCGATCGTCGGCAAGGAAACCCGCAGCGTGCACGATCCTGCGCGGCGTTCGCGGTCGAAATGCCGTCGCGTACGGCGGAATCAACCGTGCCGCTCAGCGCGTCGCGCCGATGATCGCGAACGTTCGTTCGTCGCTCATGCCGCACACCTTCCCTCGATGATGTGTTCCGTTGGGGCACCGCGCCCGCGTACGTGGTGCGGTTCGCCTGCGGGTGCGGGCGGGCCCTTGGCGCGTGTGGGTGCGTTGTTGAGCTGCTAGCGCACCCACGGCTTGGTTACGCGGTACCGGATCAGGTGTGGGACGTGCAGAGGATGCTGTGGGCCTCACGGATCATCTGGTGGCTAAAGCCCCATTCGTTGTCGTACCAGGCCATCACCTTGACCAGCGAACCGTCCACGACCCGGGTCAGATCCAGGTCGACGACCGCGGCGCGTGGGTCGCCGACGATGTCGGCCGACACCAACGGGTCCTCCGAGACGCCGAGGATGCCGCGGTACCGTTCGGTCTCGGCCTCCTGCCGGAACGCCTCGTTGACCTCCTGGACCTTGGGCGTCCGGCTGGTGACGAACACGATGTCGGCGATCGAGCGGACCGGGATGGTGCGGGGACCGCGATTCCGTCGAATTTGCCGTCCAGGCGATGCGCGAACTGGCCGCCACCGGAATCGACATGGACACCGTCGGATCGACGCTGGAGGAGCAGGGCGTCGCCGGCTTCCACGAGTCGTGCCTAAAGGTGCACGCCTCGCTGTCCGAGAAAGCCGGCCAGCTCAGCCGGGGCTGAAACGACGCGAAAGTCGCAAGGTGGGGCGGCATGCCGCCTGCGCCGCCGCTGACCTCCCGCACGTTGGTTACGCTTGGTAGCGGCCACGCCCGGCTTACCTCCCGCTCGCGTCCTCACAGCAGGCCAGGTGTCGCCCGCCGGCAGCGACTGAATTCGCGGCGGTGACTGCGGACTGGCCCAACGGGTTCTGCATCGTCGTCACATTGCCGGCCATCGGCAGTTTAACCTCGCCCTTTCTGCGCACCGCGACACTGTATGGGCCAACCTTACCCGGCGAGTATTGAGGCACAGCCCGGAACCTCGATGGACGCGGCGAAAGTTGTAGATGCCAGGCCACGCGCCCGTCGTGACCTGAGGCCCAGAATGGCCGCCACTCATCCGCGCGGCTAACTATTTCAACGACCACAGCGAACCCCATGATCGGCATCAAGTTCCTGATGCTCATACGGCTTAGGGTGCCGATCACCCGGAAGGAGCAACGCCATGCCGCAATGGCGGGTACGTGATGTGATGGCCCGTGATGTGATCACGGTGCGCGACGATGCGCTGATACCGCAGATTGCGGCTGTGCTGGCCGAGAGACAAATCAGCGCGGTTCCGGTCGTCGACCGGTTCGAAACCGTGACCGGTGTGATCTCCTGGACCGACCTACGCGATACGGTCGAGACCACTGCGGCCGGCAGCGAAGTCACTGGCCGGTGGTGGCCCGTGACGCGCCAGCGGCTGCGTTGGCCCAACGTGTCAGCGGTGGACGTAATGAGCGCGCCACCGGTCACCGTCATGCCTAACGCGTCCTTGGCTACCGCCGGCCGGCTGATGCGCCGCCGTAAGGTAGGCCGGCTACTGGTTGTGGATGACCAGGCCCGGTTGATGGGCATCATCACTCGTAGCGACCTGTTCCGGGTGCATGACCGGCCCGACGCGGTCATCCGCGATGAGGTGACACAGCGAATACTGCACCGCGAACTGAAGATCCCCACCGCCGATGTCGTGGCCGCGGTCGACGACGGAGTCGTCACCCTCACCGGCCACACCGACCGCAGAACGACCGCCCTGGCCGCCGTGGCGATGACCGCTGCCGTTCCCGGCGCCACCGACGTCGTCGACGAGATCACCTACCACAGCGATGACACCCTCCGGACGGCACCGAAGCCGTCGGCTCCCGACCCCCTCGCCAACTGGTGGCACCAGGCCGCCTCGCTACCGATCAACGGTGGGACCCAGCCGCGGAGTCCGGGGTTCGACGACAACGTCGGCCGCGTACGCCGACAGCGGCCGATCGACACCGCAGAAGTTGCCTCGGCTATAGAGCTTGCGGAGTGAGGTTCTCTAGTGGCTCACGCTGATCGCCGGACCGATGTACGAGCTCACCGACACGGCGGCAAACGACCTGATAGCACGCGACCCGTACGTACAGGCCGCGTTCCCCGGCGGTGTGCCGTGATCGACGCCGTGAGCCATGGTGCTCGTGCCCGCGACCGACTGATCGCCGCCGGCGGGCTGCCACAATGTGGATGGTGCTGTGGGGTGTGTTCTCCTCGTCGACGTTCCTTAGTGGACTTGCCGTCTCCGCCATCGTGCTGATCGTGTTCCGCTACCGCCGGTGACCTTCGCCGGACGGCCACACCCGCTGGGCTTGCTGCGCTTCGCCGTCCGGTTCTTCATCGACCTGATCGTGGCCAGCGTCCATCTGGCATGGACCGCGTTCCGGTTCCGGTACCGACCGCGCAGCGCGGTGATCGCCGCACGGTTGGCCGTCCGCTCCGACCTGAACCTCACCCTGTGCGGGTAGGCCGTCTCACTGATACCCGGCAGGTTCATCATCGACGACGACCGCGCCGCCGGTGTGCTCTACATTCACGTCTTCGACGTCAGTGATCATCAGGCCGTCGAAACGCTTCCGCCACGACGTCCACGCGTTGGAAGCCCGGATCATGCGTGCCATCGGCTCCGAAGCCGAACTGAAGCAAGTTTCCAACAAGGAGGGTCGCCCACGACCGCCGTCGCCTTCGCAGTCGCGGTACTGCTGACCACCGGACTCGGGATGGCGCTGGTCCGAATCGCGCGCGGCCCGTCCACATTGGACCGAATAGTAGCCAACGACGTGCTGCTCGCTATCACCGTCGGCGCGATCGCCACCGAGGCTCGGCCCGATCGCTTCGATCGCGGGTCGGCCGGTTCGCCGACCGAGCCACGCCCATATCCCAGCCCGGAGGCTTCCAGCTAGCCACCGCGCCCGTCGCCGCCCATATGGTGGGCCGCGCCGCCTACCGAACCGGTCAGTACCGTCGCGACCTGGTCGTCACCGACGAACTCGCCGCCGCTCGACAGGAGAAAGCCGCCGCCCGCTCCCCTGACCAGAGTTGAACGCCTGACGGTCGGGCAACCAACGTCGGTCAGGCCGGTGCAGTCCACCTCACGCGTCGTACGACCGGAGAAGGACCGGGAACGACCTAGATGTTGGACGCGTCGGGGGGCAGTTCGGCCGGTGGTTGCGACGAGCCTGCGCCGCCGGCGCTGCTCGGACAGGCCATGCCGATCGTGTACGCCGTCATGGACAGCGACCCGTAGGCGTAACCGTCGACCAAAACCTCGGTGTCCGGCGCGTCGCTGGCTCCAGCAAGGCCGGCAAGGTACAGGGCGGGAATGAAGTGATCCGGGGTCGGTGCCGCGCGGCTGAAGTCGCGGTGGGCGTCCAGGGTCGCGAACTCGGTCGGATCGGTGAGCATGCGGGTCTTGGCGTCTTCGTCGAAGCGCTGCGCCCAATCGTAGCCTTCGTCGGTGAGCTTCCAGTCCATACCACGCAGGTTGTGCACCACGTTGCCGCTCGCGACGATCAGCACACCGCGTTCGCGCAGCGGCGCCAACCTCGCGCCCAGGTTCAGGTGATAATCCAAGGGCTTGTCGGCGTTGATGCTGAGCTGGACCACCGGAATCGAGGCATCAGGAAAGGCGTGCACGAGCACCGACCAGGTGCCGTGATCGATGCCCCAGCTGTCGACATCCGCCCCTACCCAGGTCGGGTGGACCACGTCGCTGACCTCCGCCGCCATCTCGGGTTGTCCGGGCGCGGGGTACTGCACCTCGAACAGCTCGCGAGGGAAGCCGTAGAAGTCGTGGATCGTCCGCGGCCGCGGCATCGCGGTGACAGCGGTGGCGTTGATGTACCAGTGGGCGCTGACGACGAGGATCGCGCGCGGTCGCGGCACCGCCTCGCCAAAGGCTCTCCACGACGAGGTGTAGCGGTTGACCTCCAGCGCGTTCATCGGGTTGCCGTGGCCGATGAAAGCCGCGGGCATGGAGAAATCCGGAACGCTGACGGAGTCTGAAGCCACGATCGTGACCTTCCTCGATGCGGTTACCGCTGGTTCTCCGTGGGTGACGAGCAAGCGGCCCCCTCAGGATGGTCAGCCTTGTTCGGGTGCCTTTCGCCACCGTCCCGTTCGGTAACCGCAGCGTCCTAGGAGACCGCTGAATAATGGCGGCGTGCCGGTCCACCGGTTTTGATCGGGTTTGGTCGATA